>CAMBDT010000009.1 GCA_945865395.1 Acidimicrobium ferrooxidans DSM 10331 | reverse complement strand
ATTTCGAGATTTCTGGTGCCGATGTTACGCGCCGACTCGACGGCACAGAGTTTTGTAGCCGACGCGGCGCCGATTCGTGGCAACTACATGTCGAAGGCCAATGTCGAGGCAGCATTGCTCGACTTGCAACTACGTGATCAGAACATTTCTCTCGCCAAGTTCTTGGGCGCGAACAAAACCAAAGTGCCTTCTGGCGTTTCGGTCGGTATTCAAAACAATTTGAATGATTTAGTTCGCGTTGTTGGTGAGTATCTGGCGCAGGGTTATGTGCGAGTCAAGCTAAAAATCGAACCAGGCAGCGACATCGAACTTGTCCGCACCGTGCGCAAAGAATTTGGCGACGAAATTTTATTGCAAGTCGATGCCAACGCCGCATACACCGTGGCCGACGCGAAGCATCTCAAACAACTTGATGCGTTTAACTTGCTGTTGATCGAGCAACCGTTGCCAGAAGATGACTTGGCGGGCCATGTTGAACTCGCGCGACAGATCAACACACCTGTGTGTCTGGACGAATCGATCACTTCACTCGATACTGCTCGCGGGGCACTCGACCTCAAAGCGTGTTCTGTGATCAATATCAAGCCCGGTCGTGTCGGCGGATATCTCGAAGCAAAAAAGATTCATGATTTGTGCTTGTCGCGTGGCGTGCCAGTGTGGTGTGGAGGAATGCTCGAGACTGGCATTGGTCGCGCGGCAAACCTTGCACTCGCCGCATTGCCAGGTTTTACTTTGCCAGGGGATATCTCTGCGTCAGCCCGTTACTTCGCTCGCGATATCACCCCGCCATTCGTTATCGAAAACGGCCATATTGAAGTGCCAAACACGGTAGGTATCGGCGTCGAACCTCTGCCAGAAATGCTGGCGAACTTTAAACGAACCGCCGTGTTCGAAGTCGCAAAAAACTAGTTCTCGAGTTCGAAAACGATGTTCGTTTCAGGTAGTCCGTCTTTTTTCTTAAACAGACCCGAGACAACCAAGTAAACCGAGAACAATTTGTAGGTCAGGCCATATTGCTTGGCGATTGCTTTGCGCACGGCGACAGCCTGCTCGCCAGTCACTAAACGCGCAACGCCCGAAAATTTAGGCGCATTCGCATCAACTCGCCCCTTGACATCACAAACTTGGATTTCAACTTTTGAATTTGCCCGAACACGCTTGACCTTGCCCACATTGGTTTCGGTGATCACGCCGTAACTATTTGGGTTGTCTCCGAACTGCGTAAACCAAACAGGGCTGCGAACGGGCTCGCCAGATTTGCGAAATGTGATCAGCGAGACATATTTCGCTGATTGTAGAACTTCTGCAGAATTTAGATTGTTCGTCATTTTTATTATCTGTATCTCTATGTTTGTCGGGGAGGGGGGACTTGAACCCCCGGCCTCCTGGTCCCAAACCAGGCACGCTACCAACTGCGCCACTCCCCGGACTGAGTAATGCTACCGACTAACGAGCCCGCGAACTGCCGCAAGAAAATTATTTACATCGTCGTTCTCGATGTAGCGCACAACGCCCGCCCGCACAACGCCACCACTATCAGTTAGCCCAAGTTGGGCCGCGACCTCAACTGCGTAAGAATCGCCAGACCAGACTGCAATTTTCTTCGCGGCCAGTTCTTGCGCGACGCGGTCAGGCGACATCGAATCAAGTGTGAATGACACTGTCGGCGCACGCATTTCTAGATCGTGTGGGCCCCAGACACGCACGCCTCGCGTTTCTAGCAAGCCCTCGAGCAGCGGTGCAAATACCGCACGTTCGATTGCTTGAAGTCTTTGCATATCTTCTTCGATCAAAAATCGCGCAGCGGCCTGCGTTGCCGCGATGCATTCAAAGTTTGGCGTACCTGTTTCAAATCGTCGCGGCCCAGTGTCGCTGGCTGGTCGAACCTTGGCGACAGGCAGCGAATCAAGAAGTGCAGGCTCGATATACATCACACCTGCGTGTGGCCCATACCACTTATATGGCGATGTCGCCAGCGCGTCGCAACCCAACTCGCGAATATTAATTTGCTTGTGTGGTGCGAGAGCCACCGCGTCGACAAAAACTCGTGCACCTTGTTTGTGAGCAATTTCGATTACAGATTTCAGATCGGGCATCGTGCCGATCAAGTTCGAAGCACCCGTGACGGCGACCCATTTCGTTCGATCATTGACGAGTTTTTCGAGAGCAGCCATATCGAGTCGGCCGGTTTGCGGATCAAACGGCGTCAGCACGTGCTCGGCGCCCGAAAGTTCGCAGGCAATTCGCCACGGCGAAACATTTGCTTCGTGATCTAAACGAGTGCCGACAATTCGATCACCTGGTTTAAGTGTTCGAGCAATCGCACGAGTTAGCGACATCGTCATTGTCGTCATGTTCGCACCAAGACAAATGCCCGCAGGGTCAGCACCAAGAAATTCGCCGACAACACTTCGCGTTGACTCAAGCAACGCATCGCATGCATCCGCTGCCGCGAAGTAACCGCCAGTGTTGGCGTTCGAGCCAGTTGCAGCCCACTCGGTCATCGCGTTGATTGCGACATCGACCATCTGCGTGCCCGCTGGTCCGTCAAAACGCGACCAACCGTCGGTCACCCCAGGAAAGTGATGACGCAGCGAATTATTCTGCGCGTTTTGCAATTTTCGCGAGTCGCTTTGCGGCCTTGCCGGTTGGCTCGATGCTGCGTTGATCTAGGTCGCCGACTTCGACGCCGTTGGCGAATCGCACTCGGTATCGCAGCCAATTGAAACCATTTGCAAGGATAACTTTGCCGTCGCTACCGACAGCCACACCGTTAAGTTCAACCGTTGAACGCACTGTGTCACCCATGCTCAAATTTAATTGGCCGTCGTGAGGGTTTGCCAGGGCGTGGGGTTTCCAACTTTGAGTCGCAGAAGCAGGAGCATTCGAATTTGTCGTCATAGTCATAGTTTGCCACAGATACACTGCTCGGCACTGTGAAAACAACACTCGAAGCCCTAGAAGGCAACAAAATCAAACTTTCAATTGAAGTTGACGAGACCGAATTCGACCGTTATCTAGACGGCGCATTTCGCAAAATCTCAACTCAGATTCGCATCCCTGGTTTTCGTCAAGGCAAAGCCCCAAGACAATTGATCGAAGCACAAATCGGCAAAGAAGCAGCCCGATCGCAAGCGATTGAAGATGCAATTCCGGCTTCGTTGGCACTGGCGGTGCGTGAACATGATCTCGACATCATCGCCACACCAGAAGTCAATCTCACAAATGGACAAGAAGCCGGCAACATCATTTTTGACGCAACTTGTGAAGTTCGCCCTGTTGTTGAAATTGCTGGTTACAAGAATCTGAAAGTTGAAATGCCGTCTCTAGTTGCAAGTGACGAAGATATTGATGAAGTCGTCAAATACGAACGCAAGCGTCATGCAACTTTGAGCGACGCAGATCGTCCGGCGAAACTCGACGATCAAGTGACACTTGATCTTGTGGGTTCGCGCGATGGCGAGCCATTGCCAGGTTTGAATGTCGACGATTGGCTTTATGAAGTTGGTCGTGGTTGGGTTGCCGAAGACTTCGACAAGCAACTTACTGGTGCAACGACTGGCCAGAAACTTGAGTTCACTTCGATTCCGTCGGGTATGACCGAGCCAGCTGATTTTGTCGTCACCGTAAAAAAAATTCAAGAGCAAGTGTTGCCAGAATTAACTGACGAATGGGTGGCCGAGCATTTAGCCGAACATGAAACGATCGAAATATGGAAGTCAGCAGTGCGAACACGAATCGAAGATTCGCGCCTAAATCAAGTTCGCAATACGGTTGTCGAAAAGGCGACTGCCGCACTTGCAGCACTTCTCGAGATCGAAGCACCAGAAGCGATGGTCAATAGTGATTTGCGTGGGCGCGTGCAAAACACATTGAAGCAGTTCGAGTCACAGGGCATTTCAATGGAGCAATGGCTATCGGTAACTCAGCAGACTGCCGAACAATTCGTCGATGCATTGAAAGAACAGTCTGTGCTGGCGACAAAAGTCGACATCGCGTTGCGTGCGGTTGCCGTTGCCGAAAAACTTGACGCGACAGAAGACGACCTTGAACGACAATTTGCACGCATTGCTACACAAGTTAAGAAAAAGTCGGCAGCAATTCGCAAAGCATACGAAAAAAACGACGCGATCTCCGATCTTAAAGCGCAAATTGCGAAGTCGAAAGCAATCGACTGGTTGCTGCACAACTCACAGTTCGTCGATGAAAAAGGCAGCGCGATCGACAACGAAACGATTTTGGGTGAGCACGATCACGATGAAATTGACATCGTTGGTGAAGCTCACGAGCACGATGACGAGCATGATCACAAGCACTAAGGTGCTATAAATACGGGCTCTAATAGTCCGCAAAAACCTGAGGCTACGAACTAGCGTTGATGGTCAGCAATTAAAGTGTCGGTTGGTTATGACGCGTTAATTGAAACCGATTAGCAAAGAGGATTCTTTCGTGGATTTTGTTCGCAATTATTACGTTCCAAATGTCACCGAGCAGACCAGCCGTGGCGAGCGCGTCTATGACCTTTACAGTCGCTTGCTCAAAGAGAACATCATCATTCTTGGCACACCGATCGACGACACGATCGCCAACTTGGTGTGCGCGCAGTTGATTCACCTTGAGAGCGAAAACCCTGACAAAGACATCAACATTTATATCAACAGCCCAGGTGGCGATATCTCAGCGTTGTTCGCAATTTACGACACGATGCAATTCATCAAGAACGACATCGCAACTATCTGTTTAGGCCAAGCCGCATCGGCAGCCGCAGTATTGCTGGCAGCAGGCACGAAAGGCAAGCGACTTGCTTTGCCGCACTCACGAGTGCTGTTGCACCAACCGTATGCACAGGTCGGGTATGCCCAAGTGACAGATCTCGAATTGGCGGCGCGTGAAATTTTGCGCATGCGCGAAATCTTGGAAGAAATCATCGCCAAGCACACGGGTCAGCCAATTGATCGAATTCATAAAGATACTGATCGTGACTTCGTAATGGAAGCCACGGCAGCCAAAGAATATGGCATTATCGACGAAGTTATTTCAACGCGCGAATTTGCCGATCGTTCTGGACCAATCCGTTGAAGTTTGAAGTGAGGCGCTAATGGCTAAGTTTGGTGATTCAGCAGAACTAGTCAAGTGTTCGTTTTGCGGCAAGTCGCAAAAGCAAGTCAAGAAGTTAATCGCCGGTCCTGGTGTCTATGTTTGCAACGAATGCATCGACTTGTGCAACGAAATCATCGATGAAGAGAACACCGAAGAAACAAGTGCGAGCCTCGAGAAACTTCCGAATCCACGTGAAATTCGCGCCTTCTTAGACGACTATGTCGTCGGGCAAGAAACAGCCAAGAAAGTTTTGTCGGTTGCTGTGTTCAATCACTATCGACGCATCGAATACAAGCAAAATGCGTCAACTCGGCGCGACGACATTGAACTTTCAAAGAGCAACATCATGTTGTTGGGGCCTACCGGATGCGGCAAAACCCACATGGCTCAAACTCTTGCGAGGTTGCTAAATGTTCCGTTTGCGATCGCCGATGCAACCGCGCTGACTGAGGCTGGCTATGTGGGCGAAGATGTCGAAAACATTTTGCTCAAGCTCTTGCAGGCGGCCGATTTCGACGTCAAGAAGGCAGAGTCGGGCATCGTTTACATCGACGAAATCGACAAGGTCGCTCGCAAGAGCGAAAACCCGTCGATCACTCGCGATGTCTCGGGTGAAGGTGTTCAGCAAGCATTGCTCAAAATTCTCGAAGGCACCGTCGCTTCGGTGCCGCCACAAGGCGGGCGCAAACATCCGCATCAAGAGTTCATTCAAATCGACACAACGAATGTGTTGTTTATCTGCGGTGGCGCATTTGCCGGCCTAGACCAGATCATTGCATCGCGAATCGGTCAGAAGGGCGTCGGCTTTCACGCACAGGTCAAGTCGAAAGCCGAAAAAGACCCGGGTGAACTCTTCGCCAAAGTCTTGCCGGAAGATCTTTTGAAGTTTGGCATGATTCCTGAGTTTGTTGGCCGTTTACCGATGATCGGTGCGGTGCACAGCCTTGATCGTGCTGCTTTGATCAAGATTCTCACCGAGCCGAAGAACGCACTGCTCAAGCAGTATCAAAAGTTCTTTGAATTCGAAGATGTTGAACTCGAGTTCACAACCGAAGCGCTTGAAGCAGTAGCCGACCAAGCGCTTCTGCGCGGCACGGGCGCTCGTGGTTTGCGGGCGATTCTTGAAGAAGTTCTGCTCGAGACGATGTATGACTTGCCGGGTCGCAAAGATGTGGCCAAGGTCGTCATTGATTTGAATGCAGTCAATAAGGTTTCGGCACCGACCCTGATTAATCGCAGCACTCGCGTTACTCGTCAGCGCCGCGCCGCTTCGTAACACTATTTAACCGTCGTGCAATACGCCGACGCTCTGCGTTACCTTGACGAACATTCAAGTTATGAGCGCACGGGTCGAGTTGACTCGCCGTCGACTGAGAACATCGAGAAGCTTTTAGACGCGATCGCCAATCCGCAACATTCATATCGCAGCATTCACATCACAGGCACGAACGGCAAGGGTTCGACTGCGCAGATCATCACGCGGTTGCTGATGGCGCACGGGCTTCGCGTCGGCACATATTCAAGCCCGCACATAAATCGCATCAACGACCGAATTTGCATCAATGGTGAACCAATAGACGATCTTGAATTCGGCTTGCAGATCGGCGCGATTTCTGATCTTGAAATTTTGGCGGGCATTCGGCCGAGCTTCTTTGAAATCATGACCGCAGCGATGTTTCGTTGGTTCGCCGACTCGGCAGTTGATGTTGCCGTGGTCGAGGTTGGCATGCTCGGTCGGTGGGACGCGACAAATGTAATCAATTCTGACGTAGCAGTTATCACAAACATCGCCCTTGACCACATGGAGTACGCGGGACCAACAGTCGAACACATAGCCAGAGAAAAAGCGGGCATTATCAAGCCTTCAAGTGCTCTCGTATTAGGTGAGACTGATGATTTGTTGCGCGAAATATTCTTGGCCGAAGAAGCGCGCACTCGTTTGATTCGGGATGAAGAATTTGCGTGCGAAGATAATTTCTTGGCCATTGGTGGTCGCATGATCTCGGTGCGCACCCCACGCACAAGATACGAAGATGTAATCGTGCCACTTCATGGCCAGCACCAAGGTGACAACGCTTCGCTCGCGATTTGCGCCGTTGAAGAATTCTTCGGTGATGTAATCAATCGTGAAATTTTGGATGAAGGCATGGCAATGGTTGCAATGCCAGGAAGATTTGAGGTGCTCGGACATCGACCGTTGTCGATAATCGACGGGGCACACAACCCAGCTGGTGCCCAAGTTTGCGCGTCGGTATTCTTCGAAGACTTCAACACGCAGGGCCGCAAAATTTTGGTGACAGGCGCACTGCTTAGTCGCAACCCTGAAGACCTGTTGTTGGCTTTTCGTGCCAACGAATTTGATGTTGTGATCACATGTACGCCACCAACGCCACGTGGTTTGCCCGCCGATGAAATGGCAAAGGTTGCGCAGAGTATCGGTTGTGATGACGTGCGAGTTGCTGATTCGGTCGAGAAAGCATGTCAAATGGCAATCAATCTTGCGCAAGCAGACGACGCGATACTCGTCACGGGTTCGCTGTACATCGTCAGTGCGGCGCGCCCATATTTGCTCGGCCATTTAGCCAAGCCCAACTAGCAACGCGGTCGGCGATATCAATTGCGTGCGAGGCAGGCGATAAACCTTTAGCCTGAAGGCATGTCAAATCGCACACTTGTATTGTTGAAGCCAGATGCTGTTGAACGAAATCTCGTCGGCGAGATTCTCAGTCGTTTTGAGTCAAAAGGATTAAAAATCGTCGCCATGCAGCTTCGCCAACTAGATGCAACAACGCTCGCTCGTCATTATGAAGAGCACCAAGGCAAGGGTTTTTACGCCGAACTCGTGGCGTTCATGTCGCGTGGACCAGTTGTGGCTTTGGCGCTTGAAGGCCCAGAAGATACATGGGAAATAGTTCGAGCAATGATGGGGGCGACAAACCCGCGGGCGGCCGCACCCGGCACAATTCGCGGCGACTTAGGCACGATATTTACTGAAAATCTGGTGCACGGCAGTGACTCTGCTGCGTCGGCTAGTCGCGAACTTGAAATTTTCTTCCCAGGTCTCGCGAAGAAGAATTCGTAAAAATGGCGGGAGGTAATCCTCTCTCGATGGGTCGCGATGTCGCGGTCGATCTCGGCACCGCGAACACGCTCGTGTACGTCAAAGGTCAAGGACTCGTTCTCAACGAGCCTTCAATGGTGGCGGTTGATACTCGAAGTGGTCAGGTAGTTGCAGTCGGGCACGAGGCAAAGCGAATGTGGGGTCGCGCGCCAAGAAACATTCGTTTGGTTCGTCCACTTAAAGATGGTGTGATCGCCGATTTTGATGTTTGTGAGCAGATGCTAAAGCAGTTTCTGCAAAGAGTCTCGACTAGCCGATGGAGTAAACCCCGGGTAATTGTCGCCGTACCTTCAGAAGTCACAGGCGTCGAGCGACGCGCTGTGCAAGACGCCGCCGAGTTTGCTGGTGCGCGCCGACCTGTCTACATAATTGAAGAAGCAATGGCTGCAGCGATCGGTGCCGGTCTGCCAGTTCATGAACCAAGCGCAAACTTGATCGTCGATATTGGTGGCGGCACAACGGAAGTTGCAGTTATCTCGCTCGGTGGCATCGTGACGGCAAATTCGGTGCGCGTTGGTGGCGATGAATTGAACGAAGTAATCATCGCAATGTTCAAACAAGATTTTAACCTAGATATTGGCGTAAACACAGCGGAAGAAGTCAAGATTCAGTTGGGTTCAGCCTGGCCGCTTGAGCATGAAATCGTTGGTGATGTGGGTGGACGAGACACCAAGACTGGTCTGCCGCGCACTCAAGAGATCACGACCCAACATATTCGCGAAGCCTTAGATGAAGGCGTTTTGAAAATCGTCGATGCAATAAAAAAGACTCTTGAGCTAACTCCACCAGAACTTGCCGCCGATGTTATTAGTCACGGTTTGGTTCTGGCTGGCGGCGGGGCATTGTTGGCTGGCTTGTCTGAGCGCGTAACTCACGAAACGGGCATTCAGGCCTACATCGCCCCCGAACCACTGCTCGCGGTTGTTTTGGGTGCTGGTATGACGCTTGAAAATCTTGAAGCGATTAAGGGTCTAACAGTTCAAAGCGAATTTTCATAGAAACGATTTCTTAAATAGTGGCAGTCGCTCAATCAACCCGCAGACGAGCAATCATTTTGCTGGTGCTTACTTCAATTATTTTGGTCACGCTCGATTTGCAGAACTCGTCTGCGACATCTGGTCTTAGAAATATTTTCGGCGCGATATTTCGTCCGGTTGAAAGTACAACGCGAGTGATCACTCGGCCAATCAGTAACGCATGGTATGGCATTTTTAATTACAACGATGTCCTCGACGAGAACGATCGTCTACGCGAGAAAGTCGCCCAACAACAAGGCGCGACTGTTGCGGCGGCTGCGTCGGTGCGGCTTGCTCAAGAGTTGCTGGCACTAAATGGTTTGCCCACACTCGCAGGCATCAACGCCGTAACGGCCCAGGTGATTGGCGAATCGCCGACCAATTTCTCGCAAACGATCGAAATCAATCAAGGCAGCGAGAGCGGCATTCGTGTTGGCATGCCGGTGCTCAATGCTGCTGGACTCGTCGGCAAGGTCACCAAGGTTTATGGCGATCGCTCAGTCGTGATGTTGATTACCGACCCTGATTTTGCGTTGTCAATCAAAGTTGTCAATTCGCCACGACAGACGACGACGACAACTATCGCCAAGAGCAATGCAGCAGTGCCATCACCGGTGGTGCCGGTCGAGCCTGATGCGACCCAAGACAGCGAAATTTCAACTACAACGACTACAACTACGACAACGACGATCGCTGGATTTACGCCATCGGTAACGACGTTGCCCGCGACACCTGCTGGTGTTTCATCGATCACAGTGCCGCTTGCCAGCGATCTTGCAATTCGTGAAACTGGTGTGATTGAAGGTCGTGGTCCTTCGCGCCAACCGACGGTGAGATTTATCAGCAATGCAGTGAGATTCGGCGATATTCAGGTGGGTGTGCCGATCGTGACCGCCGGTGGTTCTCGCAGTTTGGCGCCACCTGACATTTTGGTCGGCACGGTGTCTCGCGTCGTCGAGCGACTTGGTTCAGCGGGGCCGGTGCTTGAAATTGAACCAGTTGCAGACTTGACGAACCTGTCATTTTTGCGAGTGCTGCTTTATCAGCCGATCACCGAGAAGGTGACGCCGTGATTCGTTTTTTAACAATCATGTCGAGTCGTTGGACGCGACTGGTATTGGTGATGTTGGTCGTTCTTTCGTTGCAGACGACATTGTTTACCGAACTGAGACCATTTGGTGTGGCGGCGCAGTTGGTTTTGCTATTTGTGGTTGTCTCGGGCTCAATCAACGGTGTTGCGATCGGGGCATTAACTGGTCTTATCGCAGGCCTAATGTACGACTTCATTTTGCCAACGCCAGTGGGTCTGACAAGTCTCACCTTGGGTCTTGCTGGGGCTACTGCAGGGTTGCTTCTCTATTTTTTTGACCAACCAACTTGGTGGATGAGATTGGTGACAGTTGTTATTGTCTCTGTGCTTGGTGAGATTTATTATCCACTGGCACAGACAGTGGTCGGCCTTGATGGTTGGCTGCAATTGCGAATGATCAAAGTGGCAATAGTTGTGGCAATTTTTAATGCAATACTTTCGCCACTTGCGCTTCTTATTTGTCGTTGGACATTGGCTGAAAGAAAGCTCTCAGTTTAATGTCGATGCAAAAGCCCGAGAGCGTGCCCAAGCGGCTAGTTGCTCTCGGGGTGGTGGCTCTTGTTTTATTCGGTGCGCTTTCAACACGAATGTGGTTTCTACAAGCAGTCGGCTCACGAGACGTTGAAGAAGTAATCATCAAAGTTCGCACGAGAACGATCAAACTATTGCCAGAGCGCGGCCGAATATTCGACTCTGCAGGTCGAGTGATGGCCGACAATAAGCGAACGTTAGTAGTGACTATTGATAGAGATGTTGTACGCAAACCCGCCGAGCGACTCGCGCTTGCGCAGCGGCTTTCGGGGCCGTTGGTTGTGCCGGTTGAGACTTTGCTTGTGCGCATGCAAGACGAGCGGTATGGACCATTTGAGTCAATTCCATTGCGCGAAGATGTGTCTGAAGAAACGGCGCTCTTTTTGATGGAGCGGGTCGAAGATTATCCGGGCATTTTCGTTCGCGAAGAGTGGCGCCGCAACTATCCGTATGGCGCACTTGGTGGGCATGTGCTTGGTTATCTTGGGGCGATTTTAAAAGGCAATTTGGCGTATTACAAGTCGATTGGCTACGACCCGAACGAACGGGTGGGGCAATACGGCGTCGAAGAAACCTACGAAACGGCGTTGCGCGGAACGCCAGGTTTCGTGCGTTATGAAGTTGATGCCGTCGGAAACATTTTGCGATTGATTGAACGTGTCGAACCGATTGCCGGCAACGACTTGCAACTCTCGATTGACTTGAAAGTGCAGCAATTTGCCGAGCAGGCGCTTGAAACACAGTTGCTGGTTCGTCGTCGTGTTGAGGCAGGTCAGGTCAAGTTGCCAGATGGCACGCTTGACCCGCAATATGCAGAGATCAATTACTACAAAGCCCCGGCCGGCTCGGTAGTTGTGATGAATCACAATTCGGGTCGCGTTGTGGCGATGGCAAGTTATCCGCGTTTTGATGTTCGATGGTTCGGTGGAGGGTTGCCGAAAGATAAGTTCTCTCAGTTGTTTCCGCAGACTGACGACCCCGACCTTTCGATTTTGGTCAATCGAGCAATTTCTGGTCGCTACAACGTTGGTTCGTCATTTAAGCCGCTAGTGGCATATGCGGCTCTCGACACAGGACAATTGCCAGGTGGTGCGAAATATAGTTTTGATGATCGCGGCACTTACAAACTGCAGAGCATTCCGGATGATCGATGTCAGCAGGGTGTGAAGTGTGTGTTTCGAAATTCAATCTGTCGGGCGACCGGTGCCCCGTGTCGCTACGGAGAGGTCAATGTAGAGTCAGCGCTTGCCGTTTCTAGTGACACGTTTTTCTACAAAATTGGTGAACAGATTTTGACTGAGCGCGGATATGCCCCCGTGCTTGAAGATGAGGCGCGAAAATTTGGTCTTGGGTCGCCAACGAACATTGACTTACCTTACGAATATGCGGGCACAATTCCGAGCAAAGAGTTGAAGAAGCGTCTGGCAGACATCGGCGCGATTTCGCAAGAGTCTGGTCGGGCTTATTATGTCGGCGATCAAGTGTTGTTTGCGATTGGTCAGGGTTTGCTATCGGTAACTCCGCTGCAGATGGCCCAGGCATATTCGGCGATCGCCAACGGTGGCAGAATTTATGAACCTCGCGTTGCTGTAGCGCTATTGGCGCCTGGCACGCTTGATTCGCGACCAGGTTTCGTAGATTTCGGTACAACCGAAGTGGTCAAGCGACTTGTTTCGATAAAGCCGACGCGACGAATAGCGATGCCCACAGAGACGCGCGACCCAATTGTTAAAGGTATGGCGCGAGTTATCACTGGACCAGGGGTCAACTTCGATTACTACCACAAGACAACGGGTGAAAACATTTTTCGCGGTTATGACTATGAAAAATTGCCGATCGCGGGCAAGACCGGCACGGCGCAAGGTTTGAACAACTTGCCATGGAACGACTCATCGGCGTTTGGTGCATTTAGTTTGGATAGTTCGCAGCCGTATACGGCTTACGCCTATCTCGAAAAAGCCGGTTATGGTTCGCAGGCTGCGGCGCCCGTTGTGAAATGCATTTTCACTGCACTGGCTGGCAATTATCGCTACGACGAAGTTTTGCCAGCAGACCCGCTCGACAAAGCAAGTTTTGCTGTTGCACCACCGACTTCGTTGCGTAACCCACTTTGTCTTGTCGGTGGTTCGTCGGACACGCGAGAATAATCAAGAACAATCATGTCTCGTTATTTGCCCAAAATTTCGCTACCGAAATGGATTGGCACCAGCTATGACTTGGCGTCGGTCTGGCGCAACGTCGATGTCGTGCTTTTGATCGCCGTTTCGCTGCAAAGTGTGATCGGTGCGTTCACCGTTTATTCTGCGACGCGCCAGCGAATGATCAATCAAGGGTTTGATCAATATTTTTATGTTCAGCGTCAAGTTACATTTTTAATTTTTGCAGCTGTGGCGACGGTAGTAGTGATGGCTGTAGGCCACGACTGGATTCGAGAGCGGGCCGTATTTTGGTATATCTCGTCAAGTGTGTTGTTGATCTTGGTGCTTGTTTACGGTGCGGTTACTCGTGGCGCACGACTTGCGTTTGACCTCGGTCCGATCTCAGTACAACCGGCCGAATTGATGAAAGTTGTCGTGCTGATCTTGATTGCCGCGTATACCGCCGACGCGGCCTACGACAAAATTGACTACCACCAGTTTTCAGTGTCGCTGTTTGTGCTCGGGTTTCCGGTTATTTTGATTTTGCTACAGCCTGACTTGGGTTCGGCCACAGTTTTAGTTGCCGGTGTTGCCGGTGTTTTGTTGATGGCGGGCGCCAAGCGCAGATACATCGCGATGATCACCGGCTTGACGATTGTGTCGGCTGCAGCGGTGACGGTGGCTGGTGTCGTTGATCGATATCAGTTGCGCCGCATTGATGCGTTCTTGAACCAAGACTCAAACGAGAAAGATCTGCAGCAGATCGTGCTGCAAGTTCGCTTTGCCAAGAGAGCGGTTTCTAGCGGCGGATTCTTCGGCAAAGGTTTTCTGCAAGGTCCGTTGACTAATGGCGCGTTTATCCCTGTGCAGTTTTCTGATTTTCCATTTTCGGCAATCGGAGAACAATTTGGAATGATCGGTGGTTTTACGGTTCTCGGGCTTTTCGCAATTATTTTGTGGCGACTATGGGTCATCTCGCGGCTCGCACGCACAAGATTTGATCGTCTTTTGATTGCGGGTGTTTTCTCGTTGATGCTGTTTCAAATTTTTCAAAACATCGGCATGACACTCGGCTTGACCCCTGTGAGCGGTCTGCCATTGCCGTTCATCTCGTACGGCGGCTCGCACCTGATATCGAGCGCGTTGATGATCGGGTTGGCTCAAAGTATCTATATGCGTCGGCTGCGCTAGGTGAGTAGTCCGTCTTTAGTGGCGTTTGACGGGGTAGCCTGAAAGCACGGAGCGCGAGCTCCACACATTCGATTTTCGCGAAGTCGGTGCGCTCAGTCTCCTGAGTTAGCTCTTAACCGCGATTGACGAACCAGTGTTTCTCGGTTCGTTTTAAGGTTTAGAAGGATCAGTTAATGAGTTCCCCAGAGTTACCAGAGCATCCACGAGAAGGTCGTTTAGTTTCGCCCCAAGCAGCAGACGCTGCGCTTGTGCGTAAACCACAGATTGGCGACACGCGCCCAGCGCCGATTGTTGCGCCGTCGCCAGCAAGTGACACAGGAGAATCAAACTCAGGCGCCACAGGTGGCTCGGGCAAAGATTCGAAACGATCTGAGAAGTCTGGTCGAGGCGATAAGTCTGGTCGAGGAGGCCGTAATCGTCGTGGTGGTCGTAACCGCCGTCGACGCGGTGATCAAACTGGTGATCGAGGTGGCGAGCGTGATTCTTCGCGAAGGTCGCGTTCGTCAGTTGTTGAAACTGACGCCGAGTTGATCGAGCGTCGTCGCGGCAAAGAGCGCAATGGTCGGCCACTAGGTCGCTACATGATGTGTGTGCAAGTGCGCAAAGACTTTACGCAAGTGGCGATGCTCGAAGGTCGCAGCCTTATTGAGCATTATGTGAGTCGTCCAGCAGATGATGCGGATCAAATTCACGGCAACATTTATCTTGGTCGCGTGCAAAATGTTCTTCCGGGCATGGAGGCAGCATTCGTAGATATCGGCACGCCAAAAAATGCGGTGTTGTATCGCGGCGATGTGCAGTTCGATAAAGAAGATGTTGTCGAACAAGGCCCCGAGCCACGAATCGAGCATGTTTTGCAATCTCGACAATTGATTTTGTGTCAAGTCACTAAGAATCCGATTGGCGCCAAGGGCGGTCGGTTGACGCAAGAAGTTTCATTGCCTGGTCGTTTCGTGGTTTTGATACCAGATTCACGAACATATGGCATCTCAAAGCGCTTGCCTGAAGACGAGCGTCGTCGATTGCGCACGATTCTTGATCGCGTCAAGCCAGAAGAGCACGGCATAATCGTGCGCACCGCAGCCGAAAATGCAACTGAGCACGAATTGCAAACTGACATGTCGCGTCTACTCGATTTGTGGGAAGACATTAAAGAGCGCTCGAAGAAGGCGAGTGGTCCAACTTTGTTGTATCGCGAGCCTTCATTAGCCGTAAGGGTTATCCGTGAAGAATTCAGCAGTGATTATCGCGGCATCATTCTTGATGATCGCGAACTGTTCGAAGAAGTGAGTCAATATATTGGTGATTTCAATCCAGAGTTCTTAGATCGCGTCGAGTTTCATGACACCCAAGCTGAGGGTCTATCGCTTTTTGAAAAGCAACATGTGCATGAACAGATTCACAAGGCGCTTGATATCAAGGTTTGGTTGCCGTCGGGTGGTTCGTTGGTTATCGAGCACACCGAAGCGCTGACAGTGATCGACGTAAATACCGGCAAGAATATTGGCAAGACAAACCTTGAAGAGACGGTGTTCAGCAACAACCTCGAAGCGGCCGACGAAATCGCACGTCAGTTGCGTTTGCGTGACATCGGCGGCATCATCGTCATTGACTTCATCGACATGGATATTCGTGAGAATCGCCGCAAGGTGCTCGAGCGATTCAAAGATGCGTTGTCGCGAGACAAAACCCGCACGCAGGTGTTCGAAATCTCAGAACTCGGCCTTGTCGAGATGACCCGAAAGCGCATCGGCGAAGGTCTGCTGACTAATTTCGCTGACACTTGCCCAACTTGTGAAGGCCGAGGGATCATGGTTGATCACTCGATGCTCGACTAATTTTCTGTAAATTTTCAACTGAATTTCGGTGATTTTCGGTTGTCCAAACAGATAGGCTCTGAGTTCAATATGTACGCAATTATTGCTTCTGGTGGAAAACAAGAAAAGGTCGCAAAGGGCCAACAAGTTCAAGTTGAACTGTTGGGCGTTGCAACTGGTTCTGAGGTTTCGTTCACCCCGGTCATGCTCGTCGACGGCGAGAATGTTTTGGCTACTCCTGCTCAACTTGCCAAGGCTTCGGTCAAGGGCAAAGTTTTGGGCGAAGTCGCTGACAAAAAGATTGATGGCTTCATGTACAAGCGCCGCACGAACCAGCGTCGTCGGTTCGGCCATCGTCAGCGCTATAGCCTCGTTGAAATTACTTCGATAGCGAAAGGCTGATTCATGTCAAAGACCAAGGGTGGCGGTTCTACTAGAAACGGCAGAGATTCAAATGCTCAACGCCTCGGCGTAAAAGTGTTCGACAGCACGTTGGTTAATGCCGGCACGATTTTGATTCGTCAGCGTGGCACGAAAGTGCACCCTGGCAAAAATGTTGGCAAAGGCAGCGACGACACATTGTTTGCGCTCGTCAGCGGCAACGTCAAGTTTGCCGAGCGTCGTGGCCGCAAGGTTGTCGACGTTAACCCAGCGTCTAACTAAACAGTTTTTAGCGCTTCGCGCAACATACCAACGAATTGTTCGCGGTTGACGCGCAACACAACTCGACAGTTGTCGCGGTTGTTGATGATGTCGAGATGATCGACGATGGTTTGACCTCGTGTGTCGCCAAAGCCAAGGTTGACTCGCACATGTTTTTTGATCTCTGAGCTGACGATCTTCGAGTCGAGAGCGACCGCCATGGCGATCGGGTCGGGCAGATCGAAACCGTCAAGTTTGGTTTCGGTGCGACAGAACTCGCGTACTTGGCGTTGAATTTTCATTGCAAAGCTGCCGAGACTGCTGAGTTTGCTTAACTCGGTTGCGAGTTCATCTGAGATGACAGCATCGGCAACCGAGACATCCCAACCGACCATCTCAAGGGGTAAGTCTGAGTCGAACACGATGCGAGCGGCTTCTGGGTCGGCCCAAACATTGAACTCTGAGGCAGCAGTGACATTGCCGGGTAGAGCGCCCGTACCGCCCATGATTACGCAGCGTCGCACCCAAGTTGCAAACTCAGGCTCAATCGACAGGGCGAGTGCGATGTTGGTTAGTGGCCCCAATGTGACCAGATCGATTTTGTCTGGCGAAGCGCGAAATGTGGCGATCATTTCGCTGATCGCGTGAGTCGATGTTGGTTTGCGGCCTTCGAGTTTTAGCCCAATGTCGCCCATGCCATCTGTGCCGTGCACATTTTGTGCCGACGAAAAGCTACGCACAAGTGGCTTGTGTGCGCCGACATGGACCGGTGTTTTTGCGCCACACATCTCGATTGTGTAAAGCGCCGCCTGCACACCCAAGTCGATCGGCACATTGCCGGCGACGATCGAGATGCCGAGTACTTCTGTTGTTTTGCTTTTCAAGGCAAGAATCAAAGCCACCGCGTCGTCTGACGCCGTGTCAGTGTCGATCCACATTTTTTGCACGATTAACAGAGTTTCATCTCTCGGTGCCGATGCCTTGGGGTAGTTGAGATTCGGGCCAGTTGAGAAGCGACATTGCTTGACGACAGGCGAAACGATCGGTCATGCCACCAACATAGGTGACGGCAAGTTTCAGTGCCTCGGTGCTATTCGGGTCGAAAAGATCGCGCTCGCCGGGGCTATGCATAAGTTTTGGATTAGCAACATAGTGCTCGACAAGTGCCCGCAACAAACTGATTACCGACTCTGCTTGTGCACGCGACTCGCGGCGCATATAAATGTTTTCGTAGTTGAACTTACGAAATGCTGCCAGCGCATCGGCGCATTGACTGGTCATCGCCACGCGACCAGTTGCTGCTGTCGCGTTGATCATCGCGCTGATGAACGCGCGAAGTTGATCGTCGCGCCTAGTGCCGCAGACCGTGCGTACGATTTCGGGCAATTGCTCTGTCTTTACAACACCCGCGGCAACGGCGTCTTCAAAATCGTGACAAACATATGCGATGCGATCTGCCCATGAGACGACTTCGCCTTCAGGTGTTTTTGGTGCAGGTCGCGACCACGAGTGATTGCGAATGCCGTCGAGAGTTTCGACGCACAAATTAAGTGGCACGAGCGTGACATCGGCACCCCAAACGGCGTGGTCGTAACCGCCGTCGACATATGGCGATAGTGCGTCTTCGCTGGCATGGCCACCAGGGCCGTGGCCGCAATCATGACCCAAAGCGATGGCTTCGGTGAGCGCGACATTGATGCCGATCGCGCGAGCCACAGAAGTTGCAACCTGGGCGACTTCGAGAGCGTGGGTTAATCGCGTTCGCTGATGATCTTGCGGAAAGACGAAGACTTGCGTTTTGCCAGCGAGTCTGCGAAATGATGACGCGTGCAGAATGCGATCACGATCGCGTTCAAAACAAGTGCGAAACTTGTCGGGCTCTTCTTCGGTCGCACGATTGCCAGCGCCGAAACTTCGTGTCGCAAGCACCGTCAACTTTTGATCTTCGAGTTCTTCGCGCCTGCGACGATCGACTAATTCGCGCGAACCTGAACCAGCCCACGAGTCGGCGTGGGCAAGACGAATTTCAACATCAGAGTCAACGCTGTGACCGTGCATCGTTTCGGCCCACGCTTCGGCTCGCGACGAATTCACATTTTTATCCTCAATAACCATTTACACAACCATAGGCAACGGGTGAGCCCAGTTTGTCGCTTGTAGCCTTGGATAGCCTGCTTTCGCTATGTAGCAACGCAAAGATATGCAGGCTCACAGGAGACCAATGAGTGCGTTTGTTGACGAAGCCCAATTAAATGTTCGCGGCGGTGACGGCGGTAGTGGCTGCGTCAGTTTTCGTCGCGAGGGGCCTGTTGTAAACGGTGGACCGAACGGTGGTGACGGCGGCAATGGTGGTTCGGTTTGGCTTGAAGCCGATCGTAACGTGGCAAGTTTGCTGGCGTTTCGTGATCACCCGCACCGTCGCGCTCAAGACGGTGTTTCGGGGATGGGAAAAGACTTGCACGGTCGACGTGGCGAAGAACTTGTAGTCAAAGTTCCTGAAGGAACGGTCATCAAAGATCTTTACAGCGGTGACACATTGGCCGATCTGGCGACGCATGGCTCGCGTTGGTTGGCGGCGCAAGGTGGCGAAGGTGGTCGCGGTAACGCACGGTTCTTGTCGAATCGTCGACGTGCACCAAAATTCGCCGAACAAGGTGAACACGGTCTCGAGCGTTGGCTGAAACTCGAAATGAAATTGATGGCCGATGTTGCGTTGGTCGGGTTTCCGAATGCAGGTAAAAGCACATTCATTAGTTCGGTATCGGCAGCCAAACCGAAGATCGCAAATTATCCGTTTACGACTCTTGAACCGCATCTCGGTGTCGTGCGATTGAACAACACGACAGAGTTCGTGATCGCCGACATTCCGGGCATTA
The DNA here is from genome assembly GCA_945865395.1 of Acidimicrobium ferrooxidans DSM 10331. Classification (GTDB taxonomy): domain Bacteria; phylum Actinomycetota; class Acidimicrobiia; order Acidimicrobiales; family Ilumatobacteraceae; genus BACL27. Next base: position 9,082 of record CAMBDT010000009.1, on the reverse strand, counting down.
TCGAAGGTGCAAGTCAAGGCAAAGGTCTTGGCGATCAGTTTTTGCGACACATCGAGCGCGCGCGGGTTCTGTGCGTGCTGATTGATCTAGTTTCGATGGAAGAAATCTCGCCAGCAGAACAAGAAGAAATTTTGCTGCGCGAACTGAAGGCTTATCAACCAGAGTTGCTTGATCGCCCGCGAATAGTTGTGGCGACAAAGACCGACAGTGCGACCACCGAAGCGATTGCTGCCTGGCAGGGGCCGAAGATTTCGGCTGTGACTGGTGATGGCGTGCGCGATGTATTGAATCAACTGGCTGTTTTGGTTGCCGAGGCTCGAACAACCGAGCCTGCGCCAATCGGGCCGGTTACATTTCGACCCGAACCACAGGGCACTCGTGTCGAACGACTTGGCAACAACGAATTTCGTCTGCATGGCCGCGACATTGAGCGCTCGATTGCGTTAAACGACCTGACCAATGCCGACGCCTTGAACTACATTGACGACCGCATGTCGCGACTCGGCATACCGCGACTTTTGGCGCGTGCGGGGGCGACAGAAGGTGCTGTCGTGCGGATCGGCGTTTTCTCGTTTGACTACACACCGGAGCAATAGCGATGCGTGTCGTTGTAAAAATAGGTACATCGTCGATTACGACTGAGTCGGGCAGCATTAACTCGGCTGCGGTTAGTGCGCTGTGCGACGAAGTTGCTGCGCTGCGCAAAGCGAATCACGAAGTTTTAATTGTTACATCTGGCGCGGTTGCCGGTGGCGTCGCTGCTTTGAAACTCGGTAAGCGACCAACTGATATGCCGACACTGCAAGCCCTAGCTGCTGCTGGTCAAAGCCGATTGATGCAAGAGTACAACGTGCAACTTGACCGCCATCAGTTAGTTGGCGCACAAGTTCTGCTGGTGCCAAACGATTTCATCGATCGCAATCAATATCTGCATGCGCGACAAACATTGTTGCGACTGCTCGAGTTGGGTTGCGTGCCGGTGATCAACGAAAATGATGCGATCGCTAGCGATGAAATTCGATTCGGCGACAACGATCGAATTGCGGCCCTCGTCGCGCACAGTGTTTCGGCTGACGTTCTAATTCTGTTGACAGACTTGAAGGGTCTTTATACGGCCGACCCGAATGTCGACCCGAAAGCGGTTTTCGTTGAAACTGTAAGTGCCGATGACGAGTTGCTGTCGGTGCGCGCGGGCAACTCTGCTAACAGTGTTGGTAGTGGTGGCATGGCCTCGAAACTTGCTGCGGCGCGAATTGCTTCGTGGTCTGGTGTGCGCACGGTTATTGCTGCAGCGCAACGAAAGAACGTCGTGGTTGATGCCGTCAATCAAGTGCCAGGTGCAGGCACTCAATTCTTGCCACGTCAGCGAGAATTAAGCGCTCGCAAGTTATGGATTGCGTTTGCCGCGCAAGCCACCGGTTCAGTGACTATTGACGACGGTGCGCGCGATGCCGTGCTCAATCGCAATGTTTCATTGCTGCATGCAGGTGTCAAGTTCGTCTCGGGCGACTTTGAGTCAGGCGACACGATTGAGGTTCTCGATAGTTCAGGCTCGGTGATTGCCCGCGGCATGGCGAGTGTTAGTTCAGTGCAGGCGAGTGCTGGTGCGGGTCAAAAGAGCGCCGACCTTGGCGACGGCGTCTCAGCCGAAGTGATTCACCGCGACGATTTAGTGGTGCTGGCTAGTTAGTTTGCGAAAGCGTTGTGGTCTTGCGGCGCAACACATAGATCGCCACAACACTCGAAATCAAATAGGCAAACGAAAACGCCAAACCCAAACCGAGAACGTCATATTTGTCGACGAGCAAGATCGCAAAAATGATGTTAAGCGCGTTTTCAAACAAGTTGATGAAAAACGGTGTACGTGTATCGCCATGACTATAGAAACCGCGCAAGACGAAAAGATAAATCGAAAAACCCGATAAGCCGAACCCAAGCCCCATCAGCGCACGCGCAGTATTTGTCGTCGCCGACGCGTCGAAGTTGCCGTATTGCAACAACAGCGCGACGATCGGTTTGGCGAAAATGACCAGCACGAGCGACGCGGGAATCGTCGCCATTGCAGTTAGCCGAATACCAGAGAAAAACCGACGATTAAATTCTTGTTTGTTGTTTTGCGCGACTGCTCGTGCAAGTTCGGGCACGAAAGTTGTAGCAATCGAAACTGCCAACAAGCCGTGCGGCAATGAAAAAAATGTAAATGCCTTTGAGTACGCGTCGACATTGCCGCTGCCTGGGCGGGCGAGATTTTTGATTATCACGAGTGCAACTTGGTTGGCGGCGATGTATCCAATTGCCCAGCCTGAGAGATTGAGCAATTGCTTGACGGCTGTGTGCGACAGATCGAAGTGCCATTTCAATGCGGTGCTACTACGGCGCAAAGCGATGAACATGCCGAGCGTCATCACGATGATGCCTGAGGTTGAGCCCATTCCGAGCAGCCATTGCAGCGAATTATTATCGACAACTTCGCCGAGCGTGGGTGGGTTGACAGTGCTGACGCGACTAACGAAAAGTAATGATGCGATAGTCACGAGGTTTGCCAGCACGGGTGTCCACGCGGCGGCGAAAAATTGCTTTTGTGCATGAAGTATTGAAGTGCAGATTGAAGTGCAGCCGTAGAAAAATATTTGTAGCAGCAACAATCGCGTCAGAATCGTGCCGGCTTGACGAAACAGGTCGGCATCAATTTCGCTCGCGGGGTTGAGCGAGAAGACTCTGAAGATCAGCGGCGCAGCAGCAATCGCAATTGCTGTGATGATGCCAAGTGCAACGATGGCAAAACTGGTGATTGCGTTGATTGACTCGTCATCGCCGTCGTGTAGATGCCGCGTGAATAGCGGCACAAGTGTGGCGGCGAGAATGCCACCGAGCAGCAATTCGTAGACGACATTAGGTGCGTTGTTGGCAACGTCGTATGCATCGGCGAGTGCAGTCTGGCCGACAACAATGCCGAAAATAATGACGCGAATGAGACCTGTGAGCCGACTCAGTGCCGTGCCGCTGGCCACTGTGAGATTGGCTCGCAGCAGACCCGAACCGTCAGTGGGCATAGCCATGGCTTCTAATCGTATTGTGCTTTACGCGGGCGATACGTGCGTGTTGCGCTTAGTAACGGCAAGGCCTACACGGCTAGGGTTATGCGGGTGAAACCACGCTTTAAAGATGTCGCCACCGTTCGCAGCGGGCTGAAAAAAGAAAATTATCTCGCCGATGACGGCATTGCCGGTGTCGTCTATTTGGCGGATCGCCTCGGCAAGCCGGTGCTGATTGAAGGACCAGCAGGTACCGGAAAAACTCAGCTCGCAAAGAGCGTCGCCGAGATGACCGGTGCGCGATTGATTCGTTTGCAGTGTTACGAAGGTCTCGACGAGTCGAAGGCGCTGTACGAATGGAACTACAAGAAGCAATTGCTTCGTATTCAAGCTGATAAAACGAGCGACTCGTGGAGCGAAGTTCACGATGACATTTTCAGCGAAGAATTCTTGTTGACTCGACCGTTGCTTGAGGCGATAACCAGCGAAGAACCGGTTGTGTTGTTGATTGACGAAGTTGACCGAGTCGAAGTCGAGACCGAAGCACTGTTGCTTGAAATATTGTCTGATTATCAAGTTTCGATTCCTGAATTGGGCACGATTACCGCGAAACAAATTCCGTTGGTGTTCTTGACTTCGAACAACACACGCGAACTTTCAGAGGCGCTCAAGCGCCGTTGTCTGTATCTGCATGTTGATTATCCAGACCTCGAGCGCGAAAAAGAAATCGTGCTGAATAAAGTGCCCGACATCAGCGAAAATTTGGCGGATCAAATTGCCCGCATCGTGCGCAGCATCCGTCAACTTGATCTCAAGAAGGCGCCGTCTGTCAGCGAAACTCTCGATTGGGCTCGCACGTTGATGCTGCTCGGTATCGAAACGATCGACGAGAAAGAAGCAAAAGAGACTCTGCACATCCTTTTGAAATATCAGACCGACATAGCTAAAGCGGCCAAAGAACTTTCAGTTACGAAGTGAGTTTTTAAGATGCCCGTGCTTGACCTGATGTCGGGTTTCATTGTCGAGTTGCGCAATGCGGGTCTGCCGGTGAGTTTGACCGAGAACCTTGACGCGATGGAAGCAGTCAAGGTGATACCGATCGAAGACCGAGATGCGTTCAAATATGCGCTCGGTGCAACATTGGTTAAGAACAATGCCCACTGGCGAGTTTTTGAAACTATTTTCGAAGTTTATTTCTCGTTGCGTGGCCCCGAATATGAAATAGCCCAAGATGGGCAACCAGATGATTTCTGGCGCGAGATGCAAGAACAAATGGACCAAGTCAAGGGTCAAGGCGAAGGCAAGGGCTCTGGCGGCGGAATGGATTCACTGACGCCAGAAGAAATCGCGGCGATGTTGATGCGCGCGTTGATGAGTGGCGACCAAGCGATGATGCGAGCCTTGGCCAAACAATCGGTGCAACGCTTCGCCGGCATGGAGCCAGGCCGACCAGTGGGCGGCACTTACTATTTGTATCGCACGCTGCGCAATCTTGATCTCGACAACATGTTGCAGAAGTTGATGGATGCGAATCGCGAGATGAGCGATCAAAAACTTTCGTCGCTCGAAGAACGACTCGAAAAAGACGAGTTTGAAAGTCGCATCGAACAGTTCAAGCAAGAAGTCGAATCAGAGATTCGTCGTCGACTGGTTGCCGATCGCGGCGCCGAAGCGATGGCCAAGACGTTGCGCAAGCCATTGCCAGAAGATGTCGAGTTCATGCACGCAAGTCGAGACGAGATGCAAAGTTTGAAGAAAGCGTTGTATCCGTTGACCCGAAAACTTGCGGCGCGACTAGCGCGCAAGCGTCGCCATGGTCGCAAAGGTCCGCTTGATTTTCGCAATACCGTGCGACATTCGCTGAGTTATGGCGGTGTGCCTGCTGATCCGAAGTTTCGCTATCCACGACCGGCGAAACCAGAGTTGATGGTCGTTGCTGATATTTCTGGCAGCGTCGCCGCTTTTGCTCGATTTACTCTGATGTTCGTATACGCGATTCAAAATCAGTTTTCGAAGGTGCGGTCGTTCGTATTTATTGATGGCATCGATGAGGTGACCAAATTTTTTAAGTCAACCGAAGATATCGGCGAAGCGATCAATCGTGTGAATACCGAAGCCGATGTGGTTTGGGTCGATGGCCATAGCGACTACGGCCATGCGTTTGAGGTGTTCTTTGAGCGATACGGCAAAGACATCAACTCAAAGACGACGGTGTTGTTGCTGGGTGATGCACGCAACAATTATCACGCGGCGCAGTCTTGGGTGGTCAAAGAAATGCGCAAGCGCGCCCGTCATGTTTATTGGTTGAACCCAGAACCGAAGTCTTATTGGAATACTGGTGATTCGATTGTCGGCGAATATGGTGCTCACACCGACGGTGTTTTTGAGTGTCGAAACTTGCGTCAACTCGAAGGGTTTGTCGAAAACTTAGATTGATTTGAGTTTGCGACGCACGACGATAATCCATCCGGCGGCAACGAACAGCGAAAAAATAAACCACTGAGCGGTGTAGCTCAAGTGGGAGCCTGTTGACAAGACTGGGTCGGCGATGCGCGCTAAGACTGGCGAGTCTTGCGGTTGTGAGTCGAGAACTTCGAGGTAAACCTCAGTGTTTAGATTTTCAATCTGCGCTGACAACCGTGGCAGGTCGATGTTGATGATCTCGTCCAAGACGCCTGTGGCTTGGTCGCTGAGTTCGCCAAAGCGACGCGACTCAGAAACTCGCACCCGAGCGATGATCTTGACCGTGCCTGTCGGCGCTTTTGGTGTATCGGTTCTTTGCGAGATGAAACCGCGGTTGACGAGGACTACTTGCTTTGTTGAGCCGCTGTCAATTGATAGTGGCGTGAGCGGGTCGACCCCCGAGATGCCTTCTTGTGAACGATTCACGGCGAGCAGAGATTGCTCGTCAAGATAAGTGCCAGACACCGAAACATTCAGCCATTCGAGATCAGAAGCGGTTAACTTGTCGTCACGCAAATCGCCGAGAAATTCTGTCAAGTCTTTTGGCTGAGAAATGATTCGACTTGAGACGATTTCGTTGAAGTCGACTCGCTCGTGGTAACGGTCGTATTGCCACAGCCCGAGATTGACCATTAAGGTAATTGCCGCGACGACAGTCACATGCAAGGCAATCCAACTTGGTCGCAATAAAAAGCGATACTTCACAAAATCATCGTATCTGTGCGCGTCTTGGTCAATCAGCGCAACTATCGTTCTATCTGTGACGAAGCACGCGACAGATTTTTTGATTTGGGATGGTGACTGCGCCTTTTGCGCGCGCTGTGTTTTATTTATCGAGCGTCGGATCAAAACCGAGGCAAAAATTGTTGCGCATCAAAAAGCAGATCTGCAGTCACTTGGTTTGACTACTGAACAATGCACGACGGCACTGCAGTGGGTCAGTCGTGATGCGATAATTCGGTCGGGCAGCAGAGCAGTTGCCGCACTTTTGCGCTCGAGCAATTTCGGTTGGGCGATACTCGGGGTCGCCATCGACTTGCCGGTTGTGCGGCTAGTTTCATCCGCAATTTATAAAGTGATTGCCAAAAATCGCCAGCATTTGCCAGGTGGCACCGATGCATGCGCGATAGATCAACACGAATAGACCCCAACTCCGCCCGCGTGTTAATCATCACGCTATCCCGCTATCGTTGATTAGGCAATCAACGAATAAAAGCGTGGTTTGCAAGTAGTTGCATCAGGAGTGACCAAATGGTCCGGCAACCGGGGTTAGACCCACGGTGCCAGCTCACCTTCGGGTGGGGATGTGGCTCGGCGAAAGCTGAGCAACGGGCCGAACTCTAAATGCAAATCTTGCATGGTGCGCACGATTTGAGAAATGGGTTCAACAATGGTCAGACATGATTATCCAGCGACTGGCGCGTGGCATGCTGGGTTGCCGTCTGGCACTCGAAAGTTTTTGCATTTTCCGGCTGATCGACCGATCGCTCTGGACAATTCGAAGACTCTGCAAGATGTGACGATCGCATACGAAACATGGGGCGAACTCAACGCCGAAAAATCGAATGCAATTTTGTTGTGTCACGCGTGGACAGGCGACTCGCATGCAGCAGGTAGCGCCGAAGAAGGCACGCCGACACCAGGTTGGTGGGAAGGTCTCGTTGGCCCCGACTGCGCGATCGACACGAACAAGTGGTTCGTCGTGTGCACAAATTCTTTGGGTGGTTGTCAAGGTTCGACTGGGCCCGCATCGCTGCATCCGCAAGATGGTTTGCGATATGGTTCGCGATTTCCGGTGATCACTGTGCGCGACATGGTGCGTGCGCAAGTTCGGGTTAGCGACATGCTCGGTATCGATGCGTGGCACTCAGTGATTGGTGGATCAATGGGCGGCATGCAGGTGCTCGAATGGGCGATTACGTTTCCGCATCGTGTGCGCACAGTGGTGCCGATAGCGACATGTTTTCAAGCGACCGCGCAACAAATTGCTTGGGGCGCAATTGGGCGTCGAGCGATTCGTCTTGACCCCAAATGGCGAGGTGGAGATTATTACGACGCAGCAGTTGGTGACGGGCCGTGGCAAGGTTTGGCGATCGCGCGGATGATTGCTCAAGTTACTTTTCGCAGTGACAACGTGTTTACAGATCGTTTCGGTCGTGAACTTGCCGACATGGACGCTGACTACAACGGACTCGGACTATGGGACAAGTTCGAGGTCGAAAACTATCTCGACCACCACGGCGACAAACTGATTCGCCGTTTTGACACGAATAGTTATTTAATCATCGGTAAGGCGATGGATCTGCACGATGTCGCGCGCGGTCGTGGCGAATTACGAAATGCGGTCGCGCGAATTACGGCGCCGGTTTTATCGATCGGTATTTCGAGCGATATTTTGTATCCGACATATCAGCAAAAGCAGATTCGCAACATGATCAACGAAGTTGGCGGCAGTTGTGAATATGTTGAGATTGATTCGCCACACGGCCACGACGCTTTCTTGATTAATCTTGACCAAGTTGGCAAACCAATTGCAGAGTTTTTAGATAGGCACAAATTGGGTAAACGGGCTAGTTAACTAGCGCGTCGAGCGCGGCGATGCATGTGCTTGTTGCCGGCACACGCAAAATTGCGCGATCGTCGCGATCTAGTTCGTTGGTTACGACATAGTGCCGGCGCTTTAAATCTTCTGTTTGCGTAAAGTAGCCGACGTTCCATCGTCCGCGAAATGCTTTGCCTCGACGACCTCGCGCCTGAATGATTAGTTGCGAACTGTCAATAGTCACTCGCACATCGACCCACTTTGCAGCATCGACGCTGTCTTCAGTCATGCGGGCGCTAAATCTTGTGCCATCACGCGAGACCCATTGTGGCTCGAAGCGGTTAATCCACCGCAGTAGTGCAAAGCCGACGACGAAGAACAACACCGTCGAAATCAGGTTCAAGAAATTGTTAGTCATCTCCGACTAGTTTGGCATCTAGCCATATGTTTACCGATTCTTTGTTTTTTGTCGTTTCGCTCGCGGTTACCTTCGGTGTTTCGTTGAGTTTTATCGCCATTGGTTTGTTGTTGGTGGCAGCGGGGCTTGCCGCGTTAACCGCTTGGTTTTGGATAAGCGCGCGACCCGAGCCCGAGTCGCTGGCGCCGCTTGAGGTCATGGGGCAGCGAGAGTTTGCGCAAGCCGACGACGAGGCGCGCAAACAGATGCTTAACGCCGTGCGGGCATTGCCTGTTCTCGGCGCTGATGGTGCGTCGGGTGTTGGGCAAAGTGCACCAATAGTCTCGGCGCAAACAGGGCCAACTGTGCAAGGCGAGACGAAGTAACTTATTTCTATGGCTTCAACTTTTGACCCAGCCGCAATGATTGAGCGGTTTCGTGAACGTGCAGCATCGGTAAAGCGTCGGCCGTTGCCGCCAGTGGCGGGCGAAGAGCGGCAGCACTTTTTGGCGCAGGCGCAAGTTGACTTTCAAGATTTTGCAATGCTCGGTGATGCGACCGCCACGGTCGAAGACGGAGTTTTGACTTTGCGAGTTGATTTGCGACCACCCGCAAAATGAAAATCACTTCTTAATGAATCTAGTT
>CAMBDT010000008.1 GCA_945865395.1 Acidimicrobium ferrooxidans DSM 10331 | reverse complement strand
CCATGCAGTGCAACATGAACTTCGTCAATCGAATCAAACGCTTTGCTGATGTTGCTGACCAGTAGTGCCGACATGCCGGGTGATGACGCCGCACCGATAATCAGCGTGGCTTTGTTTTTATTCGCCAAGTCAGAAAGTGTCAGAAGATTCAGACAGTCGGCGATGTCGTCGCTAGTTGAAACCACTGAGATATTCTTTTCAAGCAATTCTCTCGCAATTGGCGCGTGTGGAGATGGCCCAGCAAGCACGACTACTTTTGCCTTGTTTAGTTCGCTGCGACCGACCGCTTGAATAAGTAAATTTGTTTCTAGCAACCGACGAGCAAGACGTTGGGCAACCACCTGTGACGCGTCGTAAACCGAAATTGATATGACAGAGTCGACCAAGAGTGATTCAGCAACTCTTGAACCAACTACGCCAGCACCGAAAACCCCGATCATTGAAAAGTTTCGTTACTTTTGGTCGGTAATTTTTCGCCAACCGCCCTGTTTAATCGCCCCGACACCTTTGCCCTTGAAGCGCAAAACCCCGGCGACCGCGCTGGCAACACTCAAAGCAAGTAAAGCTCGTCTAATAAACTTCATAATCCCTCCGTGGGGCTAACAAGAATCGAACTTGTGACCTCATCCTTATCAGGGATGCGCTCTAACCAACTGAGCTATAGCCCCGAATTAAAACGAGGACTTGCAAGGCTACAGTGCGGTTTCGTCAGCCTCAACTGCGATAATTCGCACTTCTTCTTCGAGCACCGTGACTCGAACGCCACCCACCAAATCGGTTATCAAGTTAAAGATCGTCGCCAACAACACCCACAGGCCTGTTCCTAAAATTACGCCCAAAAGACCGAGTATCCAAAGATTGCCAAACAACTCTGAGCCATCAAATCTGAAGGTCTCCCAACCGAAAGACTCCATGAAATTTTCAATGTTGTCGAGCGTGCCAGTCGATTGCGCGACATTCAATAACAACACGAGCGAAATCAGCGCCACGAGATAACAAACCAAATGAAACACCAAGCCAACCTTGAACACCGACCAAGGGTCAATGTCGCGAATTACTCGCGAAACTCGCCGAACGCGCGGCTTGACGGTGCTTGAACTTGGCTTAATGCTCATCTTTGCAGTGTAGGCAGATCTAAACCCCCAACTGACACGGCCACTGCGCGCCGCGCCACATGATCGACCTCAACAACAACCACGCACTGGTCAAAAAATGTTTCGATCTCAATGACTCGCGCAAAATTTTGCTCGGCAATTTGCTTAGCGATTTCTCGTGGCGAATCTTGTTGTGCCAAAACACAACCCACCGCTGCCGCGTCAGCGGCAAATTGGCTCTGCTGTGCAACAATTAATCGGATGCCAGTGTGCGCCAACGAAAAAAGCGCCGCGCTTATCAACGCCATCGTGATCAGCACAAAGAAAGTGGCCGAACCACTTTCGAATTTATAACTATGTGAGCGGATAAGAATTTATATTTCGTCGCTAGCCAAGATCGGCGCAACTGACGCCACCACTTGACCCGCACCAAGGCTCATCACGCGCACACCTGTGGCGGCGCGACCCTGGCTAGAAATTTCTTTAACTGGAGTACGAATTGTTGTGCCACTTGATGACACTGCCACAATTTCGTCTTCGATGCCGACCATGAACGCCGCTACTACTCGACCTTTTTTGCCGGTCAACTTGATGCCGATCATGCCCATGCCACCGCGACCTTTGCGGGTGAAGTTGCTGATCTGCGTGCGCTTGCCATAACCAGATTCGGTGACGAGCAAGATCGACGCGTCGTCTTTGGCCACATCGACTGAAACAACTTCGTCGCCTGCGCGCAAACGCATGCCGCGCACACCGGCTGCTGACCGACCCATTGGTCGAACTTGTTTCTCGGAGAAGCGTATTGTCTGCCCGCCACGACTGACGATGAATACATCATCTGTGCCACTGGTTTCGATCACGCGAACAAGTTCATCTTTTGGACGCAGTTTGAGCGCGATCAAACCATCGCGACGAGACGAGTCGTATTCATTGAATGCAGTCTTCTTGACTTGACCCTGACGCGACACGAAGAACAAATAGCGGGTGCCGGGGAATTCGCGAGTGTCAATGATTGCCTGAATTGTTTCGCCGTTTTGTAGCGGCAACAAATTGACAATCGGAATGCCCTTTGCGGTGCGTTCACGCTCTGGTATTTCGAGTGCGCGCAAACGATAAACGCGGCCGCGATTTGAAAAGAACAATAGATACGCGTGCGTTGTCGTGAAAATGACGTTGCGCACGATGTCGGCGTCTTTCATTTTTGCACCAGACACACCCCGACCACCACGACCTTGCGATCTGAATGAATCGGCCGAGACACTCTTGATGTATTGGGCTTGCGTCATAACAACAACGAGTTCACGGTTGTCGACCAGATCTTCGACGCTCATCTCGCCGACATCGGCGGTGATTTTGCATACGCGGTCTGTGGCGAATGTTTCGCGCACTGCTGAAAGTTCTTTCGAAATAACTGCGCGCAACTTTTTGTCGTCGTTCAAAATTGCTTTAAGTTCTTTGATCTGTGCTTGCACATCTTTTTGTTCGGTTTCGAGATCGATCCTCGACAATCGCGTCAACTGGCGCAACTGCATGTCAAGAATGTCGATTGCTTGTCGCTCGGTGAAACCGAATTGCTTGCCCATCAACGCTGCTTTTGCCGAGTTGCCGTCTTCGCTGCCACGAATCACTTTGATCACAGCATCAATTACGTTCAACGCCTTGAGACGGCCCTCGAGAATGTGACCCCGATCTTGGGCTTTCTTGAGGCGGTAATTGCTGCGACGCGTGATTACGTCAATTTGATGGCGCACATAGCCTTGCAACGCATCACGAAGGTTCACCGTGCGTGGCACACCATCGACAAGTGCAACCATGTTGACCGGAAAACTTGTTTGCAGTGTCGTCAATTTGAACAAGTTGTTCATTACAACATTTGAGTTCGCGTCGCGTTTGAGCGTAATAATCAAATTAGTTTCGCCGCCCGACGAGTTGTCGTTGACGTCGGCGATGCCGTCGAGTTCGCCACCATCTACAAGTTCTTGGATGCGAGCGGCAATCGACGAACAACTCGCCTGATATGGCAATTCGGTAACCACAATGCGCATCTGACCACGCGCGCCGTCTTCGATTGCAACTTTGGCGCGCATCTTGATGCTGCCGCGACCCGTCTTATAGGCGTCATTGATGCCGCTACGGCCCAAAATCAAACCACCAGTCGGAAAGTCTGGCCCTTTGACGAATTTCATCAAGTCAGCGATCGACGCTTCGGGATTGTCGATCAAGTGCAGCGTCGCATCAACAACCTCGCCAAGATTGTGTGGTGGAATGCTTGTAGCCATGCCGACGGCGATGCCTTGCGAACCGTTGACCAACAAGTTCGGAAACCGCGCGGGCAATACCGACGGTTCTTCAGATGTGCCGTCGTAGTTTGAAATTAAATCGACTGTGTCTTCGTCGATGTCGGCGAGCAACTGCATCGCTAATGGATGCAACCGCGACTCGGTATAACGACTCGCGGCCGGACCAAAGTCAGGAGACCCGTAGTTGCCGTGAAAATCTATAAGTGGGTGACGCAACGAAAATGGTTGGGCCATGCGAACCAGAGCGTCATAGATCGCACCGTCGCCGTGCGGGTGATATCGAGCCATCGTGTCGCCAGTGACACGCGCACATTTGACGAATGGTCGGTCGGGTCTGAAACCTTGTTGATGCATGTCCCAGATAATTCGACGGTGCACAGGCTTGAGCCCGTCGCGAACATCGGGCAGAGCGCGCGACATGATCACCGACATTGCGTAATCTAAAAATGATCGCTCCATTTCGTCTTGCAGTTGCACTGGTTGCACGCCTTGGTTTGGGGCAAATGGCAGTTGCGCCGAACCAGAGTTTTTCGCCGACGTCGAAGCCTTCGGCACCGTCTTTTTGTTCAGTTTTTTCGCTGGTTTTTTTGCGGCCATGGTCGTGCTTTCTTAATCGATAATTCTTTAGAAGTCGAGATTGCGCACATCGCGTGCATTTTTTTGGATAAACGACTTGCGACTCTCAACATCATCGCCCATCAACACACTCATTATGTTTTCGGCTTCGGCCGCTTCTTCGACATTGACCTGCAACAAAGTGCGGGTGGCTGAGTCCATTGTGGTGCTGCGCAATTCTTGCCAGTCCATTTCGCCAAGACCCTTAAGGCGTTGAAACTCTTTTTTGTGGTTTGGGTTCGCAGTCAAGAATTTTTCTTTTGCCGACTCATCTTTGAGATATGTTTTTTCTTTGCCGACTTCGGTCGAGAACAGAGGTGGTTGCGCAATGTAGATGAAACCGCTTTCGACCATCGGTCGCATCTGTCGATAGAAAAACGTCAACAACAAAGTGCGAATATGACTGCCGTCAACATCAGCGTCAGCCAGAATAATCACCTTGTGATATCGGGCTTTTTCGGCGGCGAACTCGTCGTTGCCGACGCCGCCACCAATTGCAGTGATCAACGCTTGCACTTCGGTGTTCTTCAACATCTTGTCGAGACGCGCCCGCTCGACATTTAGTATCTTTCCGCGGATTGGCAAGATCGCCTGAGTTTGTGGATCGCGAGCATCAACAGCGGTGCCGCCTGCTGAGTCGCCTTCAACAATAAACAGTTCGCTTTCGGCAGGGTTGCCGCTTTGACAGTCTTTAAGTTTGTCGGGCATGCCTGCACCACTCAACGCAGTTTTGCGCCGCACCGCGTTGCGTGCGTTTTTTGCAGCGATGCGTGCTTGCGCCGCAGCAACTGCTTTTTTGACGATGCGGTTCGCTTCTGTCGGGTTCTCGAGCATCCATTCTTCGAGTTTGGTGTTCGTTTCTTTTTGCACGAACGACCTGATCGACACGTTGCCGAGTTTGGCTTTTGTCTGACCTTCGAATTGTGGTTCGCGTAACTTGACCGTGACGATCGCCGTCAAACCTTCACGAATGTCTTCGCCAAGGAGGTTTTCTTCTTTTTCTTTGAGACCACCAGATGAACGGGCATATTTATTGACTACTGAGGTCAAAGCCGTCTTGAAACCTTCGACATGCATGCCGCCTTCGATCGTCGAAATGCCGTTGGCATAGCCATAAATGCCCTCGTAATAGCCGGTATTCCATTGCAGGGCAATCTCAAGATTTTGATCTGACTCGCTGGCTTCGTAATAGGCAACTTTGTTGAACAGCGATTCGCGTGAGACATTAAGGTGCTTAACAAAATCGACGATGCCACCTTTGTATTGATAGGTGACTTTGTCTTTTTTGCCGGCTCGTTTGTCTTCGAACACAACTTCGAGATCACGATTCAAAAACGCGATCGTCTGCAAACGCTCGAGAACTGTGCGCGCAACAAACTCGACACCTTCAGACGCAAAAATCTCTGGGTCAGGGTAAAAAGTGATCGATGTGCCGTTGGTCTTTGATGGTGATGCACCAACTTTTTGAATTTTCGATTTAGGTTTACCTCCGTCGACAAACTCTTGTTTGAATCTTGTGCTGTCGCGATCAATTTCGGCGATTAATTTTTTTGACAACGCATTGACAACGCTGACACCTACACCATGCAAGCCACCAGAAACTTTGTAACCATCGCCACCGAATTTGCCGCCGGCGTGCAAAACTGTCAACACAACTTCGAGCGCACTCTTGCCTTTGTGTGGACCAGACGGATATGGATCAACCGGAATGCCACGACCATTGTCTTGCACCTGACACGAACCGTCTTCATGCAGGGTGATTGTGATGCGGGTGCAGAACCCCGCCATTGCCTCGTCAACCGAGTTGTCGACGACCTCCCAAATGAGGTGATGTAAGCCATTTAAACCAGTCGAACCGATGTACATACCAGGCCGTTTGCGCACCGGATCAAGGCCTTCGAGAACTTGAATATCTTTGGCTGCGTAGGTCTCCGAACCGCTCTTTGCAGACGCTGGTTTCGCTTTAGTTACAGCCATTTTTCGGGCACCTTTGGGATGATTTGGATACAGGTTTTCGCTCGGTTTTAAGCAAAATTATTCTACTCTCTAACTGTTCGCACGACCTGATTTAACGCGGATATCTATGCCACTAATTGTGGTGCCTGTGTGATGACTAAGGCTTGTGCAAATATCACGCTCTAAAAACTTCATGTGCGTTGACCAAGCAGGGTCATCGACTTCGATCAACAGTCTGCCTCGGTCAAGTTTGATTGGTGTGACATGACTCGCTACTTGATCACCGACAAGTTCGTGCCATAATCCGAAAACGCCCGACACGGTGTCGATATTTGGCGACCCGAGACTTTGCAACAACCTGTTTAACTCGTCGCTGAGTTTCGATTCGGAACCCTCTGAATTATTGTCGTCAGTCATGATGCTTGCCTCGCGGTGAACTTAGCGGGTAACTAGTTAGTGCCTAATTCTTCTCGGGGGTCGAAATTATTGTGCCAGCTTTGATCAGAACCCTCCTAGTGATGTGTGCCTCAACCGGCAAATCGGAGGCCGTGGTGATCAAAACCTGCCCCACAGGAAAGTGATTTAACAGTGCCTTGGCCCGCTCTGGGTCAAGTTCTGAAAGGACATCGTCCAAAATGAGGATCGGAATCTCGCCGACGGTTTGGCCGATGAATCGATGCAGGGCGAGTCGCAAAGCCAAGGCCATCGTGCGCTGCTCACCCTGCGAGGCGTGCGTTCGAGCCGGCAAATTGTTGATCAAAATTTCGAAATCGTCGCGATGTGGGCCAACCGTCGTAACGATTCTTCGTAAATCTTCTGTGCGTGACTCGACTAAACATTTTGCCAAACCAGTTTTTAACCACTCGGGTGAATAGTCGATCAAAATATTGCTTGGTCGCTGCGCGAGTTCTTCGTAGGCGTGAACAATGAACGGTGTGAGTTTTGCAACAAGTTCACTTCTCGCATTGCCAAGTTGTGTACCAGAGTCAGAAAATTTTTCGTCCCATAAATCGAGCATTGATGTAACGGCATTGTTGATGCGGCCACCAGATTGTTTGAGCACAGCGTTTCGTTGGCGCACAATACGATCAACTTCAAGGCGCAACGCATCGTATTTGTTGGCTAGTGCAACAAGTGAGTCATCTAAAAATTCGCGCCTTAAATGTGGGCCACCTTTCACTAGTTCAAGGTCGTCGGGTGAAAACACGGTGGTACGCACCATGCCCAATAAATCGCGTGTTTTGGGCAGTTTCGTGCCGTTAACCAATACTTGGTTGCGACCTTGGCTGGTCAGCCTTGCCTCGATCAAAATCTCGCGCCCGTCGTCGTGCAGCACCCGCGCTCGAATAAACGCCGTAGTTGTGCCGATGCGAATCATCGCCTCGGTTGGCACACCACGAAAACTCTTCATCGTCGATAAATAAGCCAGCGCCTCGGTCAAATTAGTTTTACCTTGGCCGTTGGCGCCGATGATCGCACTCACCCCGGTTGCGAAATCAACCTGTGTGTTCGTGTAGTTGCGAAAGTCGCTTAGTTGAATTTGTTGCAGAATCACGTCTGGTTAAACGATGCTGCGAAAAGTTGAGCGCAATGCTGAACTAACTCGTCAGCCGTTGTGGCATCACGAGATACAAATAGTTTTTGTCGCCAACACCGCGCAACACCGCTGGTTTTACGGGGTCGGTCGACTCGATCGTTATCTCGTCGCCTTTGATCGCGTCGATGCCGTCCATCAAATATTGCGAGTTAAAACCAATTGTTATCTCGCTGCCATCAAGTTTTGCATCAAGTTCGTCGACAACTTGACCGATGTCTTGGGTCACCACCGACAAACGAATTGATGTCGACAACATTTCGAGTCGCACAGGCGTGGTTTCTCGGGCCAAAATTCGCGAGCGTCGCACAGCCTCAAGTAACGGCTCTCGGGCCGTCGTAACTTTGTTCGGATAATGCCCCGAGATCAACTGTTTATATTTCGGAAATTCGACATTTAACAAAGTCGTCGTCAAAGTCGAACCGCCGACTTCGAATGTTGCGCGGTTTTCGCCGAGCGCCATCGTCATCGACTCTGCGCCACCAATAAGTCGCTCAAGTTCGCTGAGTGCACGACCTGGTACGACGATTTCTGCGCCGTGACCAAGCATCGTTGCGCCTGGCAACTCGCGCACAGCCAAACGATACGAGTCGGTCGCCACCAAACACACAGAGTCTGGCTCGGCAACCATCAACACGCCAGTCAAAGCCAATCGTTGCATGTCGTTCGATGACGCCCGCACCACCTGCCCCAACGCCTCGCCAAAAATCTTTGCGCCGATTGTTACCGGTTGTGTGCCAGCCACAACAATGTTCGGAAAATCTGTAGCGGCAAACGTTGGCACGGTGAACTGTGATTTGCCGGCTGAAACAACAACCTCTTCGCCTTGTGCGTCGATCGTTACTTTTTCTTCTGGCATCGCACGAACAATGTCGCTAATTAGTTTTGCGCTGACAACAGCAACACCATCTTGTGCACCACCAACGGCAAGGGTAGAACGCACGCTTAGGTCGTTGTCGGTGCATGTCAACACCAACGCGTCACCTTTAACTTGCATGTGCACACCTGAAAGCGCAGGCATTGCGTTATTGCGATTTGATGCAACTCGCGCAGCGGCACCAAGTGCCTCGGTTAGCAATTCTCGTTCGACTCGAAACTTCACGGCGTTACCTCACTAATCGATTATTAGAGATGTGTGCACGATCTGTTATTGCATGTGCAAATCTGTATATAAATCTAATAACAGTAATAAGGCCTGTGGATTGTGGATTAACCCTGTTTGAGCCAAACAACATATGGCGCTTGGCTGTGAAGACAGGTTGGCCACCACGCACATCTTGCATCCGTGTGGTTTGTTGATAAGTGGATAAACCTGTGTTGTAAACAGCACTATCCGCAGACGTCCACATGTTTATCCACAGGCGATTCATGAGGTCTTAAACTTCTTAATCAACGCCGTTACTTGCTCGTAAACCTGTTTACGTTCTTTAATTACACGCTGGGTTTTTTCAACAGCATGAATTACAGTCGTGTGATCTCGACCGCCAAACAAACGGGCGATCGCCGGGTAGCTCAGGTCGGTTAGTTCGCGAACTACATACATGGCAGTTTGTCGCGCTGTGACCAATGGTCGCTGGCGACTCTTGCCCTTTATTTCTTCAACACTAAAACCGACGAATTCGGCGATTTCAGCCAACAACTGTTCGTCGGTCCGCGGCTTGACGGAGTTTTTCGTTAGCAAATCGGTGAGCAGCGTTTTGGCGAGTTCAACATCAACCGTAATTTTGTTCAGGCTGGCGTATGCCACGGTGCGAATCAAAGCGCCTTCAAGTTCACGAATATTAGAGGTGACATTGCTGGCGATGAACTCGAGCACATCGCTCGAGATAGTCGTGCCGTCACGCTCGGTCTTGTTGCGCAAAATAGCCAGACGTGTCTCCATGTCGGGTGGCTGAATATCGGTGATCAAACCCCATCTAAAACGGCCGCGAAGTCTGTCTTCTAGGGTCGGTATCGCATCTGGCACGCGGTCGGACGAAATAACGATCTGCTTGTTCGCACCGTGCAACGAATTGAAGGTGTGAAAGAACTCTTCTTGCAAACCCTCTTTGCCCTCCATGAACTGAATGTCATCGATCAACAGAACATCAACTTCGCGATAGCGACGCTTGAACGCAGCGATCGTGTTGTTGCGAATGCCGTCGACATATTCGTTCAAGAAAGTTTCTGTAGACACATAGCGAACTTCTAGATCTGGATAATGTTCGTGCACGTAATAACCGATCGCGTGCAACAGATGTGTTTTACCCAGTCCCGCTGATCCATAAATGAAAAGTGGGTTGTATGAGCGACCGGGTGTTTCCGCAACACGCAACGCCGCAGCCAATGAAAATTGATTCGATGCACCTTTAACGAAAGCATCAAATGTGTATCGCGGATTCAATCCAACTGCGGCACCCTTGCCATTGCGCACGCGCGGTATTTGCGCTTCTAACTGTTCTGGGTTTTGTTTGTTTTGACGCTCAAAAACCACGGGTTCGTCGAGCGATGTTAGCGATTCTGGGGTTAGGCGCTCGAGCACGTCAGACGCTGTAGCAGTTTGCACGTCGACGCGAAGTTCGCGACCCGATGCACCAATTTCGTCGAGTGCGCCACGAACAAGCGACATGTATCGCGTCAAGATTCGGTCGCGCACAAATGTGTTTGGCACACGCAAACGCAAACTCATTTTGTCGTCAGCAACAGCCACAGCGTCATTAAAAGTTGAGAACCAAACAGCCTCAGATACTTGCCCGCGCAACACTTGCGATGTGGCTTTCCACAATTGTTCATGCTCTGGTGTGGTCTCTACAATTTCGTTTGTCACTTTTTGTCATTTCTTTTGCGAGGCTTATATCTCTTGTGTTATCCCCAAAATTTCTGTGGGGAGAGCGAAAGTAGCAGGTTTTCCACAGGGAGAGAAATGCTGAGGAATCCCCTTTTGTACGTTGCCCTTGACCACATTGCGCCCCTAGTCTGACTGGTACCAATTTTTCTTTGACGTCAGGAGCCGTGCGTGAAACGCACCTTTCAACCAAACAATCGCCGTAGGTCCCGCAAACACGGGTTCCGCAACCGTATGAGCACTCGAGCCGGCCGGGCCGTGCTTAAATCTCGTCGGGCTAAGGGCCGTTACCGGCTCTCTGCTTGATCAGTCGCATTCAGACGCGACAGATCTTTCAGCGACTCCAAACAGAGGGAACATATGTTCGCTCCGGAACCCTGTGGTGCAGCATGATTATCGACCAAACCCTTACCCAGCCTGCAGTCGCCTATGCTATGGGCCGTCAAATTGGTGGCGCGGTGCAGCGCAATTTGTTGCGTCGCCGGCTTCGTGAACTGTTAAAAACCAAAGCCCATAAGGTTTTGCCGGGCTTTTACCTAATTGGTGCGGCATCTGGAGCGACCAAGTTGTCGTTTGTTGAACTCGGCACCCAAGTCGATTCGTTGCTCGAGCGATGCACTCAAAAAGCATCGAAACAAGCCGCAAAATAGAGGTTTGACGTGGAACATCTGTTGCTTCGACTAATTGACTGGTACCAAAAAGCATTCTCATATCGCTTGTCGCCATGCCGGTTTTACCCAAGTTGCTCGGTTTATGCCAAAGAATCAATCGAAACCCACGGTGCTTGGCGGGGTGTGTTGTTGTCTGTGCGTCGGCTTAGTCGATGCCGACCATTCGGCCCTAGTGGCTACGACCCGGTGCCAGAAAGCCACGATTGCCAAGAGCACTCGCACCTAGCGAAAGCGACTCACGAACATGTTTGAAATTGCCGCCAAGGTAATCGCCTTTTTCTACGGTCTTATACCCGACTATTCGTTCGCCTTGGCGATGGTTGCTGTTGTCGTGATGTTGTTGATTACTCCTCTAACGCTGAAGAGCACCAAAGGCATGCTCGAGATGCAACGACTGCAACCCGAGATGAAAAAAATGCAACAACAATTTAAAGGCGACCGTCAAAAACTAAACGAAGCGATGATGAAGCTCTATCAAGAGCACAAAGTCAACCCACTCGCTTCATGTTTGCCGTTGTTGGCACAAATGCCGGTGTTCATCATTATGTTTCGCGCGATCAGCGGACTAACCAATCGAAAAGACGGCGGACCTTTCGAACCAAAATATCTCGACAAGACGTCTGAAATTTATCAATCACTCGTCGGTAAAAATGAAATGCTTTCGTTCGGTGTTGACTTAGCAAAAACACCGTTACGGGCGATACAAGACGACTTCGTCTCGGGTCTTGTTTATGCCTTTCTCGTGTTGTTGTTGGCAGGTCTTTATCTGGTGCAACAACGCATGATCGCCTCGCGCACGATGAGCCCAACGATGTCGGCAAGCCAAGCCAAATTGATGCAATATATGCCCGTTGCGTTTGCGGTTTTCCAAATTTGGCTGCCAACGGCATTGGTCGTTTATTACATGATGCAAGCTTTAATTCGCATCGTTCAACAGCAATACATCACGCAACGCTTTTATAAAAAAGACGACAGTTTGGGTCGTCAAGCTCAGGCCGCAAGTGCGGTTGCTCGCGAAATGAAAGATCTGCCGAAACCTGACAAGAAAGACAAAAAAGAAAAAGACGAGTCGACAACGAACGAAACAAAGTTCATCAGCAAGCGTGTGACGCCACCAAAAAACAATTCTGTACCATCTTCGTCCCGCCGCCCAAAACCACCGGGCAAAAACCGCAGTGGCGAAATAAAAAAGAAAAATAAACCGAATTAAATAAATTTTACGATCTAGTAAACAACCGAAAGGAAATTGAATCATGGAATGGGTAGAGATAACAGCAACAACAATTGAAGACGCCAAAGCAATCGCACTTGACCGTTTAGGGGTCGATGACGCTGACGCTGAATTTGAAGTGGTTGAAGAGCCAAAAGCAGGTTTGTTTGGTCGCACCCGCGGCGAGGCAAGGGTTCGGGCGCGAATTAAGCCCAACTCAGTGCGTGCCAAAGCCGACCGAAGAGATCGTCGTGGCAAACCAGCAACCGAACGAACTTCAAGCTCGCGACAAGAGCCAGGCGAGCGCAGCGAACGTCCAGAACGTGGTCCGCGCAACGACCGGGGTAGTCGCGGCCCAAGTCGCGGCCGTAACGATCGCAATAGCCGAGGCGACCGCAATGAGCGCAGCGAGCGTGCACCACGCACAGATCGTGCACCAAGAGGTGAGCGCAGCGAGAGAACACCCCGCGAAGACTTACCACCAGTAGATCCGACCACCGTAAGTGCTGTAGCCACCACTTTTCTTGAAGGTTTGGTTAAATCAGCCGGTCTTAATGGTTCAGTCTCAGCAAAAGTTGAAGGCGAGCACATCGACATTGATGTGCTGGGCGATGACTTGGGCTTTTTGGTTGGCACCAAGGGCGCAACTTTGCTTGCTTTGCAAGACTTAACGCGAGTTGTTAGCCAACGTCGATTGGGCGACCACGAAACACGACTTCGAGTTGATGTTGCTGGTTACCGTGAAAAACGTCGTGAAGCTCTCAGTCGATTTGCCCTCAAAGTGGCCGACGATGTTAAAACATCTGGTCAAGCAAGGGCTCTTGAGCCAATGAATTCATCAGATCGCAAGATCGTGCACGATGCACTTACTGAAGTTGACGGCATTTCAACCCGGTCTGAAGGCAGTGATCCTTTTCGTCGAGTTGTTGTGGCATTGGCTTCAATCAGCGAAGATTCTGAAATCGACGATAATGCTGACGATTCAATTGGTGCTGATTCATCAACCGACGAGTGAGGTTTTGACTAGTTTTTAGTCATGTCCGAATCAACCGACATGACTAAAAACGGTCCGAGTTATGAACCTGCGAAATTTGCGTCTCTAGAGCCAGTTCTGCGTGCCGCACAGAAAATCGGCGCTCTTTCAGGCGCACCACTAGAGCAAATCATTAGCCATGCATTGTGGTTCGCACGTGCCATACCAAGTTCGGCGCAGCGTGTAGTTGATCTGGGTTCTGGTGCTGGGGTGCCAGGCTTGATTATCGCTTTTGAACGACCTGAACTTGAACTCGTTCTGGTCGATAGACGGTCTGGTCGAACAGATTCGTTGGCTAGATCTGTTTTGGCATTGAACCTCGCCAGCCGAGTCAGCGTAAAGTGCTCAGAGATTGCTGAACTGGCTCGAGATAGCAAGTTCGCCAAAAACTTTGATGCCGCTATCAGCCGCGGCCTTGGGCCACCACTCGAGACACTTCGGCTTTCTCGAGATTTGGTAAAAACTGGGGGAGTTGTGATTATCAGCGAACCACCTCCAGAAACTCAATCGCGTTGGAACTCAACTGAGATCACGGCGCTTGACCTCGAAGGCCCTGATCGACTCGGGGCCGTGGCTGTGTTTCACGTGAAACATTCGGATTGACCCAAGACCCCAAAACTTGATGTTTCACGTGAAACATCGGTCTGATCACAACTATCCATTAAGTAGCCACACCCACTAACTAGTCTAAATATATGGAAGCCTTGCCGACTTTGCCTCGGGTCATAGCTTTCGCCAATCAAAAAGGTGGCGTCGGTAAGACAACAACAGCGATCACCGTTGCGGCATGTTTGGCCGAACTTGAGTATCGCGTATTGGTGGTTGATCTCGACCCTCAAGGCAATGCCTCGACCGGCCTTGGCATTAATGCCCGCGACTTAGATGCAACGATCTACGACGTTCTCCTGCGTGGCGAAAAGCTCGAAAACTGCATCGAACCAACCGCAATTAAGAACTTGTTCATTGCCCCTGCGAACCTCGATTTGGCAGGTGCCGACATTGAATTAGTGCCCGAAATGGGCAGAGAACAGCGACTAAAAAAAGCGATCGATACAGTCATCGACCAATACGACTATGTGATTCTCGACTGCCCACCAAGTTTGGGACTGTTGACCGTCAATGGATTAACCGCCGCCACCGAAGTTTTCGTGCCAATTCAGTGCGAATACTTCGCCCTTGAAGGCTTGGGGCAATTGTTGCGCAGTGTCGACCGTGTTAGCCAGGTTTTGAATCCGACCCTAGAAGTTCGACACATCGCTTGCGTTATGTATACCCACACGACATTGGCTGACGATGTGGTGCGTGAGGTGCGCGAACATTTTGGCGACAAGGTTTGCAAGACGGTTGTGCCGCGATCGGTGCGAGTCGCTGAAGCCCCGTCACACGGTCAACCCGTGACATCTTTCGATTCTTCATCGCCAGCATCTAAGGCATATCGAGACATAGCAAAGGAGATCAGTGGTGGCCCGTCCAACAGGTCTAGGTAAAGGATTAGACGCGCTGATTCCGGGTCGCGACCCGCGAAAATCAACCAGTGATGGCAGCGACAGCGCAGGCATGGGTCTGCGCAATATCGATGTCAACACGATTTCGCCCAATCTAAATCAACCTCGAGTGCACTTCGACGAGGACGCTCTAAAAGAACTCGCCGATTCAATTCAAGCCGTAGGCGTGTTGCAACCAATTCTTGTGCGACCTACGCCGGGCAAAACCAAGGCGTTCGAAATTATTGCAGGCGAGCGCCGATGGCGAGCATCAATGATTGCCAAACTGAAAGTCATCCCAGCAATCGTTCGCGAAACAAACGATCTTTTGTCTGTTGAGCAAGCACTTGTCGAAAACTTGCATCGCCAAGACTTAACACCACTCGAAGAGGCGGCCGCATACAAACAATTGCTCGATGATTTCAAGATGACCCACGAAAAAGTTGCAGAGAGAGTTGGAAAGTCTCGCTCTGTGATTACAAACTCGTTGCGGTTGTTGGCTTTGCCGCCTTCAATTTTGCAACTTCTTGCCGATGGTCGACTTTCAGGCGGTCACGCAAGAGCGTTGTTGGCGGTTACCGACAGATCATCGCAAGAAAAGCTCGCCCGACAATGTGTCGATGAAAACTGGACGGTTCGCGCCATCGAAGAAGCGGTGCGTCATAGTTTGGGTCGCGATGTAAGACCATTTAAATCTGACAAAAAAACTGATGATAAAACTAGTACCAAAAATAGTACTAACACAAATAAGTCTCGAACAGTTGCTCTTCCGCCACCCGGCATGGTTGAACTCGAAAAACTTCTCGGCGAACATCTGGCAACAAATGTTTCAGTCACGGCAACAAACGGCCGTGGTCGAGTCGTAATTGAATTCGCCGACCTAAATGATCTTGAACGCATTTATCGCGCGATGACCGAAGGCCCTGCAGTTTCAGATTAGATATTGCAATTGATTTTGCGATTTACGTGACGGAGACTAAGACTCACCTTCAAGTTGACGCTAAACCCATACTTCAGGTTGCTCACAACTTGTGGATAACTCTGTGGAATAACCCGAAGGTTATCCCATTATTTATTGCCTAATTTCATCGTTGTCGTTTTAACCCATATAGACAAGGCATTTGCCAGATCGTCGGCGAGCACCGCACTGTGTGGCGTAATTCGGGTGACTGGCCCAAATCCACAGACAACCGCGGGCATCGATGTTTCACGTAAAACCTGCAACCGCATGCCACTTACTGTTGGCTTAAACCATGGTGCCGATCTCTCGATGGTTTCGGCAGCAAGCGTTGCAAACACATGAGCCGCCACCGAATGAAAACCCTCGGTGTGATAGTAGGCAATGTCGCAAACTTGCTGATCGCGCGCCTCGATGCCGATGTAAATGTTCGCCGCAAAGTCGTTGGCAAGTTGAGCGTGTCGATGTTGATCGAGATCGTTGATCACAGCAACATTGGTGTGTTGCGAACGCAACCGGTCGGCTAGATCGTTCGTCAGTCGATCGAGTTTCGAAAATTGGCCGATGACAATGCGCAAGTTTGCAACTTCTTGCGGATACTTTGCCACCGTGTGTCGCTCGCGCACGATGCCCACCCCGGGGCCACCCCCAGAGTTGCGACTTGCACGTTGAAGGGCTTGCAAAGTTTGTGGGCCGCAGATGCCGTCTGGCACGAGCCCATAGTTTTGTTGAAACTCTGTGATTATTTTTGCCGTTACTTTGCCGAGAAAACCGTCTACTCGTCCACAATCAAAACCGATTCGTGACAACAACAATTGCAATGCAGCCACGTCGTCACCTCGCAGAAGGGGAGACGTCAAATAAAGCAGCCGATCACCCAACCCGAACGAAGACTCAACGAGCGTTGTCCAAGTTGCGTGGTCGCAAACCCCTGAAACATGAAGCGATCGAAGTTCTTGAAACTTCGCAACTGCGTTGAAGGTTGTTTCACAAAATTCGTTGATCAATACACGAGATAAATCAAGCAGACCGGCATCACTTAACCGTCGCTGCAGGTCTCCGACAGCGTCGTGGCTGTCGCCGAGAGTTAACTCTTTTTCGGGATAAATTCTGCGATCTCCGCAAGCAACTGTGTTTTACCTTTTGCGCCAACCATTTTCTTTTTCATCTCGCCATTGTTGAAAACCATCAATGTCGGAATGCTCATTACACCAAACCGCTGTGCAATGTCGCCGTGATCGTCGACGTTGAGTTTGGCGATGGTCACGACACCGGCTTGCTCTTTGGCAATCTCAGTTAGCACCGGCGCAATTGCTTTGCACGGCCCACACCACTCAGCCCAAAAGTCGACAACGATTGGTGTCGTTGCCGATTTGACCGTCTCGTCAAAATTTGCGCTAGTCAGAGTGATGATGCCATCGGCCATTACAAAACCTTTCGTCAAGCCGCGCTATAACGCGGACAACGTCAGGCTACTAGTCGTGTGTTATCTAGTGCTGTGACTCAAGCCATCGTTCACAGTCGATAGCCGCCATACAACCCGAACCCGCCGCAGTGATTGCTTGGCGATATGTGTGGTCTTGCACATCACCACAGGCGAATACGCCGGCGATGTTCGTATATGAAGAACCAGGTTTTGTTTGTAGGTAACCGTTGTCAAGCATGTCAAGAACGCCCTTGAACAAATCTGTATTCGGACGATGACCGATCGCCACGAACAAACCCGTGACATCAAGCTTCGACTTTTCACCCGTTACGGTGTCGATCAACCCGACGCCAGAAAGTTTTTGTTCACCAAAAAGTTCGGTGACCTGTGAATTCCATTTGATTTCTATCTTTGGATTATCAATTGCCCGCTTTTGCATGATCTTTGAGGCGCGCAATACGTCTCGTCGCACCACGAGCGTAACTTTCGTGGCGAACTTTGTCAGAAAAGATGCTTCTTCAATTGCCGAGTCGCCGCCACCGACGACGACGATCTCTTGACCTTTGAAGAAAAAACCGTCGCATGTGGCACACGACGAAAGCCCGTGACCATAGAAGCGTTTTTCATTTTCTAAACCCAACATCAGTGATTGCGCACCCGTGCTGACGATGATCGATTTCGCTTGATGCATCTCGTCGCGCACCCAAACCTTGAAAGGTCGTGCAGAAAAGTCGACTTTTGTGACTTTTTCGGTGATAAAAGTAGCGTTGAAACGAGCGGCCTGCTCACGAAACTTAAGCATCAAATCTGGGCCCATCACGCCCTCTGGAAACCCCGGAAAGTTTTCTACTTCTGTTGTCAACATCAATTGACCACCAGGTTGGTCAGATGTGCTTGAGGGCTCACCTTCAATGACTAGTGGCGCCAAGTTTGCGCGCGCAGCGTAAATCGCCGCGGTCAACCCGGCCGGCCCAGAGCCGATAATTATCACTTCATGGATATTTTCAGATGCCATACTTGACCTCGCTTCAGTCTTGCTTGCTCGGATAGCGCTTGCGCATCAGCCATGCACCTATCGCCACGAAAATGAACGACAAAATAAAATATGAAATCCAAACACTGTCGTCGCGAGTCAACCAAATGTCGAGCAGATCGTTGAGGCCACGCGAAACACCGATGAGAGCAAGAACGACCATAGTGATTGCGGCAACGATGGCAATCAAACCGAAAACCACAAGACGCACCAAGTTGGCAATCGGTCGAGTTGTTTTCTCGCTGACGAAATCAACCCATGTGTCAATTGCTGCGACGGTTTTCTTCGCCCACTTTGGATCAGTAAACGGATTAGAAATCACGCTTTCAGACTAACGCTTAAAAAATTTATTGATTATGCAGCGTTAAACGAAATGTCTTGAATCACTCCTTGATAAGGGTTTTTCGCACTGCATTGCACGCTCGTGCCAACTTCGCGCAACACCAACAATACGAATTGCGCTTCGGTCGGCACGACGAATTGGGCGACGCCACGACGCGTGTTGTAGTCGGCGCCAGTGCGAGGGCCCCATTGTTCAAGTCGACTCGGGGCGGCACCCGTAGCCGTGTAAATCTCTAGCGACCACGGCCCATTTTTCATGCCGACCTGTAAAACACCGGTCGAAACGCGCGATAGTTCAATCAGCACACCAACGTATTCTTTGGTGCCGAAGAATTGATTGGCATAACAGTCGGTTGTCCATGCGGTCTTTGAGTTGCCGTCACGTAAAGCCCAAATCTGCGCCTCGTTTTCTTGGGCGTCATCGCCGTTGGGGTCGAAACTAACCATTCTTGCAATTGTGACGGGCGACTGATCAACAGCGATGCTTTCAACAACAGGTGTTTCTAGTTGTTGTGTTGAATTTGATCGGGTGCCGACGAGGACAACCGCAACAGCCAATGCGGCTGCAACCAGACTCAAAATTTTTGTGCTTGGTGGAAGTGAAAAGAATCGCCACGCCGCAGTTTGTGCCCTTGGGTCGCGCAAAGTTTTTGGTGGCGTTGCATTGACTGCAGTCTCAAGAACCGGCTGGCCTGGTATTTGTGCAACTGAAGATTCGTCGCTGGTCATCGCCCGCCTGAGCGGCTTTGGTGGTGTCGCACCGCTTGGTGGCGTCATTGATGTCGTGTAGTCGTTTTGTGCACTCAACGCTTGCATCAACGCAACACGAGTTTCTTCGCCTGTGGCATATCTGTGATCTGGGTTTCGCGCTAACAATTTGTGAATTACGCGCACGAGTTGCGGCGCAAGTGACGGACGCAAATGCGCCAAATCTGTCGGCTCGCGTTGCAAACGCGCAAGTGCCGTGTCGGCATCGGTCTCACCCAAGAACGGCACTCGACCAGCCAGACATTCATATAGCACGAGTCCAAGACCATAAAGATCGGCACGACCATCGAGTGGTTTGCCGCGCACTTGTTCAGGCGAAAGATATTTTGCGGTGCCCATCATGATGTTGTCATGAGTCAGATCTTCGCCAGAAGCGACAAGCGCCTTGGCGATACCAAAATCGGCAAGCAAAAACTTGCCGTCAGGTGTCAATAAAATATTTCCTGGTTTGACATCGCGGTGTACGAGACCTGCACGATGTGAAACATCGAGTGCGGCCGCCATCGCAGCGCCCATATGAATCGTCAACAACGGCCCAAGGCGTTTGCGACGATCCAAAAGTTCGCGAAGAGATTTTCCTTGCACATATTGCATCACCACGGCTTGTCGGCCCTCGTCTTCGACCGTGTCATAAACGGCGACGATATTCGGATGACTCAAACCGGCACAGACAATTGCTTCGCGACGAAATCTCTCCGCGACAACGGGGTCGCTAACCAGTTGTGGCTTCAACAGTTTGACCGCAACTTGACGATTTAAGAAAGTGTCGAATCCAAGCCAAACTTCAGCCATTCCGCCGCGCGCGATTTGTCGATCGAGCCGATATCTACCGCCTAACTGGCGCCTTGGATCGTCGATTGGTTGGGCGGGTTCAAGGCTCATCTGTGAACTTTGACGCTAGTTCTGCGCGCCCAACGAAGTGGGGAATGTCAGGTGGCGAAAACTTTTCGCACTAAAAATTGCGAATTACTTGACGTGATAGGTCACACCCATGGTGCCGACACCAGTGTGCGAACCAATCACCGAGCCGACCTCACCGACGATGATTTCGCCCGAATAAACAGTCTTGAGCTGCGCAACAAATGTGTCAAGATCGCTGCATTGGGCGTGCAATACCGCCAAATTAGTGATCGGCCCAGCCGTTTTAACTTTGTCAATCAAAAAAGCCAAGGCTTTGCTTCGGGTGCGTTCTTTGCCGCCTTCGACTATTTTCCCTTCACGCACTTCAACAATCGGTTTGATCGACAACGCCGAAGCAAAAAAGGCTTTTGCCCCGCTGATGCGACCACCTTTTTTCAGGTTCTCGAGGGTGTCGAGCGCACCAAAAACACGCGTGCGACTCGCCCATTCAGTGATTTTTTGGGCTAATTGGTCAAGCGTGATTTGTGGATTATCAATCAACATCTGAGCAGCCACGATCACATTGATGCCTTCGCCCATGCTCGCCGAACGACTGTCAACAAACTGAATCGGAATATTGACGCCTGATTCTTTGGCACCAGTCTCAGCCGACTGAATTGTGGCTGAAAGTTCTCGCGACAAACCGATCATCAAGATGCCAGTTGCACCGTCGGCTGCGAGTTTCTTAAATGCGTCAGCAAACTTGCCGGGTGACGGTGCCGCGGTTTGGGGCAGCACTGGCGACTCTGCGCAACGCTTCCAAAACTCTGAAGTTGTCAGACTCGTTCGGTCGGTGAACTCTTGATCGCCGAGACTAAAAGTTAGGGGCACAATCGTGATGTTGTGTTTGCGGGCCAATGCTTCTGGAAGGTCGCAGGCCGAGTCGGTAACGATGCGGATGGTCATGGTTTTGAGCGTAGTACAGGATGGTTCTTGCTGATCTTTTTGCGATATTTTCGGCGAATGTGGGCCACCCACCAAGTTGCCAACAGCAATAATCCAACACCAGTTACTACTTGGCCGAGGCCTGCAAGTGCATTGACCCGCGCCGACACTTCAATTTTTTTACCGAGTTGACTCAGACCATCGGCGGTGAAAATTCTCACTTCAACCGGAAACAAGCCATTGGATAACGCAACTACATCGACGACGAGTTCGTTCGAGCTTTTTGCCGGTATTTGTATTGTCGCAGTTTCTTTTTTAATTTGCAGTTTGGAACTGAAAACACGTACTTGCACATTCATTGCAAAATCTGACGAGTTTTGCAGGTCGAGACGAAGCGAACTTTCGCGACCACCCAACGTAAATGTCGTGCCTTCTTGCAGCGTCACTGATTGTCGAATTATTTTTAGTTGATCGCGAGTTGTCGAGATAAATCCGTCGAATTCGTCTCCTTTCATCGAGTCGCTCGACATCACAAGCAATCGCTCATCCCAGTCTTGCCAAATTTTTACGTCGGGGCTGATAGTCCCACGCAACTTCTCGATGTCGTCGCGCAGGTCGGCTATTTTTGATGCACGCTCGACAAAACTCGCTGTGTTGACTTTTGACAGAGACGGTTTGTATGCATCAAGGCGAGGTGCTGGCAGATTAACCAGGGTGCGCAAGGCAATTTGTTGCGGCACGCGACTCAAAATCAGCATTGTTTCATGGATTAAGCCTTCGTTAATCACTGAACCGTCGCGCGAAGTTAAAACAACCCTGCGCAGGGCGGGCGTGCCTCCTTCGCTTTCAATTTGATTGCGTTGAGCCAAAATTTGCGCCGCAAGATAAGTCGCCGCAGAAAACGGGCTTGTGGTTGGTTTGCTGAGTTGGTCGACATAGTTTTTGTCGGCGAGGTGCAGCGAGATATCGGTGTTGTTGCTCGACAGTCGGTAAGGGCGCATAGCGTTATCAAATTCGCCGAGCGCAATACTTGATGTCGGCAACATAATCACCGAGCGCACACCTGCTTTGACCAATAGATCGAGCCCGTTTTGGTCAAGCGGGTTTCTGGCGAACCAAACATTTGAAATGACTTTTGACGTTGGCAAAATTTGCTGCCAGTTTGCAACGCCTCGCTCAACAAGCAACTCAAACTGATTTGCTTGTTTATTGGCACTGGCTGCCGACGGATCAAATGGAACATATGTGCCAGAAACGATCGGCGCAGAACCGAGTGCGGCGACAAGTTGAACAAGCAGCGATTGATCATCGGGGTTGGTCGAGCGACTCAGGCCATCAATGAGTTCTGGCGAAATCTGAACTGTCATTCTTGGCGCGTCGAATTGCAACAATCTGATCAGTTTTTCAAGTTTTGTTCGCGTCGTTGAATCAATCACTCGCGAGCCGTCGGGTTGCAGTGTGATTGGTGCGTCAAGCGCAACTACGACATTGACCGGCATCGGTCTTACCTCGCGTGATGAATTGAATCGATTAACAAATGTCGTCAGCAGGGCGCGCGACTGATCGTCAACTAAAACCTCAACACGAATCGGGTAAATACCCGGACCGTTAAATTCGATTCGTCGCGTGCCCGACGGAATATCCGTCGAAAGTGCGATTAATTCGAATTGACCGTCGCTGCGACGGGGAACTTCGCGAAGAGTCAAGTCGACCGAGTCGGTAGCGACGAATTCTTCGGTTGCATCATTGAGCGCTTGCACTTGTTTCTCGCCACCAGTTATTTTCTGACCGAGCGAAATGCGAAAAACTGCCGTCTCGTTGTTGGTAACTTCATCAACTAACGCTTCAGATGTGATGCCAAAAACAAAGCGCAGATTGCCCGACGTATATATATGAAAGTTTTGTGCGGTCAGCGTCAACTGGCTCGAATCGATGGCAGCATTTGACTTCTGGGCCGAAAGGGTCGTCAGGATGAGACAGTTGACTATTACAAATGCCAGCACGAACCTGAACGCGAGCGAGAGTTTTTCGGTGTTTGAACGATAAATCACGACATAATCACGCTAATGCTCGCGCGGTTGCTAACTGAGCAAACGCATCACTTGACACGACCTTGTGCGTAGCCTGTAGAGCGTGGTGCCCCAGCGCTTCGCGCCAGTTTTGAGCGAAATAGCTCCGATTGCTTCTCGGTTTCGTGAAGCTGGTTACAAACTTTTTGTCGTGGGTGGCACTGTTCGCGACTTGATGCTCGACCGCCCAATTGCAGAACTCGATTTTGACTTAACAACAGATGCTCTTCCCGAGCAGATCAAGGCGTTGCTTGCAGGTTGGAGCGACTCGTTGTGGGTGCAAGGTGAAAGATTCGGCACGATTGGCGCCAAAAAAGGTGAGCGCGTTTACGAGATAACGACGCATCGCGCAGAAGCGTATTCGCCCGACTCACGCAAGCCCGATGTGCAATTTTCTAAAGACATCACCGAAGATTTGTCGCGACGCGACTTCACGATCAACTCAATGGCACTCGAAGTTACATCTGACTCGCCCGTGCTTGTTGATCCATTTAATGGCATGGCCGACTTAATGGGCAAAGTTTTGCGCACACCGTTGTCGCCCGAAGTCAGTTTCAGCGATGACCCTTTGCGCATGATGCGTGCTGCCCGATTTATTTCGAGTCTTGGCATGGTGGCCGTGCCCGAATTGATTGCGGCGGTCAAGGCGATGGCTGATCGCATCACGATTGTTAGCGCAGAAAGAATCCGCGATGAGTTTGATCGGTTGATCGTCACTGATCGGCCGTCGTTTGGTTTGTGGTTCTTGGTTGACAATGGTTTGTCGAAGCATTTTTTGCCAGAACTAGCGGCGATGCAACTCGAACAAGACCCAATTCATCGACATAAAGATGTTTTGACGCACACGCTCGCCGTAATTGAAAACGTTAAACGAGACGAGCCGTGTGATTTTCGCATTACTCGACTCGCGGCTTTGTTTCACGATGTCGGCAAACCAAAAACTCGGGCGATTCGCCCGGGCAAGGGCATAACTTTTTATCATCATGAAGCAGTCGGCGCCCGCATGACGCGCGAACGCATGCGCAAACTTCGCTATTCGGTGCAAGACATCGAAACCGTCGCCGAACTCGTTGCGCTCAGCGCACGTTTTCATACATATCAAATGGGATGGACCGATGCCGCTGTGCGTCGCTATGTGCGTGATGCAGGTGCACATTTGGCTGAATTAAATGTTTTGACAAAAAGTGATTGCACGACACGAAACGAGAAAAAAGTTGCGGCACTCGCGCGGCGCATGGTCGAACTTGAGCAACGCATCGCCGAACTCATGGCGCGGGAAGAAATTGCAGCAATGCGACCAGAAATGGACGGCGCACAAGTCATGGAATTTTTAAATATCAAGCCGAGTCGACATGTCGGACAAGCTTTAGATTTTTTGATGGAGATTCGCATCGAAGAAGGCCTGCTCGGTGACGAAGAAATTCGTAAACGGCTGCAGTCTTGGTGGGATTTGCAGAAAAAGTAATTTGATTTGTTAGGGTCTAGCAAATATGCCACGCAAACAGGCGCAAAAAAAACAAGGCACCGAGGCTGAAGATTTCGATCAGCATCTCGGCGAAATTGATCACCGCCTGACCCGTCGCGCGGTCATTCAAAATTTTCGGCGTGGCATAATCTCGCAAGACAGCATTTGCGATGCGCACCCCGAACTTTTGCGCGTGGCGCGAAACTTTGGTCGAACTACCCGCGTTAAGTGTCCAATTTGTGTGCAAGATCATCTCGTGACGGTCACGTATTTGTTCGGCCCCCGGTTGCCAAAGCACGGCAAATTCATCGCGACCCGTGCCGAAATCGAACAGTTCGCTCGGCGCCCCGAACACTTCACGGGCTATCTGATTGAGGTTTGTCGCAGTTGTTCATGGCATCATCTGCTAAAAACTCGCGACATTTAGAGCCTTCGAAAAACCCTGCAACATCCCTGTGGCACAGTGCTGTCGTGCCGTTACACTTTCAAGTTCACATACCTGCCCCTTCGGGGGCCCCAGCTAATAGTTGGGTCCGAAGGGAGTTATCACGTTCATGCGTGCATATGAATTAATGGTCATTATCAGCGGCAACCTCGAAGAGTCAGCCGCCCATAACTGGTTGAGTGTGATCACCAAGTCAGTTACAAGTGCCGGTGGCAGCGTTCACGGCACACCTGATTGGTGGGGCAAGCGTCGCTTGGCTTATCCAATCAAAAAACAAAACGACGGCTATTACGCGATCTTCAACATTACGGCACCAGGTGGTGCACTTGATGAAGCAGAACGCGCGATGCGCATCGCTGACGATGTGTTGCGTCACAAACTCCTCCGCCTTCCTGATGACGAAGCCGCACGTCGCGGTCTTTCAGTCGCAGCAAATTCATAAAAAATAAAGGGACACAAATCAAATGGCTGATAACAGCATCACTCTGGTCGGAAACTTAACTCGCGATCCAGAAATTCGTTTCACCGCAACAGGTCGAGCCGTTGCATCGTTTGGCATCGCAGTTGGTCGTCGCTATCAAGTGAACGGCGAATGGCAAGAACAAACTTCATATTTCAATGTCACTGCATGGGGCCAACTTGGCGAAAATGCGGCGGCAACATTCACCAAGGGCACTCGAGTCGTCGTCACTGGTCGTCTTGAGCAACGCGAATACACATCTCGCGAGGGCGAAAAGCGCACAGCGATCGATGTCATCGCCGATGAGCTTGGGCCAAGTTTGCGTTGGGCAACTGCAACCGTTGTGCGCACACCAAAACAAGATGCTCAAGGCGGCGGCGCGGCAAATCGCCCAGCAAATACCGGCACCAACCCAGGCACCGAAGCAACGCCATTTGATGGCGAAGAACCGTTCTGATTCGCAAATACTTATAACAACTAACGAAATAACTTACGAAAAAATTAAGGACTCGACATGACAAGTAAATCCAACAAGTTAAGAGCCAAGAAAGCGCTGCTTCGCAAGCCGAAGAAGCGTCCAAACATGATGGTGCAAGAAAAAGTTGGCTTCGTTGATTACAAAGACGTCAACTTGCTGCAGCGCTACATGTCAGATCGCTCAAAATTGCGCGCGCGCCGCATGAACGGCAACTCTGTGCAACAGCAGCGCGATATCGCAACTGCAGTCAAGAATGCCCGCGAAATGGCTTTATTGCCCTACACCAAGCGTGTCTCAGCAACGCGTGCGCCGCGCGAGCGTGGCGAATATGGTTCTGATGACCGTGGTCCACGTGGCCCGCGTGGTCCACGTGGCCCGCGTCGTGATGAAGGTGCAGCCGAGTCAACTCGTGTCGAAATTGCCGAAAACATCTCAGCCGAAGTAACTAGCGAAGCAATCATCGACGGAGCAACATCATGAAAGTGCTGCTTCGCTCTGACATCAAGGGTGTTGGCCGCCGTGGCGACATCGTAAATGTCTCGTCTGGTCATGCGCGCAACTTCTTGTTGCCAAACGATTTGGCGATTGTCGCCAATGCCGGCACGATCGCCCAGGCCGAGGTGATGCGCAAGTCGCGCGAACAGCAAATTGCCGCTGATCGCGAGTCGGCTCGTCTCGTGGCTACTTCACTATCGACGACTGTTATCAAGATTTCGGCAAAGGCCGGCAATGAGGGTCGCTTGTTCGGCTCGATCAACGCCGCCGAAATTGCAAAAGCGGTTCTTGATCAAACTGGTGTCACTATCGACCGCAAGAACATTCAAGTTGAAGCGCCATTGCGACAACTTGGCGAGCATTCAGTATCGGCTGAAATATTCGCCGATGTTGTGGCAACTCTCAAACTAGAAATCGTCGCCAAATAATTTTCGCTACGTCTTTGTAGTTATCCACCTGTTATCCACAGAAGAATCACAGGGTTATACCCGTAGCAATCAACAGGCAAACTAAGGCATTGTGTAGCCATGTCTATTGCTGAATTTCCTCGAGGCGATCGTTCTGATCGTGGCGCGACGCAGCGATCAACAAACAGAATTCCTCCGCACAGCGTCGAAGCCGAAGCATCTTTGTTGGGCGCGATGCTTTTGTCGCGCGAGGCGGTCAGCATCGCTTTCGAACGCGGTGTTCGATCTGACGAGTTCTATAAACCAGCGCACCAACATATTTTTGACGCGATTCGTGCGCTGAACAGTGCGGGCGAACCAGTTGATCCGATAACTGTTGGTGATGAACTGCGTCGCAACAATTTATTAGAAGGCATCGGCGGCATCGACGCGTTGCTCACATTGCAAAACGCCACACCCGCAATTACGAGTGCCGAGCGTTACGCCAAGATCGTGCGCGAAACAGCCTCGTTGCGCAAGTTGATTTCAGTCGCTTCAGAAATTGCCGAGATTGCCTATAGCGGTCCCGAAGATGTTGCCCGAGCAATTGACGAATCTGAATCGAAGATTTTTGATGTCTCTGAAACCAATATTGGTGACGCATCACAGCGACTTGGGTTGCTGGTCAACGAAGCAATGGAGAAACTCGAAGACCGCGCCAACAACAAAGAATTGATCACTGGCACCGCAACTGGTCTTGATGATCTCGACAAAATTTTGCTCGGCTTACAACCCGGCACACTGAATATTTTGGGTGCTCGACCTGCGATGGGTAAGTCGGCTTTGGCGCTTGGCTTGGCGGTGCACGTGGCGCGCACTTCGGGCAAGCAAGTTTTGTTCTTCTCGCTCGAAATGGGTACAGCCGAACTTGTGCAACGAATTCTCGCCAGCGAAGCGGGCGTCGACTCAAAAGTTTTGCGCAGCGGTCGCCCGTCGCCCAACGATTGGACAAAAATTGGTCACGCAGTTGGTCGTCTCGATATTCCGTTGATCATCGACGACAGCCCCGGCACATCAGTCGGCGCGATTCGTGCCAAAACTCGACGCATCGTCAGCCGACAGGGCGAAGTTGCGCTAATCGTGATCGACTACTTGCAACTCATGGGTGGCGACGGCAAGCCAGAAAACCGACAACTCGAAGTAAGTGAGATCAGTCGAAAACTAAAACTCTTGGCACGCGAATTCAAGTTGCCAATTTTGGCGCTCAGTCAGTTGAGCCGCGGCCTCGAGGCGCGCAACGACAAGCGTCCGACGCTTTCTGACTTGCGCGAGTCTGGCGCACTTGAGCAAGACGCCGACGTCGTGATGTTCTTGTATCGCGACGAGGTTTATAACCCAGACAATAAAACAGAACTCGGTATCGCCGAACTAAATGTTTCAAAGCACCGTGCTGGCCCACTCGGCAAAGTGCGTCTCGCGTGGTTGGCTGCGTACACACGATTCGAGAATTTCGCGTCCGACCCCAATTCGAATTAGTTATGTTTCTCGGCGAAGACCTTTTGGCGTGGATGGTAATTGCACTCGGTGGCGCGATGTTCGCCGGCAATGTTGCTGCCTTGGTTCGCCCGCCGAAACAGCGTCGAGATGCAAACGACTTGACCAAGGCACCAGTTGTGCGCAGTGTTGTGATGGCAACTATTGGCGCCATTGCCATGGTTTGGGCATTCGTCAGCCTGCTTTAAAAAATTGAGCGGGTGACGGGAATCGGACCCGCGTATTCAGCTTGGGAAGCTGATGTTCTACCACTGAACTACACCCGCAGTTGCACATTTGAGCGTAGCAACACAGTTTTGAGACCGAATTTAAGTGTGGCAAAAAATTCACTAAGGTTCTTGAGTCGTGATTTTGTCAGATCGAAGCATCAAAGAGGCAATAGAGGCCAAGCGAATCATCATTGATCCGCTAGATATGTCGTGCATTCAACCCTCATCTATTGATGTCAAGGTTTCGAATCTGTTTCGTGTATTTCGCAACCACACAGCCGGCACGATCGACGTCAAACGCGATCTCACTGATCTGACTGAACTCGTTGAAATCGAATCTAATGGCGTGTTTATGTTGCACCCTGGTGAATTTGTATTGGGTTCAACCCTCGAGCGCATCGCCATCGCCAACGATCTTGTCGCTCGTGTTGAAGGTAAGAGTTCGCTCGGTCGCCTTGGTTTGTTGATTCACTCGACGGCAGGTTTCATCGACGCCGGTTTTGACGGCCACATCACACTTGAACTTTCGAATGTTGCGAATCTGCCGATCACGATTTATCCGTCCATGAAAATTGGCCAAGTTAGTTTCATGACGATGACGACACCAGCCGAGAAGCCTTATGGCTCGGGGGCAAGCGGCTCAAAATATCAAGGCCAACGCGGCCCGACGCCGAGCCGCTATTTCGAAAACTTTAAATAGTTAACTGAAACTTGTTGTGCTGGCCACAACATTGGCTGCCGCGAGCGGGGCGTTTTGATTGGCGATTGCTCGTTCGCCGTTTTCGATGGCGTCAAGCAAGTGAATTGCGATGTCGCCAACTTTGATTTCAGATTCGTCTTTGCCCGCGCCTTTGACGCCGTCGTCGAGCATGATGTAACAAAACGGACATGCAGTTGCGATGCGAGTCGCACCCGTGGCGATCGCTTCACGCGCGCGTTCATCGTTGACTTTGGTGCCGATGTCTTCTTCCATCCACATTCTTGCCCCACCCGCACCACAGCACATGCCCTTGGTGCCGTTGCGTGGCATCTCGATAATTTCGATGCCCTTGATCGAGCCAACTACTTTGCGCGGCGCCACATAGACATCGTTGTGTCGACCCAAGTAGCACGAGTCGTGATATGTGATTCGCTCTTCGAGCGATGCGTTGCTGACATCGAGCGTGCCGGCTTCGATCAAGTCTTCGAGTAATTGCGAGTGGTGAATCACTTCGTAGTTGCCACCCAA
>CAMBDT010000007.1 GCA_945865395.1 Acidimicrobium ferrooxidans DSM 10331 | reverse complement strand
GCTGATCGACTCGTGGCACGCGCCGGCACCGATGCCTACGGTGCAGTCAGCGTGAAGATCGATTATTGGGCAAGTTCTAAAATCGTCGGACAAGTGCCGCCTTCAGTTTTCTTTCCGCAGCCGCGAGTCGATTCGGCGTTGGTCGAGATTCGTCGTCGCGAAACTCCTGGCGTTGAAAGCGTCGTCGCCAAAGAATTGTTCGCTTTGGTGCGTGCGGGCTTCGCCAAGCGTCGAAAGATGCTGCGCCGTGCGCTCGACGAGATTGCAACCCCAGAAGACTTCAAAAGTGCGGATGTCAACCCTGAGTCGCGGGCAGAACAACTTGATTTAGCTGCATGGGGTCGCTTACGCCATGCAATCGACAGCCGACTCTCGCGCGCCGCACCCGTCAACGATGACAAAACACCAAGCCACTAACCATGAGCGACCAAATCGTTTCATTAATTGCACCAGCAAAACTCACTCTTTCACTTCGTGTCACGGGCATTCGAACAGACGGCTTTCACTTGATTGATGCCGAAATGGTGACGCTCGAACTTGCCGACGAACTAATTGTCGACCCGTCGCGAACTGGGCTCGAGATCGCAGGCAAGTTCGCCGATGACCTTGAAAACTCGAGCGAGAATCTCGTCGTGCGTGCGCTTCGACTCGCCAACCGTCAAGCCCATGTCGCAATCACAAAAAACATTCCGTCCGGCGCCGGCCTTGGCGGCGGGTCTGCCGACGCCGCAGCAATTTTGCGCTGGGCTGGGTTCACAGATCTTGTCAGTGCGGCGAAACTTGGCGCCGACATTGCGTTTTGCATGGTCGGTGGTCGGGCGCGAGTGTCTGGCATCGGCGAGGTTGTTAATCCACTCAAAAAAGTTGCGCGCGAAATCACACTCGTCGTGCCGCCATTTCGAGTTTCAACACCCGCGGTTTATCAAGCGTTTGATCAACTCACCGATTTCGGCAAAACACCGTTAAGGCAGGCCAGCGTCAACGATCTCGAACCCGCGGCGATCAAAGTCGAACCGCGTCTCGCAACCTGGAAAGAAAAAATCGCCCAAGCGAGCGGCGTCGAACCAACTCTCGCGGGCAGCGGCTCAACTTGGTGGCTTGACGGCAACTTCGCGGGCCTCGCCTCGCGATTGCCCGACGCCACAGTCATCACCACCCGCACTAACTAAAAGATTGAGCGCGTGACGGCGCGAAGCGTGCTATTTGTTGCGTTGGTGACGCAAATAAGCGACTACGGGTCGGTTACTTGTTGCGTTGATGACGGGTACGGCGAAGCATCTTCTTGTGCTTCTTTTTGCGCATTCGCTTGCGGCGGCGCTTGACCAGTGATCCCATGACTCGCAATACGATATCTGACACAGATGGGAAACGACACATAAGATTCG
This sequence comes from Acidimicrobium ferrooxidans DSM 10331, assembly GCA_945865395.1. Lineage (GTDB taxonomy): Bacteria > Actinomycetota > Acidimicrobiia > Acidimicrobiales > Ilumatobacteraceae > BACL27. The sequence goes on along the minus strand of CAMBDT010000007.1, from coordinate 29,847 downwards.
CTACCGTAGAGGCGTCAGCCCAAACCCATTCCGGGGTCGTTCAATGGCAGGACAACGGGTTTTGGTCCCGTATATAGGGGTTCGAGTCCTCTCCCCGGAACTTTGATCGCAAGTAGATCGTGTATAAATATTGCGTGCCGGTTTACGCAATTGTCCTCGCTGCAGGCGAGGGCACTCGAATGCAATCCACCCGACCAAAACCGCTGCACGTTATTTGTGGTCAAGAGATGGTCATTCATGTGATCAGCGCGCTGCGCGAATTGCAGGTCAAAAAAACCGTGATCGTCGTCGGCCATGCCGCCAAACAAGTCACCGATGTCGTCACCAAACAAGCACCGAAGTGGGCTCATGTTTCTTTCGCCGAGCAGAAAGTTCAACACGGTACGGGCGACGCAACAATCGTCGGATTAACCAGCGTCGACGCGACAGCCGGCGCCACCAGCGAAGTTTCTGACACATCAACGATCATCGTCATGCCAGGCGATACACCGCTGCTGAAAGCGAGCACAATCTCGACACTCGTCAACGAACACCAAAATTCGAACAATGCAGCAACGGTATTGACAGCATTCGTCGACTCGCCAACCGGCTATGGCCGAATTGTCCGTGCCAAAGACGATCGCATTCTGAAAATTGTCGAAGAGCGCGACGCGTCACCAGAAATCAAATCAATCCACGAAATCAATACGGGTATCTATGCGTTTCGACGCGATCTTCTCGGCCCCGCGCTACGCCGAATCTCGAACAACAATTCGCAAGCCGAGTATTACTTGACTGATGCAGTCGAAGTACTGGCCAGCATGGGTCACCAAGTCGGTTCGCATACGGCGCCGGCAAACGAGGTGAGCGGCGTTAACGATCGCTGGCAACTGGCGATGGCCGAACGCGAACTGCGCAGTCGCACCAACACGGCTTGGCTGATGTCGGGCGTGACGATGTTCGACCCGCAACAAACTTTTGTCGATGTCACCGTGAAAATAGGCAAAGAAGTCACTTTGTTGCCGGGCACGATTCTGCAGGGCAAGACAGAAATCGGCGACAACTGCGAGATTGGGCCGAATACGCGTCTCGTCAACACAATCGTCGGCGCGGGGGCGCGAGTCGAGATGACGAACGCCCGCGATGCGAGGATTGGCAAAAACTCACATGTCGGCCCATTTGCCAACCTTGAACCAGGCACGGTTGTGCCCGACGCCGAGTAACGCAAGCCGACGCAAGCCGACGCAAGCCGACGCAAGCTGGCGAGCCCCCGACCAGTTCGTTCTAAGATGTCTAACAGTGAATAAAACCATCGACAAAGTCACCACCAAACGAATGGCCATCTATTCTGGCCGCACACACCCCGCACTCGCCGAAGAAGTCGCACAACATTTAAATGTTCAACTTGGCGATGCAAACATCGTTGAATTTGCAAACGGCGAACTTCGCCCACGATTTGGTGAAAGCATTCGTGGCGGCGACGTATTCATCATGCAAACACATTGCAGTCACGATGGCCGCAGCATCAACGACTCGATCATGGAGCAACTGATCATGATCGACACCGCATATCGCGCGTCAGCAAAACGCGTCACAGCAGTTTGTCCGTTTTATGGATACGCACGACAAGACCGCAAGGCCGAAGGACGCGAACCAATTACCGCCCGCCTGATTGCAGACATGTTCAAAGCAGCAGGCTCGAAGCGCATGGTGTCGATCGACCTTCATAGCGGACAGATTCAAGGTTTCTTCGAAGGCCCAGTTGATCACTTGACCGCGATACCGGTGCTCGAACGATATGTTCGCGACAATGCTCGAGAAGGTCTCGTGATCGTTTCGCCAGACGCCGGCCGAGTAAAAGTAGCCGAGCGTTTCGCTCAGCATCTCACCGACATGAGCGCCGATGTTGCGTTCATCAACAAGCGACGACCAAAGAACACGACGAATGTCGCCGAAGCAAAAGAAGTTATTGGTGATGTCGAAGGTCGGTTGTGCATTCTCGCCGACGACATGATCGACACTGGCGGCACAATTTGCAGCGCCGCCGAATTGCTTTATGCACGCGGAGCCAAAGAAGTTTGGGCCATGGCGACACACGGCGTGCTGTCGGGGCCGGCAGTCGAGCGTCTCAACAAGTCGCGCATCGAGCGGGTCGTGCTGACCAATACGTTGCCGCTTGCACCAGAAAAGCGCATCGCAAAATTCGAGATTCTCTCGGTGGCCAAGATTTTGGCTGATGCACTGTCGGCAGTGTTCGAAGACACCAGCGTCAGTGATCTATTCGGCGGCGAAAACCAGGCTTAGAGCAAGCAAAACTTCACAGATATTGGGCGATATCGCCAATGTTTTTTGTGGCAACCATCGGCTTTGACCCTTAGAATTAAAAGCCGTCATTTGATTGACGGTTATCAAGATTTTCGGAGCCATCATGCCTACATCACTCAAAACAAAAATTGGTCGCACAATCGGCAGCGCAGAGTCGCGCCGACTTGTTTTGGCTGACCAGATTCCTGCTGTTGTTTATGGTCACGGTATGACCCCAGTAAAAATCACAGTTGACCGCCGCGATTTGCGTCTTGCTCTCGCCGGCCCTGCAGGCGCAAACACAATTCTTGAACTCGAAGTCGGCGATGCAAAATATCCAGCAATCGTCAAAGAGTTGCAGCGCGACCCAGTGAAGCGCGTCGTGCGCCATGTTGATTTCATGCAAATCTCGCTAACCGAATTGATCACGATGGATATTCCCGTTCACCTCAAGGGCACTGCGAAAGCAGTTTTGGCCGATGGCGGTTTGGTCGACGCGACTGTCAACACAATTCAAGTTCGTGCGACTGCAGCAAACATTCCAAACGAAATCTTGATCGATGTCACCGACATGGGTATGGAAGACGTAATTCATCTTTCAGAAATCCAATTGCCAGCAGGCGTCACCGCGGTTGGCGACCCAGACCTTGTTGTTGTCACCGTGCTCACAACCAAGATCGAAGAAGTCGCGCCTGTTGTTGCTGCGGCAGTTGAAGGTGAAGCTGGTGCTGCTGCTGATGGTGCAACACCGGCTGCTGGTGCTGCTCCTGCGGGCGACGCTAAACCTACGGCGTAAAACTAAATGGCGCTGTTCGGTCGCGCGAAGCGACCTGAGCGACGCGGTGCCGAGTTTGATTATCTCATCGTCGGATTAGGCAACCCCGGTTCGAAATACTCGCGCACGCGACATAACGTCGGCTTCGAAACGATCGAACTTCTCGCAAATCGTCTAAACGCGACACTCAAGTCGGGGCGAGATCGCGCACTTTTTGCCGAAGTCAACACAACAATAAACACTCAGAGCAAACACATTTTGTTGGCGATGCCGACAACTTACATGAACGAGTCGGGCAACGCAGTTGGTCCACTCGCCCGCCGCTATGCAATCTCTAACCCACTCAAAATAATTGTCATACACGACGAACTCGATCTAGAACCAGGCGTCGTCAAAATTAAATCAGGTGGCGGTCTCGCGGGTCACAACGGTTTGCAGTCAATCAATCAACACTTGAAAACTCAAGATTTCTTGCGCGTGCGCATCGGTGTCGGCAAACCGCCGTCAAAAGAGCAAGGTGGCGACCACGTTCTTTCGAAGATTCCGGCACGCGAACGCGAGTTGCTCGACATTTCGGTTCAAGTCGCCGCTGATGCAGTGCAACTAATCGTCGTCGAAGGTCTCGATGCTGCAATGCGCAACATCAACGCCCGCTAGGCGACCAAAACGATGACAACTCTCGGCGCCCTAAGCGCGCTCGCGCCAACTCTCAGTTTCGAGCCAGCCTTAAGTGCGGCGCTCGGCGAACAAAGCGCTTCGATAATTTGCGCTGATCACGCATGGGCGTTGTTGCTGGCAGGTCTTGCTCAACGAACCGAAAATGAAATCGTCGTCGTCGCCACGCCAACAGGTTTGATGGCTAATCAGTTGCGCGATGATCTGGTCGCTTTTTTGCCAGAGCGCGATGTTGCACTCTTTCCGGCTTGGGAGACCTTGCCGTTTGAACGCGTCAGCCCAAACTGCGAAACGATGGGCAAACGCCTCGAGGTTTTGTGGCGCATCAAAAACGACCGACCGAAAATAATCGTCACGGGTGTGCGCGCTCTCTTGCAACATTTGAGCAACACGGTTGTTGAACCGCTCGAAATTGCACCGAAGTCTCAACTCGACACAGAAGAACTCGTCGCGACACTCGCAAAATTCGGCTATCGACGCGAAGAAATCGTCGAGCATCGTGGAGAATTCGCGCGGCGCGGCTCAATCATCGACGTGTTTCCGTCGACGGCCGATACACCAATTCGCATCGACCTCTGGGGCGACGAAGTCGACCGACTCACGACTTTCAACGTCAACGATCAACGCAGCACCGAAGATCTTTCATCTGTGCGCATCTTTCCTGCGCGAGAAATGATCATCAACGAAGCCGTTGCCAAAAAGGCACAAGCCTTAATCGCCAAAGAACCTTGGGGTCAAGAAAATTGGGACCGCATCGCCCAATCGATGACCTTTGACGGCATCGAGTCTTGGTTGCCGTGGGTTGCCACCGACGATGAAGTACTCACCGACGTCTGCAGCAAGAGCGCCGCGATGCACATCGTATTGATCGAGCCGCGACGCATGCGCGATCGCGCACGAGATCTAATCGCCGAAGAAGACGACCTCGCGCGAGCGCTGGCGTCGACTTGGTCACGAGACCCTGACCAGAAATATCCGCGTTTGCATTCAGAGATCGACACCTTTCTAAAAAATACTTCAGCCGAGTCGATAATTTCGCTCAGCCCTGTTGCCGACTCGCCAAAATCATCGACGATCGTTTCGTCGACATGGGGTCAAGCAACTGGTGACACCGAAGCACTCGCCAGTCGCATCTTGCGATTGGTCACGAAAAAGTTTCGTGTCGTAATCGCCGCCGATACACCAAGCTCGGCGCAACGATTCAACGAAGTTCTCACAGTCGAAGGCGTCACGATTCGCTCGCCACAACAAGATTCGAGTTCTGTTGCCAGCCCTGGTGTTTCGATTGTCGTTTCGCCTCTACACAGCGGCTGCATTCTCAACGACCACGAGTTGGCGATCATCACCGAGAGCGATCTCACGGGTCGCCGTCGCACTCATCGCCACATCAAGCCGCCGAAACGCAGTTCTTCGAGCATCTTTGAAGATTTAAAACCTGGCGATTATGTCGTGCATCAAGTTCATGGTGTCGGCAAATACCTCGGTATGACCAAACAGGCGATGAGCGGCGTCGAGCGCGACTATCTGCATCTGCAATACAACAACGGCAATCTTTATGTGCCGACCGATCACATTGACGCGATTCGTCAATACATCGGCGGCGACAAGCCGACTCTCAATCGCATGGGTGGCTCAGATTTTGCGCGCGCAAAATCGCGCGTGCGCAGCGCCGTTCGCGAAATCGCCCAAGAACTCGTCGTGCTATATCAAAGGCGCGTTTCTGCGATCGGCCATGCATTTACGCCAGACACTGCATGGCAAGACGAAATGGAAGCGGCGTTTCCGTTCGTCGAAACCCCGGACCAACGCACGGCAATCGTCGACACCAAGGCCGACATGGAGCGCGAAGTTCCAATGGATCGTCTTGTCTGTGGCGATGTGGGCTTCGGTAAAACAGAGGTCGCGGTTCGTGCGGCGTTCAAGTGCATTCAAGACGGCAAACAAGTCGCAGTTCTTGTGCCGACAACTCTTCTGGCATCGCAACACGGCTCAACATTCGCAGCACGATTTGCTGGCTACCCAATTCGCGTCGAAGTCTTGTCGCGATTTTTGACGGCTGCTCGCGCCAAAAAAGTAATCCAACAACTTGCCACAGGCGAAATCGATTGCGTCATCGGCACTCACCGACTTTTGCAAGAAGGCGTCAAGTTCAAAGACTTGGGGCTTTTGGTCGTCGACGAAGAACAACGATTCGGCGTGCAACACAAAGAACAAATGAAACAATTGAAGACAAATGTCGATGTTCTTACCTTGACCGCGACCCCGATACCGCGCACACTCGAAATGAGCCTCGTCGGTATTCGCGATTTGTCACTTTTGCACACCCCGCCTGCCGACCGTCAGCCGATTCTCACTTTTGTCGGCGAAGAAGACGACAGAGTTGCAACAGAGGCAATTCGCCGCGAACTTTTGCGCGACGGTCAGGTGTTCTGGGTTCACAACCGAGTCAAGACAATCGAAGATCGTGCGCGAACATTGCGCCAACTCGTGCCCGAAGCTCGCATTGTCGTCGCACACGGACAAATGGACGAAGCCGTGCTCGAGCGAACTGTGCAAGATTTCTGGGAAGGCAAATTTGATGTCTTGGTATGCACCACGATCATTGAGAGTGGCATCGACATGCCGACCGTGAACACCCTCGTCGTCGAACGAGCCGACTTGCTCGGTCTTGGTCAGTTGCACCAACTTCGTGGACGCGTCGGTCGCAGCGGACAAAGAGCTTACGCATATTTGTTTCATCCGCGTGACCGTGCACTTTCTGAAGATGCCTACGAAAGATTGCGCACGATTGGTGAGGCGACAGAACTCGGCAGCGGTTTCAAAATCGCGATGCGCGATCTCGAGATTCGCGGCGCGGGCAACTTGCTCGGCGAAGCACAAAGTGGCCACATCGCTGCGGTTGGTTACGACTTATATTGCCAACTCGTCACCGAGGCAGTGGCCGAAATGAAGGGCGAAGCGCCGCAAGTCGTCGTCGAACTCAAGATTGATGTGCCGATTACGGCGTTTTTGCCGAATGATTATGTTTCAAAAGAAGAAATGCGTCTTGACGCATATCGACGACTAGTTGCCGTCAAGTCGCACGCCGATGTCGAAGATATCCGCAACGAATGGCAAGACCGATATGGCGAACTACCCGACCAAGCCAAAGCACTGCTTGTTGTCGGTGAGTTGCGCGCCGAATGCCATCGACTTGGGTTGCGCGAAATCGTTGTCGCCGACAATCGTGCGCGGCTTGCACCAATCAACCTTAAAGCCAGCGAATCGATGCGTCTTGTGCGTTTGTCGCCGACTGCGACATATCGCGAACAAACTGGCGAACTGAATATTGCGATTCCACGTGGCCAAGACACGGCAACTTATCTCGTTGGGTTCATGCAAGAACTTGTAGAACCGCAAGAACTAGTGTGATGGCGATGAAAAGCAACAAATTCTTGGTTGTCAAACCAGCCCTGCTCGCAGCATTGGCAATATACGCAACAGCGTGCGGAGCAACATCGAACGCCGCTGCCGAAATCAACGGCCGAAAAATCTCTCGCGCCGAACTAGAACAAACCATCACCGAACTCAGTGAAGCAGGTCAAGCACCAGTTGTCGATGGCGAAGTTGACGGCGAAACAGTGCGCAGTATTCTTTCGGCACTCGTTCAAGGCGCTGCGACAGACCAGTTGCTAAAAAAATATGACGAAGAAATAACCCAGGCCGATCGCGATGAAATCGAAGCGAAAATCACCGAAAGCACCGACACGTCGACATACACGCAGCACCTAAAAGATTTGATTATCGAACTGAACGCTGGCTCGCTCGCACTCGCGCGAGTCAAGGCACCAGATGCCAAAAAAGCCGCCGAGATGTATGACAAGTCGCCTGCATCACTTGGTGTTCTTTGTGTGCGACACCTCGTCGTCAAAACTGAGGCAACTGCAAACGAAGCGCTCGCCAAGTTTGCTGGTGGTGCCGAGTTTGCGGCACTCGCCGGCGAGTTTTCGACCGAACCAAAGGCCAACGAATCTGGCGGTGCGCTGGGCGGTGCCGACAACGCCTGCATCACACTGACTGAATATCAAAGCGGTTTCGACCCGGGCTTCACGGCTGGCGCATTGTTGGCAAAACCTGGCGTTGCATATGGTCCTGTTAAATCCAGCTTCGGTTACCACGTTATATATGTACGACCGTTCACTGAAGTCTCGGAAGACATCTCAAAACTCTTGGCGACAAATGCGGGCGTCAATTTGTTGACGGGTTTCATTGCGACATCAAAAATTAACGTCGACTCTGCTTACGGCGTCTGGAATGCAGCCCGCGGTGGCATCGTCACAAGTTAGACAGACAAGATTGATTAGCGCATGACTGCGCATATCAAAATAGTCGGCCTCGGCCCAGGTTCAAACGATGCAATCAGTGCACAGACATTGCGCGAAATCGATAATGCAACGCATCGTTATATTCGCACGACGCGACACCCGAGTGCGCACCTTGTAAAGAACGCCACAAGTTTCGACGACGAATATGAAAAGCACGACAAGTTTGAAGATGTCTACCGCGCGATCGCCGACAAGTTGATCGCTGCCGCGCAACAGCACGAAAATATCTTGTATGTTGTGCCGGGCTCACCTCTCGTTCTCGAGCACACTGTGCAACTTTTGCTGCAAGACAAGTCAGTGACCACAACAGTTATGCCGGCGATGAGTTTTCTTGATGTCGTCTGGAGTGCGCTGAAAATCGACCCAGTTGATGCTGGCGTGAGAATGATCGACGGGCATCGATTTGCCGAACTTGCCGCAGGCGAAACAGGTCCGCTTCTTGTCGCCCAGTGCCACGCCAACTGGGTGATGTCAAACATCAAATTGGCCCACGAGTCTGCAACCGGCGACGAGCCGGTAATCATTTTGCATCACCTCGGTCTTGATGACGAGAAGATCACTCACACGACTTGGCAAAACCTTGACCGCGAGATAGAGCCCGACCATCTGACCTCTATCTATATTCCAAAACTCTCAGAACCAATCGCCAGCGAGATGGCAAAGTTACACACACTCGCTCGCACTCTGCGTGAACAATGCCCATGGGATGAAAAACAAACTCATGACTCACTCGTGCGATATCTAATCGAAGAGACCTACGAAGTTGTTGATGCGATCAATGCGCTCGACCCGCAAGATGAGTCGACCGACGAAAAGTTCATCGAAGAACTCGGCGACCTGCTTTATCAAATTGAGTTTCATGCAACAATCGCCGAACAGCAAGGTCGCTTCACTATCGCCGATGTGGCACGCTCGATTCACGACAAACTCGTGCGGCGACACCCGCACGTGTTCGGCGACGTGAGGGCCGACTCGGCTGAGGAAGTTGTCTCAAATTGGGATGCGATCAAACAACAAGAGCGGGGTGTCGTAACAGAGAAGTCAGTATTCGACGGCGTGGCCAATTCATCACCCTCGTTGATGTATTCGACAAAACTGCAAAAGCGCGCCGCCGAGTTTGGTTTTGATTGGCCTGACAGCAAAGGCGCGTCCGACAAGATCACCGAAGAACTCGGCGAATTGAGTCGAGCGATCGAAACAAAGCAAGATGCGAGCGAAATCGCTTTAGAACTTGGCGATGTGTTATTTAGTGTCGTTAATTTGTCGCGCCATCTAGGTGTCGACGCCGAAACTGCGTTGCGCTCGGCGGCCGACAAGTTTCGTGACCGATTTCAAAGTGTCGTCGCACTTGCCGAACAAAGAAAACTCGATCTTGCGAAGTGTTCATTAACTCAGCTAGACGAGCTTTGGGAAATCGCCAAACAGAATCGCCAGAATTAATCAGTCGCGTTAGCGCCACTAAGGTAGATGCCGATGACAGCGATTAATAAAGTTCATGCCCGCGAAGTGCTTGACTCGCGCGGAAACCCGACTGTTGAAGTTGAGGTCACCCTTGAGTCGGGCGCTTTTGGTCGGGCAATCGTGCCATCGGGTGCTTCAACGGGCGAGCACGAAGCCGTCGAATTGCGCGACGGTGGCAAACGATACTTGGGCAAAGGCGTTTCAAACGCGGTAAACAACGTCAACACCGAGATTGCAAAATCTCTAGTCGGTCTTGACGCCAACGACCAAAAAAATGTCGACAACAAAATGATTTCGCTCGACGGCACGCCGAACAAAGCTCGCCTTGGTGCAAACGCAATTCTTGGCGCGAGCCTTGCTAATGCACATGCCGCAGCACGCGACAAGAAACTTCCGCTTTACAGATCAATCGGCAGTGATAACGCCGTGACGATGCCGGTGCCGATGATGAATGTAATGAACGGTGGGGTTCACGCCGACAACAACATCGACTTGCAAGAGTTCATGATCATGCCGATAGGCGCCACGAGTTTTAATCAAGCCTTGCAGTGGGGTGTCGAGACTTATCACACGCTCAAATCTCTATTGAAGGCAAAAGGTTTGTCAACGGCAGTTGGCGATGAAGGTGGTTTTGCACCGAACTTGCCTAACAACGAATCGGCAATCGAGTTTTTGGTTGACGCGATCGCCAAAGCGGGCTTTAAACCAGGCAAAGACATTTCAATTGCGCTCGACCCGGCAATGAGCGAAGTTTATAAAGATTCTCGTTACCACTTGGCTGGTGAAAACAAAATTTTGACTAGCGACGAACTTGTCGATTGGTGGTCACTATTAGTTGGTCGCTACCCCATTGTTTCGATTGAAGACTCTTTGGCAGAAAACGATTGGGACGGCTGGAAGTCGATGTCCACAGCGCTTGGCTCTAAAGTGCAACTTGTTGGCGACGACCTTTTTGTCACCAATCGCAAGCGCCTGCAATTGGGTATTGACAAAAAAATTGCCAACAGCGTGTTGATCAAGGTCAATCAGATCGGCACCCTTAGCGAGACTCTCGATACTGTCGCGCTGGCAAATTCAAATGGATACACAAGCGTGATGAGTCATCGCAGCGGCGAAACCGAAGATTCGACGATCGCCGATCTCGCCGTGGCGACAAACTGCGGACAAATCAAAACTGGCGCCCCGGCAAGAAGCGACCGAGTCGCAAAATATAATCAGCTGTTGCGCATCGAACAAGAACTGGGCTCTCGCGCCAAATATCCATCATTGTTTGGGCACTCCACCAAATAACGCACTTCGCAAGCTTGCGGAGGCCAGAATAGAGATGTGAGCGCAACCACAGAACCACGCCTTAGTGGCTCGCGTCGCAGCAAGTTTGCGATCATGCCAGTTGGTGCGCTGTTTATTTGCGCCGTGCTACTCGCACTATTTGTTATTCCGATGCGCACCTGGACAAACCAGCGAGACAGCGTGGCCGAAAAGTCTCAGCAGTTCGCCGCATTCGAAGACATCAACGATGCGTTGCAAGACGAAGTCGACGTGCTGAAAACCCCAGAGGGCGCTCAAGAAGCAATCAGGTCGTCATTGGGCTATTTGTCGCCCGGCGAACTACGCGTACCAATGCTCGAAATGCCCCGCGCTGCGGCCAACTTGCCTGATAAATGGCCGTACACGGTTGTGACAAATATTTTGCAAGTTCGCACCGCTCAAGCAATTCGCAACAGTGGCGTTGAAATTTTGAATCCGCTTCAGCCTTAACGGCTGAAATCATATAGATTCAGTTCGTTGAATTGATTGAAAGGCATCTGTGGCTGGAAGCATTCTGGGCAATCGAGTATTGCGCAAAGAAGACCCAAAATTTTTGACATCGGGCGGCAAATACATCGAAGATATGAATGACGAGCCACTTTTTGCCGGTGCACTTCATGTCACCTACGTGAGATCAACTGTTGCGCACGCGAAAATCACAAAAATTGATTTATCTGATTGCAAAACAGCGCCTGGCGTTGTCGCTGTTTTCACTGCACAAGATCTTGGCCTCGAAGAAGAACCATCAAATTTCAATGCTGCTGCCAAGCGTGCTCATCTGGCGATTGGCAAAGTGCGTTGGGTTGGCGAACTAATCGCCGCGGTCGTCACCGAGCGACCTGACCAAGGCGAAGACGCGATCGAACGCGCCGTGATCGAATATGAAACTCTCGAACCGCTGATCGATCTCGAACAAGCGATGAACAGCAAGACGCTGATCTACGAAGAATGCGGCACGAACATTGTTATGGGCACCGTCGAAATGGGCATGCCCGACAACACAGGCGACGATTTGTTCAAAGGATGCGAAGTCATTGTCAAGGGTCGATTCATGAATCAACGCGTCGCGCCATGCCCGCTTGAAGCGCGTGGCTCGGCTGCAACATGGATTGACGGCCGATTGCACCAATGGATCTCAACTCAACATGCCCAAGGCGTGCGTGGCGAAGTTGCAAAAGCCAACAAGATCGACGCTGAGAAAATTCGCATCATCACCCCCGATGTGGGCGGTGGTTTCGGCGCAAAAATTAGTGCCTATTCAGAAGAACTTTTGCTCGGCAATATTGCAAAGCATCTTGGCAAACCAGTGCGTTGGCGCGAAACCCGCAGCGAATCAATGATCAGTTTGGGACATGGGCGTGCTCAACTGCAATACATCACGATCGGCGGCACCAGAGCAGGTCGTGTTACTGCATATCAGTTGAATGCAATTCAAGACTCTGGCGGTTGGGTCGAAGTTGGCACAGTACTCGCCCCGTTCATGACTCGACCGATGTCGCAGGGCGTTTATGACATCGAAAAAATGGAGTGCCGCACTACCTCAGTAGTCACCAACACAACACCGATTGTTGCATATCGCGGCGCAGGTCGACCCGAAGCCACTGCTGCGATCGAACGTGCAATTGATCTTTTCGCCGCCGAGATCGCCAAAGACCCCGCCGAGGTTCGTCGCATGAACTTGATTCCAAAATTTATGCAGACACATAAAACTAAAATCGGTCATACATACGATGTCGGCGACTACGCTGCTGCACTCGAAAAAGCGCTGGCTGTAGCTAAATACTCTGAAGCACGCGCCGAACAAGCCGAGCGACGCAAACGCGGCGACAAAGTGCAACTCGGCATCGGCGTAAGCGTCTATGTCGAGATCACAGGTGGCGTCGACCCAATGCAAGAGCACGCCAAAATAAATATTTTGCCAAACGGTCGAGCAGTTGTCTACACCGGCACCTCACCGCACGGTCAAGGGCATGTCACTTCGTGGGCGATGATCGCCAGCAGCGAAACAGGCATCGATATCGCAGACATTGATGTCGTCTGGGGCGACACCGATCTTGTGCCTAATGGTGGCGGCACGATGGGCTCACGATCGCTACAACAAGGCGGCGTAGCCGTGCAGAAAGTTTCGATTGAAATAGTCGACCAAGCACGCAAACTTGCCGCGCAATTGCTCGAAGCAAACGAAAGCGACATTGTGCTCGACAAGTCAACTGGCGCATTTCATGTTGCTGGCACGCCGTCAATTTCTAAATCTTGGTCTGATGTCGCGAAAACCGTCGACGCAAAATCGGGCCTAACTCACGATGGTATTTTCGTCGCAAGTTCAGCGACATTTCCGTTTGGTGCGCATATCGCGATCGTCGAAGTTGACACAGAAACGGGTCAAGTGAAACACCGACGACATATTGCGTGCGATGACGCCGGCAAAGTAGTTAATCCGTTGATCCTTGACGGTCAAATTCACGGTGGCATCGCCCAAGGCACAGCCCAAGCACTGCTTGAAGAGTTTCGCTACGACAGCGACGGCAACCCGTTGACAACTAATTTTGCCGACTACACATTTATTTCGGCGGTCGAACTGCCGAGCATCGAGGTCGTGCACATGGAGACGCCGACTTTTGTTAATCCACTCGGCGTAAAAGGCATTGGCGAATCAGGCACGATCGGCTCAACGCCAGCAGTGCAATCGGCTGTGATTGATGCGTTGCTGCATTTGGGTGTTCGTCACATCGATATGCCAACAACGCCTGAGCGAGTGTGGTCGGCAATCGCGAACGCCTCGGCGTGAGCCTCGCAATCTAAAGCCAACGTCTCCGCTTAATTTTTTCGCACCGTAACTGAGTAATCTAATCAGGTGAGCAACTCGCCGATTATCGCCGAAAACTTGGTGCGTCACTTCGGCGATGTACACGCGGTCAAGGGCATCAATCTCGAAATCAAAGCAGGCGAAGTTTTCGGTTTTCTCGGCCCAAACGGCGCGGGCAAAAGCACTGCCGTGCGAATGCTCACCACTCTGTTGCGACCAACTTCGGGTTCGGCGCGCGTTGCTGGTTACGACGTCGTCACCCAAGCCGACCAAGTTCGTCGCAATATCGGTGTTGCCCTGCAAGACGCGGCGATTGACCCCCTAATGACGGGCGCAGAATTGCTCGCTTTGCAAGCAGTGCTTTATGGCATTCCGTCATCGGCACTAAAAAAACGTTCTGACGAATTGCTCGAACGAGTTGGTCTAACTGCTGCTGCTTCGCGTCGCGTATCTACATATTCTGGCGGCATGCGTCGCCGTCTCGATTTGGCTCTCTCATTAATTCATCAGCCAACAGTTTTATTTTTGGATGAGCCAACGACTGGTTTAGACCCGATGAGCCGTCTAACACTTTGGGAAGAAGTGCGTCGCCTTAATCGTGAAGGCACGACCGTGATGTTAACAACACAATATCTTGAAGAAGCCGATCAACTTGCCGACCGAATTGCGATTATTGATCACGGCAAAATTGTGCGAGAAGGCAGACCTGCCGAGTTGAAAGCAAGCGTCGGCGCGCCAACTCTGATTATTAATACCAACATCGATCAAGCCGAAAAAGCCAAACTGGTGCTAAGCACTTTTGGTGACTTGCGACCTGGCGCCGAAGGTGCGCTCGGTGTCGGTCTGCGTGGCGGCGCATCGCAAGTAACTGAAGTCGTTCGCAAACTTGATGAAGCGGGCGTGCATGTGCAACATCTCGAAATAAACGAACCAAGCCTTGACGATGTTTTCGCCGAAGCAACTGGTTATCGACTTGAAGGTGCCGACAACGCACCGCCTGCTGGCGACAACGGCGACGAAGAACCGAAAAAGAAAAAACGCCGAGGACGAAAGTGACCAGTGCCGCCACGCTTGTAAACGATGTTTCGGTTCAGCGTTCAACATCTGCGGCAATTCGCCAGACTCTGGCCCTAGCAAAACGCTCGACGCTCGAACTTTTTCGTCAACCGGCGCTTGTCGTGCCGAGCATTGTGTTTCCGTTGTTTTTTTCGTTTTTGGGCAACTCGTCATTCGGCAAAACGACATCGTTGCCCGGGTTTCCAAAAGTCAATTCATATCTGCAGTTTCAACTCGCCGGCACGATCACCCAGGGTGTTTTGTTTGGCTCTGTAACTGGCGCCGCCGCACTAGCAACCGACATCGAAAACGGCTTCTTTGATCGCCTGTTGGCGTCACCAACTTCGCGACTTTCAATTTTGTTTGGCCGACTTGCTGGCAGCGTTTTATTTGGTGCACTCGAAACTGCCGTTTTCGTGTTGGTGCTATTGCCGTTTGGCGCCGATGTCTCGGCGGGTGTGCCGGGCATAATCGCGATGATCATCAGCGGTGCATTGATCGCTCTTGCCGTAGGTGCACTGATGGCGTCAGTTGCACTCAAGACTGGTTCGTCTGAAGCCGTGCAGGGCACGTTTCCGTTGCTGTTTATCTTGTTGTTTTTCTCGAGTGCGTTCTTTCCGCGCGAAACAATGAGTGGTGTCTACAAAACTATTGCTGGCTTCAACCCGATTTCGCACTTAGTTGAAGGTCTCCGCGCACTATCTCTTGAAGGCTTCAGCGTCTCAGCAACCGCACGGGCAATCTTGGTGCCGATGGCTATCGCAGTTGTAGCTTTGTTTGTCGCCAGCAGACAACTGAATGCCCGACTGCGAGCAAACTAACAATGAGCAGCACCATGACCACTGTTTCGACATCGTTGTCGACGCGAGATATGCATTCAACAACGATGCGCAGTTCGTGGCAACTTGTCAAGCGCGGGTTAATCAACACTCGCCGACTGCCATCGGCGTTTTTTCCGACACTCGCCATGCCAATTTTCAACATGATTTCTTTTTCAGGCACTTTCTTCGCACTTACAAAATTGCCGGGCTTTCCGACAGATCGATCGGTCAACTGGTTTATGCCACTCGGTTTGGCGATGGGTGCCGCATTCAGCGGTGTCGGGCTCGGGTTCTCGCTAATCCGCGATCTTGAAAACGGTTTTTATGATCGTTTGCGCATGTCGCCGACTTCACGCGCCTCGCTAATTATTGGCCCAATTCTCGCCACATGGATTCGTGTCACGCTTGTCGCACTCATTGTTTTCGGCGCGGGCACAATGCTTGGTGCGCGACCAACAGCGGGTGTGATGAGTTATGTCTGTTCATGGATTGCAGCAATCGGTATATCTACTATTGGCGCTGGCTGGGGTTTGGGTCTCGCCTACAGATTTCAAGATATGCGCGGCGCGGCGATCATGCAGATGTCAATTTTCTTGACGATGTTTTTGTCGACCGCACAAGTGCCGCTCTATGTAATGACAGGTTGGTTGCACACGGTCGCGCGCATCAACCCGATCACAAATATTTTTCGCTTGTCGCGATCAGGCTGGGTCAATGCCAACGACCCTGGCTATATGAGTTGGTCAAACAGTTATGGAGGGCTAATTGCGATAGTTGCACTAAGCGCTTTGACATTGATTTTCGCCCTACTCAGCCTGCAAAAGATAGATAAATAACACGATTTGTGCGGTCGTGCCCTGCGGGGGCATGATTGCCTGCAGGGGTAAGCGTTCGACAGTGATGCCGAACTACATACGGGGGGGCTGAAGGTGAAAGTTTCAATCACGGTCAACGGTAAAGAACATCAAAGCGATGTTGAGCCACGAACCTTGCTGGTGCATTACATTCGCGAGGTGATCGGACTAACGGGCACAAATGTTGGTTGCGACACTTCAAGTTGTGGCGCTTGCACGCTTCACATGAACGGCGAAGCTGTAAAGAGTTGCACAATTTTGGCAGTGCAGGCTGACGGCGCAAGCGTCACGACTATCGAGGGTTTGGCAAAGGACGGAGTAATGCATCCGATGCAAACTGCATTTATGGAAAACCACGGACTGCAATGTGGTTACTGCACACCAGGCATGGTGATGGCAGCAATCGGCTTACTAAATGAAAACCCGAAGCCGACCGAAGAACAAGTACGCATGGGTCTTGAAGGCAACTTGTGTCGTTGCACTGGCTACCACAACATCGTCAAATCTGTGCTCGCTGCCGCGAGTGCAAAGTAAGGGGGCGTCGTGACTATCACCGAAGACAAATCAACCAAGATCATCGGCACACGGTTGTTGCGTCGTGAAGACCCACCACTATTGACGGGCGAAGCGAAGTTCACCAACGATTTAAACATTCCCGGTGCGTTGCACTTGTCGGTTTTGCGTTCGCCTTTTGCGCACGCAAAAATTAAGTCGATTGACGTTTCGGCGGCGCTAAAGATCGCTGGCGTCGTTGCCGTCTACACAGGCAAAGATTTGCAATCAGCGTGGGCGGCACCGATGCCGTGCGCCTGGCCAGTGACCACCGACATGAAAAATCCGCCACACTTTCCGTTGGCGAGCGACAAAGTCAACTATGTCGGCGACGGCGTTGCTGCTGTGCTGGCGACGAATGAAACTGCTTCGCGCGATGCACTCGATGCAATCGATGTGCAATACGAGCCGCTCAAAGCAGTTGTCGATCTTGAAGATGCACTGAGCGACAAAAACATTATTCACAAAGATCTTGGCACCAACAAGAGTTATACGTGGCCGCTTCTTGTTGAAGAGACACCTGGTTGCGTAGAAGAAGCGTTCAAGAAATCCAAATACAAAGTGAAAGAGCGCTACGTTCAACAACGGTTGATTCCGATGGCGATGGAGCCACGCGCAATCGCCGCAGTGCCCCAGCCATTTGGTGGCGATATCACGCTCTACTCGTCGACTCAGATACCGCACATTTTGAAAGTGATGTCGGCGCTGACACTCGGCATACCCGAACAACAAGTGCGTGTCGTTGCACCAAGCGTCGGCGGTGGTTTCGGCTCAAAGCTTGATGTTTACGCCGAAGAACTGTTGTGCATGGCGCTCGCTCGCAAACACAACACACCAGTGCGCTGGGTCGAAGAGCGTACTGAAAATACGCAGGCAACTATTCAAGGTCGAGGACAAATTCAACATGTCGAATTAGCAGCCGACGAAAACGGCAAAATCACCGCGGTTCGCGTTCGAATCATCGGTGACATGGGTGCATATCTGCAACTTGTTACTCCCGGCGTGCCAATTCTTGGCGCGTTTTTGTACGCAGGTGTCTATGACATTCCTAAGGCTTACGACTTCAGTTGCACTTCGGTGTTTACAAACTTGACACCAACAGATGCATATCGTGGTGCAGGTCGACCAGAGGCGACTTATGCAATCGAAATGGCAATCGAAGCACTCGCCAGAGAAATGAAAATTGACTCGTTCGAGTTGCGCAAGCGCAACTACATCAAAAAAGAGCAGTTTCCGTATACGGCTTTCAGCGGCCTGACATACGACTCGGGCGATCACCTGCTGGCAGCCGAAAAAGCCGCCAAGATGACCGACCTCGCTGGTGTTCGCGCACAACAGAAAAAACAAAACGTGCCTGGTGCGACGAGACTTCTCGGCGTCGGCATGAGTTCGTATTTCGAAATGTGCGGTCTCGCACCGTCGCGTGTGTTGGCATCGCTCAACTACAGCGCTGGTGGTTGGGAAGCTGCAACAGTGCGCGTTTTGCCGACCAACAAAGTGCAGGTCATCACCGGCACATCGCCACACGGTCAAGGACACGAAACTTCGTGGGCGATGATCGCCTCAGAAAAACTCGGTGTCGCACCCGAAGATGTCGATGTCTTGCACAGCGACACAGCAATCTCGGCGCTGGGTCTTGATACTTATGGTTCGCGAAGTTTGCCTGTTGGCGGTGTCGCGATTGCACTCGCCTGCGACAAGGTAATTGAAAAAGCAAAATTGATTGCCGCTCATCAACTTGAGTGCGCGGCCGAAGACTTGCAGTTCGTTGGCGGCACATTCAGCGTCAAGGGCTCACCAGACCGCGCATTACCGCTCGCAGCAATTGCGTTCGGTGCGTTCACCGCGCACAACTTGCCTGAAGGTTGCGAACCCAATCTTGAAGCCCAAGTTTCATATGACCCACCAAACTTTTCGTGGCCATTCGGCACGCACATGTGCGTCGTCGAAGTCGACACCGAAACTGGTGCGGTGAAGATTTTGAAGTACATCGCGGTAGATGACTGCGGCAATCAGATAAATCCGCTGATTGTTGAAGGTCAAGTGCACGGTGGCGTGGTGCAAGGCATCGCCCAGGCGTTATTCGAAGAAGCCGTCTACGACGAGGATGGCAACTTGAAGTCATCCAACCTTTCCGAGTATCTAGTGCCGGCGGCGAGCGATTTACCGTCGATTACGACTGGTCACACGGTTACGCCGTCACCCACAAATCAACTCGGTGTCAAAGGCATCGGAGAAGCAGGCACGATCGGTGCGGCGCCAACAGTGATCACTGCGATCATCGATGCGCTCTCGGGTCTTGGCGTCACAACGATGGCGATGCCCGCGTCGCCACAAACCGTATGGAAAACAATTCAAGAAGCAACTCGTGGAGGTAAAAAATGATTCCTGCAGCATTCGACTATAAGCGGGCATCGTCTGCCGCCGAAGCGATCTCGCTAGTTAGCCAATACGGCAGTGACGCCAAGTTTCTTGCTGGTGGCCACAGTTTGTTGCCACTAATGAAATTGCGCCTCGCCCAACCAGCGATGCTGATCGATATCGGTCGTGTCAAAGATTTGTCGTACATCAAAGATGCGGGCAACCACATCGCGATTGGTGCATTGACACGCCACATGGATGTCGAGACTTCGAAGGTTCTGCGTGAGCACGCACCGTTGCTTAGCCATGCGGCTGGTCATGTTGGCGATGCACAAGTGCGACATCGCGGCACAATTGGTGGTTCGATCGCGCACGCCGACCCTGCAAGCGATCTGCCAGCGACAACTCTTGCACTTGGCGCGACATATGTTGTGCAAGGACCAAAAGGTCAACGCGAAATCGCCGCCACGAAGTTTTACAAGGGCTTTCTCGAAAGCGATTTGGCGGCCGACGAAATGTTGATCGAAATTCGCGTGCCAAAAATGCAAGGTGCCGGCTGGAGTTTTCAAAAGTTCAACCGTCGTGCGCAAGACTGGGCAATTGTTGGTGTTGCGGCATGGCGTCGCAAAGGCGAAGCAGGTGTGGCACTCGTGAATATGGGTTCGACACCAATCCTCGCCACTAGCGTGGCGACCGCAATCGCCAAAGGCGCTTCAATCAGCGACGCCGCGGCTATGGCATCTAACGAAGCCGACCCGCAAAGCGACTTGAATGCTTCGACTGATTATCGCAAGCATTTGGCAAGTGTTCTCGTGCGCCGAGCACTCGAAGCCGCCTCGAAATAACACGCGACAACGCGACGTAAAAACAGCGCGACTTAAATATTTATTTGAGCGGCTGAGCGGGTCGCGATATATGGCTTGAAATATTTGGCGCGAATCTCGTTATGCAATGAGTTTTCGTCGTACACGCGCCAGCCTGCGACATCATCGAACGTTGCGACGATCAAATAGTCGGCGTTCGTCGGGGCTGAGACACCCAAATCGGGGCCGCAGTGATAACTGCGCACGGTTTCAATTTGCTTGACCATGTCGTGCAAAACTTTTGTGACTGTTTCGTGATAGTTCGCAGGCACTTGGTCGTTCCAAGTTATTGCCACGACATGCTGCAGCATCAGATCAGCCCCGGATACGCGCCACCATCAACCTGCAGATTGACACCGGTTACGAATTTCGCCGACTCGCTGCATAAAAATGCAACGACATCGCCAAAGTCTTTCGGGTCACCGACAAAGCCCGCCGGTATGTCAAGCGCCTTGGCGTCTGGCGTCGCGCCGTAAAGCTGCCTAATGCGATCGGTGTCGTGCGTGCCGGGCTGCACCGTGTTTACGGTTACGCCGTCGCCAGCGACTTCACGCGCAACTGTTTTTAGAAAGCCAGTCAGACCAGCGCGCGCCGTGTTCGAGAGAATCAAGTTTGCAATCGGCTGACGCACCGCAATCGAGGTGATCGCCACAACTCTGCCCCACTTGCGAGTTTGCATTTGTGGCACAACGAGTTTCGTCATCGCGATCATCGACATCAAACCGTTGGCAAAAGCCTTGTCGTAACTTTCAACACTCGTGTTGGCAAAGTTGCCTGCTGGTGGACCGCCACTATTCAAAATCAAAATGTCGATGTGTCCGAGAATTTTTGTGGCTTGCTCGACAAAACTTTCGCCGCCTGCAACCGACGAGACATCGCACGACACGCCGACACATGAGTTGCTAATTTTTGCGGCAGCATCAGCAGCCCGTTTGGCATCACGGCCGCACACGACAACTCGCACGCCGTCATTGGCTAAAGCCTGCGCGGTGGCAAACCCCAAGCCTGCAGAACCCCCCGCAACTGCTGCGGTGCGTCCAGTCAGACCGAGATCCATAAGTCTTCAGAATAGGGCGCCAGACGGTGCTACGACGCACCTGAGTCGACCTATTCATGCCGCACGATAACCATTCGGTCACGCAGTGAGCCTTATAATTGGCCCTGTTAGGTGGTGAGACCCAATGGGCCGATCGGCAATTCCGCCGCGGTCGAGTGAGCGTTACCTTGATGCGATAGCCGACGCGGAGACGTTTCCGTATTGGTTAGACGACGTCGACGAGCCCGACTCGAACCCAACTGCAGTTCACGACGAAGACTGCGACTTGTGCGTGGTCGGTGGCGGTTTCACTGGCCTTTGGACTGCGATCATCGCCAAGCAACGCGACGCGAATCGTGATGTCGTGTTAATTGAGTCGCACGAAATTGGTTCGGGCGCCAGCAGTCGCAACGGCGGCTTTATGGATTATTCGTTGACGCATGGCATCGCCAACGCCCAAGAGAGATTTCCCGACGAGGTGGCGATTCTCGAACAACTCGGCCGCGAGAACTTTGCCGAAATCGAAAAAGTTATCCGTGAACACAACATTGACTGCGACTTCGAGCGCAACGGTGCGATTGAAGTGGCGAGCAGTTGGCATCCAGAAAACTACACCGAAGAGTTGCGCGACGATTATGTGCACCTGAGCGATCTTGGTCATGATGTTGTTTGGCTTGATTGCGATGCGATGCGCAGCGAAGTGCACTCGCCTGTCTTCACCGGTGGCTTATGGACAAAAGATTCGTCTGCCTTGGTCGACCCAGCGCGCTTAGCGTGGGGCCTCAAGCGAGTTGCGCAAAATTTTGGGGTGAGAATTTACGAAGATACTCGCGCAATCGATTTACATGACACCAAGAAAAAAATTGAGATCAAGACCCCCTTGGCAAAAATCAAAGCCAACAATGTTGCGTTGTCGACAAATACTTTCAAGCCATTGTTGCGAAAAATAAATAAATACATCGCGCCTGTTTATGACTATTGCCTCGTCACTGAACCGCTAACTGCAGAACAACTCGCAAGTATTGGCTGGCGCAACCGTCAAGGTCTTGCCGATGTGTCCAACCAATTTCATTATTTCAGGTTGACTGCCGACAACAGAATTTTGTGGGGCGGCTACGACGCGATTTATTACTTTGGCGGCCAGATGGACAAAGAACTCGAGTCACGACCCGAGTCATGGGCGATGCTTTCACAACAGTTTTTCACGACATTTCCGCAACTCGAGGGCGTCAAGTTTTCACACATGTGGGGTGCGCCGATCGACACCTGCGCGCGCTACAGCGTCTTCTGGGGCACGCAATTCGACAATCGCGTTGCTTATGCACTCGGCTACACGGGGTTGGGTGTTGCTGCTTCGCGTTTCGGCGGCGAAGTGATGCTCGATTTACTTGCCAAAAAAGATACTCGCGCTACACAGACCGACTTCGTCAAAACCAAACCACGTGCATTTCCGCCTGAGCCGTTTAGGTTTATCGGCATTCAAGCGACGCGGTGGTCACTTGATTATGAAGATCGCACAGGCAAGCGCAACTTGTGGCTGCGCCTACTCGACCGTTTGGGCTTGGGCTTTGACTCGTGATCTTCTAGCCTGACAACATGAGTTTGCAGTCAGTCGCCGATGTACGAAGCGCACTTGACGAACATAATTATCTCGCCAGCGACGGTTTGGCGACGGCGGTTTTTTTGGCGATTTCGCTCAATCGACCGTTACTTCTTGAGGGCGAGGCCGGTGTCGGCAAAACCGAACTGGCAAAAGTTTTGGCCACGATTCGCAACAGCGAACTGATTCGTTTGCAATGTTATGAAGGCATCGACGCCGCACAAGCAATGTATGACTGGGACTACTCACGGCAGTTGCTGCATTTGCGCACAGTCGAGGCAACAGGCGAAGCGACTTCGATCGGCGCCGACAAACTCGAAGGTCAGCTCTATAGCGAACGGTTTTTGATTCGCCGCGCGTTGCTGCAAGCGATTGATCAGCACACTGGCGTGTCACCCGTCTTGTTAATCGACGAAATTGACCGTGCTGACGACGAATTCGAAGCCTATTTGTTAGAAGTGCTTTCAGATTTTCAAATCACCATCCCCGAACTCGGCACATACAAAGCCACGACGCCACCATTGGTTGTTCTAACTTCGAATCGCACCCGCGATGTTCACGACGCACTCAAGCGTCGATGTCTATACCACTGGGTCGAGCATCCAGACTTTGATCGCGAAGTAGAGATCGTCAGGCGCCGTGTGCCACAAGTTGCCGAGACTCTTGCTCGACAAGTCGCGGCTGCAGTCGAAGCGCTGCGCAAAATGCAACTTTACAAACCACCAGGTGTGGCTGAGACCATCGATTGGGCAACTGCACTCGGTCGTCTTGGTGTCGGCGAACTTGACGAGTCGGTCGTGCAAGCAACGCTCGGCACCGTGCTCAAGTATCGCGAAGATCACGAGCGTGTGCGCGACAATGGTGTCGCCACACTGGTCAAGCAAGCCTTTGACCGCGGCTTGTACAGCAACTGATGACAACCCAGTCATTAACCCTGTCGCCTGCCCACAAAATGGCGGTGGCGTTCGCCCGCATCTTGCGTGGCGCGGGCATCGATGTGCCACTTGATTCAGTGATTGTTTTTGTCGGCGCGTTAAGCAAGATCGGTCTAGAAAATCGCGACGATGTTTACTGGGCTGCATTTGCAACTCTGATTCGCCGACACGAAGACACAACTATTTTTGATCGTGCATTTGCTGTATTTTGGGATCAACTGATCGCCGTTGATATGGCCTCATACGAACAACAGACCGAGTCTGTGACGCTATTAATTGATAGCGAACAAGAAGACAACGACGACTCAAATGCCGATGCACTTGAAGAAGATGAAAATACCATCGCCTTGCGATTTTCGAGCATCGAAACTTTGCGCCAAAAAGATTTCGCTGTTTACACCGACATAGAGTTGCGCGAGGCAGAGCAATTTATGTCGAGTTTGAAACTTGCTGGGCCACCAAAGCGTTCGTTGCGACTGCAAAAAACAAATCGCAAAGGCTCGCGACATGATATTCGCCGCACGATGCGCGCGGTGCTACAAAACGATGGCGAACCAATCGAAAGATATTGGCGCGAACCAAGCACGAAGTTGCGACGACTAGTTGTATTGCTCGACATTTCGGGCTCAATGGAGCCATACGCTCGTGCATTACTGCGATTCATGCACGCCGCGGTGGTCGGTCGTCAACGCGTTGAAGCATTCACACTCGGCACTCGCCTGACTCGCATCACCCGCGAACTCGCAAACCGTGACCCTGATCGCGCTCTGGCACGAACATCTGCGCAAGTCTCAGATTGGAGTGGCGGCACGCGACTCGGCGAATGTTTGCAAAACTTCAACGACAACTGGGGCGTCGGTTCGCTGGCGCGCGGTTCAATTTTTGTGATTCTCTCTGACGGATGGGATCGTGGCGAGCCTCAAGTACTCGCCGAGCAAATGTTGCGTTTGCAGCGGGTGGCGTATCGCGTCATCTGGGTTAATCCATTGAAAGTCAGCCCTGGTTATGCACCTCTGGCTCGTGGCATGGCTGCGGCAATGCCATTTATTGATGACTTCGTTGAAGGGCACTCTCTTGAAGCGTTGCGCGAATTAACCGCGGTTATTGCGCGCGAGTCGCAAGAGTCAAGCAAAACACGAAAGGTCGTGAGTCATGCGTGAGATTTTGGGCGACATAGATCGTTGGCGCGCGCAGAACAAACGCATCGCAGTTGCGCGAGTTGTCGACATTGAAGGTTCGGGGCCACGCGACCCAGGTGCGGCGATGGCGGTCAATGAGGACGGCGAGGTATGTGGCTCTGTTTCTGGCGGTTGCGTCGAAGGCGCCGTAGTCGCCGAAGCGTTAGAAATTTTGAACAGCAAAAGCTTTGGTCGACTCGTTAAATTTGGCTATTCAGACGACGAGGCTTTCGCAGTTGGCTTAACTTGTGGCGGCGTTGTGCATCTTTTTATTCAGCCACTGAGTTGGTGAAAAAAATAATGCTCTACACAGCCCTCGCCGAACGCATTCGCAAAAACAAACCTGTCGTGTTGTTGACGGTGATCGACGGTCCTAACACTGGCGCCACGCTATTGGTTGCACCAGATCAAACTCAGATTGAAACACTCGGCACTCTCGGCAACGCTGAACTTGATCGTGTCGCATCGCGCGATGCAATTGGCGAACTTGAAGCGGGTCGCACAAGCGTGCGCAACTATGGCCCCGCTGGGCAAGTTACGCCAGAAGATCTGCAAGACACGCCAGTGGTGCGAGTTTTTGTTGAATCATTTTCACCGCCACCACAAATGATTATTTTTGGAGCAGTTGACTTCACCGCAGCGCTCGCTCGCGTGGCAAAAGTTTTGGGTTATTACGTCGTGGTCTGCGATGCGCGCGAAGTGTTCGCGACGAAGCGCAGGTTTCCGATGGCTGACGAAGTGCTCGTCACTTGGCCGACACCAGTTCTATCTGCCCGAGGCTCAAACCTCGGACCCCGGGATGCGATTTGTATTTTGACCCACGATCCAAAGTTTGATGTGCCGGCGATACAAGGTGCGCTCGCGACTTCGGTCGGCTACATCGGTGTTATGGGCAGTCGCAAGACACATGCAAAAAGACTTGAGCGTCTTGCCGAAGTGGGCGTCACGAAACCACAAGATCTCGATCGGTTGATGTCGCCGATTGGGTTAGATATTGGTTCGCGTACGCCTGAAGAAACAGCGATTTCGATCTGCGCCGAAATTATCGGCAAGCGTGTTGGTCGAAGTGTTCCGTCGCTTGCCAAAAGCGAAGGCCCGATTCATAGATAATTTTTGTTTCAATTAATTATGCAGTCGGGTCAACCCACCGAACCCAGTTGACTCTTGACTCGTCAATATGATGAACTTCGACGCTGCGACCGTTCGTCGGTGCCTGAATAACAAGATTTTCAAGACCGAGCGACATCGAGATGTGGCCCGGATACCACGCCAAGTCACCAAGACGCACTTCGCTTGATTTAACTCGTTCGCCGAATGCATACTGCTGTGCCGACCCGCGTGGCATTTTGAGGCCCGCACTTGACCACGCAAACTTAATTAACGCCGAACAGTCGAGCGCCTTGCCGGGCTCGTCCGCATTCGTTTTGTATGGCACACCGAGTTGAGTTAGTGCAGCGAACAATGCTCTTTGACGCGAGAGATCTGACTGCAACCAGGCGCGTTCTAGATCTTTGCTACTCACTTCAAGATGTTCAGCGACAATCTTTGCAATGCTTTTTATCCAGCGTGAGGCAACATCGCGTTGTTCAATATCACTGATCTCACTCGCCGATTCAAGGGCCTCAACTGCCAGCTGGGCTTGCATCGCTACCCAGGCTGACTCGATGGCTGGCATCGGCTTGGCTTCGACGGGTTCAGGGTTCATCTCACCAAAGATCGAAAAACTGGGCAAAACACCCATTGACAGCAAAAGTGCCATCGCCAACGCACGCGAAATAACCCTGACCAAATTTGGATAATACGAAACTAGAGCTGTCATGTTTTGTTGTCCTTTCGGACCCGCCATAGTTGGCAGGCATTCGACTGTTAAACGCTCTCCGCCACAGAGAACCCCAGTTCGCGCCTTACTTATTGCTTGTCGATAACCATAAACAAGCCGTGTAACAGGGTAACGAGGTCACCGTGAATGCGGTGTAGCACATGTCACCGAACCGTGGTAGCTGGCCCTTAATTAAGGCGTTCGCGCACATACGTCACAGTTCGTCGTAATTATAAAATAAGTTTTATACTTTCCTAATGGCAATTTCTTCTAAATCTCTTAAAGCAAAAAGTGAAGCTCAACAAAAAATCGTCGCCAAAGAATTGCGCAAACTCAGAATTAAGTCTGACCTAAGTCAAGATGAACTCGCCACACGCGCCGGTATCGACCGCAAGACGATTAACCGCATCGAAAACGGGCATTTTTCGCCAACATTAGACACGATTACGCGCTTAAGCGTCGTGCTCAAGATCACCCCAGGTACTTTATTGGGTAGTGGTCGCAGCGCAAAAAAGTAAGTCAATAATTTCTACGTCTGCTGCGGTCTTATTAGCCGCCGGCAGTGGCTCAAGATTTGCTGGCAACGCCCACAAATTGTTGACCGTCATCAATAGCCAAACTGTTTTCATGTGGTCGCTACAACATTGCATTGCTGCACAATTTCAGCGGATCATTATCGTCACTGGCGCAGTTGATCTGTCATCGCAAATTTCTGATGCACAATTTGCTGACGCAAACTTGATCACAGTTCACAATGAAAACTGGCAAACTGGCATGGCCAGCAGTCTGCAATGCGGTCTCACCGAAGCGCAGCAGCGTGGCGCGAGCAGCGTCGTAGTCGGCTTAGCCGATCAGCCCGCTATTAAACCAGAAAGTTGGCAACGCGTCGCCGACTCGGCCGCGCCTCTTGCAGTCGCAACATATAACGGAGTGCGCGGCAACCCCGTTCGAATACACGCCGAACTCTGGTCGCTGCTGCCAACTAGCGGCGACGAAGGTGCGAGAAGTCTTTTTAAGTCGCACAAAGATCTGCTCGAAGAAGTCGCGTGTGACGGCTCTGCCCAAGATCTCGACACGACAAGCGACATCGAGACATTGAAAAAGATTCTCAGCAAATGACCAAGGCTTCAGAACAAGACATCGCTCGCGTCACCGAACTTCTCGGTCGCAAACCGCAAGGTGAATTCGAAGTTGTCGTGCGCGACAAAAATGGCGAACCAGTTGTCGTCAAAAACGAACCGTTACTTTTTGACGGCACGCCGATGCCCACAAGATATTGGCTTGTTGGCGCAGTAGCACACATGGCCGTGAGTCGTCTCGAGTCAGCGGGTTGCATCAATATTGCCGAAAGCGAGATCGACCCCGAAGAACTTCGATTAACGCACGAACGCTATGCCGCTGAGCGTGATAGCGCAATACCAGCCGACCATGCAGGGCCACGACCACACGGCGGCGTTGCCGGCACCAGGGTCGGCGTCAAATGCTTGCACGCTCACTATGCAAATTGGCTCGTCAATAAAACCGATGTCGTCGGCCAATGGGTCGACAAGCGACTTCAACAAATCTGACAACACTTACTAGTGTGCGTAATTAATGGATAAAACACTTGCGGCAATCGACATCGGCAGCAACTCAACGAATTTGCTGATCGTTGACCAAGCGGGTCAAACGCTTGAACGCATTGTTCGCTCAACACGACTTGGTGCCAACATCGGCGCAACTGGCGCCCTGAGCGCAGAATCGATGCAGCGAACAATTGAGTGCTTGCGCGAATATGAGTCGCTAATCAAGCAACACAATGTCTCTCACCGCCGCACCGTCGCTACTGCGGCGTGTCGCGCAGCCAATAACACGGGTCAATTTTTTGCTGAAATCAAGAAATTTTCAGGCGTCGAGCCAGAACTAATTACAGGCGAGATCGAAGGCGCTCTATCTTTCGTTGGTGCGACCAGTTCTTTCGACGACAGAATCTCGACACTGGTCGTAGATATTGGTGGTGCCTCGACCGAACTTATGGTCGGCACAGAAACTTTAGATTTTGCGGTCAGTCTTCCGTTTGGCGCAGTCAACCTGACCGAATCAGAACTGCATCGTGACCCGCCGAGACCCGAAGAGTTAACAAATGCGATTTCTTTGGTTTCTGATGGGGTCGATGACGTTGCACACAATTATCCACTTATTGGTGAAGTTGAGCGCGTAGTCGGCGTGGCTGGCACGATCGTAACCGTCGCTGCCGTCGAAGTGGGTCAAAAAACTTTCGATCCGTCGGCGCTGCATAAATTGACGCTTTCGCGCGACGCTGTCGAAGATGTGTTTCGAACCCTGGCAACAGAGCCGCTGCGCGACCGGGTGTTTAACCCTGGCTTGCCGCGTGATCGCGCCGACATCATCGTCGGCGGTTGTTGTGTGCTCGTTGCAGTAATGCGGCGGTTGCAAATTTCTGAAATCGTCGTCAGTCAATATAATTTGCTTGACGGACTAATCTCTGAGTTACGAAAGAAAATGTCTTGAGTCACTCGTCAAATACATCACCGAAACGGTTTTTGCATCCTGCTGGTGCGCCCGTCGCCCCACCGCGACTTTACGGTCAGCGAATAATGATGCGACCATTGGTAACCCACGACTTTGAGGCCTGGAGCGAAGTGCGGTTGCGCAATGTTGACTGGCTAACAGTTTGGGAGCCGCGCCGTTCAGACTTTCTTGCCGACCCAGCGACTGACCGCGATGCTTTCGAGCGACGTTGCGTGGCGCGCGATCGCGAGCGTCAAAATGGTTCGGCATACACGCTCGGTTTGTTTGTCAACAACTTGTTGGTCGGCGAAGTAAACATCAACAATGTCGTGCGCGGCGCAATGCAGAATGGCACGATCGGCTATTGGATCGACCACAAGCATGCGGGCAACGGTTACGTCGCCGAAGGCGTCGCAGCGATCATGAAATTTGCATTCGACGACTTGAACTTGCATCGCCTCGAAGTGTGCATTATTCCGCGTAATGCCAACAGCAAGCGAGTTGCCGAAAAGTTAGGTCTGCGCCTCGAAGGTTTGGCCGAGCGGTTTCTCGAAATCAACGGCGTTTGGGAAGACCACTTGCGTTACGC
>CAMBDT010000006.1 GCA_945865395.1 Acidimicrobium ferrooxidans DSM 10331 | reverse complement strand
TGGTTGCTCGCAGTTGTGCGAACCATCAAGCTACGAGATATTGGAATTAGAATTTGGATGGTCTTGATTTTTCCATTGGCCTACTTTGTACCTCAAATTCCGTATGACTTCTCGAGGGGTGGCTACCATCCAAGGCATGTTGTGGCGATCCAACTTGCATTCGGTTTGTCCGGACTTTATGTTCTCAGTCGACAAGCACGAAAGAATTCTGAATTAGCGGGGCGAGTTGACGACTTGCAGGGCGATGTCGGGCACGTTGGTGCAAATGCCGTCGACTTGCCAGTCAATTAGTTCTCTCATTCGCCTCGGGTCGTCACATGTCCATGTGTTGATCTGCAAACCATGGCGATGAAAAATATCAACCATCGGCTGACTAAGTTGTTTGACCCAAGGATGCAAGGCCGTGTGGCCTTGGCTTGACATTTTTATGGCGACCGACTCAAGTTCAGCGTTGTCAAGAGTCATCACCAACCATGCTGTTTTAAGTTCTGGCATAAGACTGCGAATTAAGTCAACCGTTTCGCGGCGAAACGACGAAATCAGCCATTGACCGAGCGAACCACGCTGACGAAGAAACTCAACAACTTTTCGCGTCGTTACCTCTTGCGGGTCGAAGTCGGGCTCTTTGGGATCATTCTTGATTTCAATATTCACCCACATCGAGCCACAAGCATCTAGCGCCTCAGCCAAAGTCGGAATATGGCTCGGTAAATCTTTTTTATCGACCGAAAAGATTATGCGACCATCACTCAACTTTGCATCATGATGCACAACCAACTCGCCCGAACCACATCTGCGCACATCGAGTTCGGCTGCATCGGCACCCATTTCGAGCGCTCTGGCAAATGCCACTGTTGTATTTTCGAGTTCGACCTTTGAAGCACCGCGATGCGCCATAACTTGGGTCACGCCCGCAGGCTACAAGAAAAAATATCTCGGACGGTCACAAATTATAAGAAATATAAATTAAAAAAACTATCTACAAAGTATTGCTAACTCAACAATTGCTCTCTAGCGTAAGCCCAAGGCAACTCAAGAATCACGAATATTTTAGAAGGGGTTTATCAATGTCTTTTCTCGCAACAAGTTTGGCTCTCGGTTCCGCAGACTATTCGTGGAGGCGAAACGCTTCTTGCAAAGACACTGATCCCGAGTTGTTTTTTCCGATTGGCACAACGGGCCAAGCGCTGGTCCAAATTTCAGAAGCCAAAGTTGTTTGCGACGAATGCGCAGTGCGTGGCAAGTGCCTCGACTTCGCTCTCGAGACAAATCAAGATTGGGGCATCTGGGGCGGCATGTCAGAAGATGAGCGCCGCGACATTCGTCGTCGCCGAGCAGCCGAACGCCGCAATTCTCGCCTAATTTCCTGAGCCACGGCTAACCGCCAATAGTCAGTTATTCGCCGACGGTCGGTATCACCAGATCGACAACCGTTCCATCGCCATCGCGGGCGATCTTTAGATCTTTGGTCGAATCGCCAACCATTGCCGCACGCATCTGAATCGTGCCCGCCAACTCGGTAGTCACCAAAGTGCGCACGATCGACAACCCGAGCCCAGTCACTTTTGCCATGTCAAAGTCAGACTTCAGCCCTTGCCCATTGTCAATAACTTTGACGACTAACTGACCATCGAGAGAGTGTGAGAGCAAGACGAGCACCGAACCACCTTTACTGCCCTCTGGAAACCCGTGGTCAACTGCGTTTTGCAACAATTCAAGAATCACTACAGAAAGCGGTGTCGCAATCGTCGCCGGCAGGCGACCACCATCGCCGACGACACTAAATTTCACGGGCCGATCAGCCGATTGCAGACCTTCTTCAACCAAGCGCAACAACGGTCGTACGATTTCAATAAACGAGATATCTTCGCCCGCTTCACGCGAGAGAGTTTCGTGCACGAGGGCAATCGTGCGAATGCGACGCACCGATTCGGTGATCGCCGAGATCGCTTCTTCGCTCTTGAGCCGGCGAACCTGAAGGCGCAACAACGATGAAATCGTCTGCAGATTGTTTTTTACTCGGTGATGAATCTCGCGAATCGTCGCATCTTTCGTCAGCAACAGTCGATCGCGACGACGAAGTTCTGATACATCGCGCAACAGCACGACGCCACCCGTGACAGAAACTTGTCGCCCGGTGCGCTTCAACGTCGGTATCGTTCGCGTCAGCAAAGTCACATCGGTATTTTGCTCAAACTCTTCGACAACTGGCTCGAGTCGCTCAAAGGCGTGTCGTGCAGCCGTCTCGGCGATGCCGAGTTCGGCCAATGTCTGGCCGACAGCGTTTGCGCTAATGCCAACGCGATGCATCGCCGAAACTGCATTTGGGGATGCATAACGCACGCGCGTGTCAGCATCGAGCACGACTACACCGTCTCCCACTCGCGGCGCGACAGTCGCATCGGCACCCCGTCCCTCAAAAGGAAACAACCCAGTTGAGATCATTTTCGAGAACACTTCAAAAATCGCCAAGTAGGTTCGCTCAAGTTGCCCGGGCTTTCGCCCCGTGCGTTGCGACCATTCGCGTGTCAACACGGCAATGATTCGAGCGTCAAACATGACCGGAATCGCCATTAAATTCACCGGTTCAACTATCGTCTCAACTTTTATTTCACCCGTCGTCACTTTGTGCGTCTTAAACGCTTTTTCGATCATCACCCGCT
This sequence comes from Acidimicrobium ferrooxidans DSM 10331, assembly GCA_945865395.1. GTDB lineage: Bacteria > Actinomycetota > Acidimicrobiia > Acidimicrobiales > Ilumatobacteraceae > BACL27. The sequence continues at coordinate 31,028 of CAMBDT010000006.1, read as the reverse complement.
CGAGCGGGTCTGCGACCACGCCGACGAGATCTGTGTCATAGAGCGTCTGACCAGTTGCGGCTCGCACTTGTGCCGCGACAATGAATTGCGAATCGTGAGTTGGCAAATAGAGCAACATGTCGGCGAAACAAAAATCGGCCAGCATGCCCCACTCAGACAGCAGAGAATTTAAATGTTCGAGCGACGCCTCATCAAGATTGCTGTGTTCGTGCGCAATCTCAACAAGTGTTGGCATAAAGACTTAACTAACTAACTGCCAAAACCCATCTTGCGGTCGCCATTCGGCGCACCAAATTCAACGAAGGCGATCTTCGCCGCAGGAATTGCGGTTTCTTTGCCACGCTTATCAGTAAGCCAGAGAATTGGCGCCCCGCCACCGAGAGCCGCTTCCACCGCCGCTTTGGTCTTCGCTATCGACTTTTCGTCGTCTGGCATTTCAAGGGCAATTTCTCGCGAGGCGTGCGAAACGCCGATTCGAATATCCACTATTTTCTTCTTTCGTTTGTTGGGTATTGCACTAACCGATTAACTATCTAACACACTAGGCGCAATGCACCAGACGCACTAGTTAACTTTGAGTGCGGCGCTGAAGACTTTCTTGGGCTTCATGTCTTCGGCGATTCGCTTTGCGAGTTGTGCAAAAATCAAACCCACCTCAGACTCTGGGGCAACTGCAGCAATTGGCTTGCCGGTGTCGCCACCTTCGCGCAACATCTCGACAAGCGGAATCTGCGCCAGCAGTGGCACTTTCAATTCGTCGGCCAACAACTGCCCACCGCCACTGCCGAACAATTCATAACGCTGACTGTCTTCGCCGATGAACCACGACATGTTTTCGATGATGCCGCGAACAGGCAGATTGACTTTTACTGCCATCGCTGCTGACAAACGAGCAACTTTCTGCGCAGCCACTTGCGGCGTGGTCACAACCAACACTTCGGCACGAGGCAAATATTGGCTCAAGCTCAATGCAATGTCGCCTGTGCCTGGCGGCATGTCGATCAACAAGAAATCAGGTTCATCCCAGTAGACGTCGGTCAAGAATTGTTCGAGTGCTTTGTGCAACATCGGACCACGCCACACGACCGCCTGACCCTCGGGCACAAAATAGCCAATCGAAATGCAACGCACACCCCACGCTTCGGGTGGCAACAACATGTTGTCGATCACGACCGGGTCACGATCGGTGCCCAACATTCGCGGAATCGAATAGCCATAAATATCGGCGTCAACCACGCCAACTTTGTAGCCAGCAGCGGCCAACGAAACTGCGAGATTTGTCGTCACACTGCTTTTGCCAACGCCACCTTTGCCCGACGAAATTAAAATCGGTCGTGTCTTCGACCCTGGTTGGGCAAACGAGATTTTTCTGCCCTCAGAGTGACCTTGCGCTGGGTTGCTACCAGCTGTCGCCGCGGGATTGCCGTGCACAAGTTCGCGCACCTTCGCACGCTCTTCGTCGTTCATCACGCCAAAATTAAGCGCGACATCTTTTACGCCGTCGAGACTGCGCAACGCAGTATTGACTCGAGTTTGAATTTCGTTGCGCAACGGACAACCCGCAATTGTCAGAACGACGGTCAGCGACACCGCGCCTGACGGCTGAATCTGAACATCGCGCACCATGCCAAGATCGACAATCGAGCGATTCAATTCGGGGTCTTGCACCGGGCGCAGCGCATCGATCAGTTGTTCTACTTTTGGCAAAGACATTTGGGGTTTGATCCGTTCGGGTCGCTAAATAATAAACACTATGGCTATAGGTAGAATATCTCTCGTGAGTCAAAAAGCACCTGTTGCAAGCCAAACTTCTGCGACAACTGTTGTTGCACGCGAGGCGACGAGTCCACTAAACAACAGCGACTTCACCGCCACCGTGTCAGCAATCACATCCGCATTTGGTGACCCAACTCGTCGGGCAATTTATCTTTTCACTCGCGAATCAAAAAATGGTGTCACTGCAAGCGAGGTCGCCGAAAAGTTTAAATTGCACGCGAATGTCGCGCGACATCACCTCGACAAACTTGCTGCAGGCGGATATCTCGAGGTGCAAATTGCTCGACAAGACGGCGCAGGCGCGGGTCGCCCATCGAAGCACTACACCGCGACGAACCCAAACCAGTCGCTTGAGTTTCCGGTTCGTAGCGACGATTTAGTTTTATCACTGCTCGGCAAAGCGCTAACTTTGCTGACACCAAAAGAAGCCACCGAGATGGCCGAAGAAGTCGGTCAGCAATATGGTCGCGCAATGGCGACAAGTCTCACGGGTGACGACATCAACCAGACCCAGCGATCTTTGCGTTCGGCATTGCAGGCTGTCGCCGACGCGTTGACCGCGCACGGTTTTGCCGCGCACGCCGACCAGCGCAACAATCAACTTCGTATTGTCAACAATCACTGCCCGTTTGGCGATCTCGCAATTGAACATCCGGTGATTTGCGCGGTCGATCGCGGCATGGTCAAAGGCATGTTGACCGCACTTTATGGTGAGACGAACCCCGAACTTTCATCGTCGCTGCCAATGGGCGACACTTTCTGCGCCACAACTATTTAATTATTCGACTAGTTATTTAGTCAACTACTTAATTTTCAGTCGCCCCAAAATCTCTGCTCTAAAAACGGGTCGCCATACATGTGGTAGCCGTTTTCTTCCCAGAAGCCTGGGGCATCAGCCGACATCAGTTCTAATCTGCGCAACCACTTCGGCGATTTCCAGAAATACAACTGTGGGATCAACAGCCGCACTGGCCCACCATGGATTGGATCAATGTCTTCGCCTTCATAGGCATAAACCACGAGCGAATCATCGCGCATGATGTCTGCGAGCGGAAGATTCGCGGTGTAACCATGTTCTGCGTGCCCCATCACATGGCTCACAGTTTCAGAAATTTTGGCACGCTCGAACAAGTCGCGCACTCGCACGCCCGTCCATGTCGTGTCGAACTTTGACCACTTGGTGACACAGTGAATATCTGTTGTGAGTTTGGTCGCAGGCATCGCTCGAAGTTCTTCAAATGAAATTGTGAAAGGTTTTTCAACGAGCCCGTCGATCGTCAAACTCCATTCGCCTTGTTTGTATGTCGGCACTTCGCCAACATGCAAAACGGGAAACCGATCAGTCAAATACTGACCAGGCGGAAGTCGCGACTTGTCGAAGCCTTTGGCAGCCAACTCATCGCGATTGCGATCAAAGAAACCCATAGGTTAATTCTGCCTTAAATCTCTCGTCGATGAACAGTTTTAAATCAATCAAGATACATTTCTGATGTGACTATTTATATAGTGCGACATGCCAAGGCGGGCAAACGCAGCGAGTGGCACGATGAAGACAACTTGCGACCCCTGAGCAAAACCGGTTGGCAGCAAGCCGAAATGATTGCCGAACAACTCAAGAAACTTTCAATTACAAGTTTGATCTCAAGCCCCGCAACTCGGTGTGTTCAAACACTCGAGCCGCTCGCCAAAGCAAAAAAACTCAAAGTCAAAGTTGACAAGCGACTGATCGAGTTTGGCGATGTTGCCGACATGCTCGAGATTGCCGAAGAAGTCGAAGACTCGACCGTGCTCTCAAGCCACGGCGACATGATTCCCGAGTTGATCAAGACACTCGAGCGTCGTGGAATGAAAATCGAATCGAAGCCAGACTGGCGAAAAGGTTCGGTCTGGGTCGTCGAACGCACGAACAGGGGCTTTAAATCGGCGACCGCCTGGCCACCACCGCAGATCGAAGACTAAAAATTTATTTGTCGAGCGCGGCGTCAACCTCGGCCACGATCGAATCGACGAAACTCTTCACTTCGGCTGGCGGGTTTTTCGCGGCACAAATTGTCAACTGCTCTTTTGCACCCGACGCGTCGTCGCCGAGTCGAAACCGAGTGATGCCCAAAAAGCAATGAGCATCGGCGTAATCAGGGTCAAGTGCAATGGCTTGTTCGAGATCACTCGATGCCGAGGCGAATGCAAGTTGCTTGACTTCGTCACCCGCACTGCGAGCAATCAACACAAGCAACCAAGCGCGATATGTCAGCGCCTCAACATTGTCTGGGTCGACTTCGAGTACTTGCGTATAAAGCTCGATCGCTGCTTTCGGGTCAACAAAGTTTGTCGCTCGGGCACGCGAGAGAACCGTCGCAGTCGAGTCTTCGATCGAGCCAGCGAGTGAATCGCCAGCGAGCCTCTGCCCAGACTGCTTGGCGACCAACCAACCCGCGAAAGTCGCGACCAGCAACACGACCACAGTCGTAACCAAAGCGCGAGGCAAATTTTTTGGTTCTGAGTCTGAGATTGCTAAGAGTATCTGTTCATCAGATTCAAGATTTTCGATTTGCGCATTTACGGATGCGACGCGAGATTCATAGTCTTTGCGCAGAGACTCAAACTCTTTATCGGCTAAGTCGCCATATTTGTGTTCTTGTTCAAGATCGTGAAGCGAATTTGTCAAAAACTCACGTTGATCTGTTAGATCACCAGACAAGTTGGTGCGCCTTTTGGTTAATGCAGAAAACAACAAGTAGATCGAAAAAACTAAAGCAGCCACGGGCAGCGCCCAAACAAGTGCGTCAACACCCGATGCGCGCGGCACCAACAACACTTGACCACCAAAACGCTGCTCGATATAGCCGACAATCTGCTCATCGGTGCGCAAGCCTGCAGCAACTTGGCGCGCAACTTCGGCGCGAATCGACTCTGCTGCCGCGGCACGCGAGACAAAAACGCTCTCGCCCGAACAGGTTGGGCACGCCAATACCGCAGTAATCGCATCGATTCGATCTTGTTGTGTCTTTGGTCCTCCAGTGCGACTCGCGCCAACCACAAGCAGCAGCGCGACGAGCAAAAACATCGCCAACCAAACAGAATTGCGAGTTTTCACGAAGAGAACCCGTCGCGCAACTTATTGACTTGCTCGGTCAACAAACCGCGACTCAACTCGCCCGTGATGCGCAAGCGAACCAAACCGTTCGGATCGATGATCCAAGTTTCTGGCACCCTCGCCACGCCGAATGCAACGGCAATCGCACCGTTGTCGTCTTTGATTTTTTGCCAATCGCCGCCATTTTTGACGAAGAAGTCTCGCACTGCATCTGAACTGTCGTCGTTGATGATCGTGTAAATTTCGGCTGCATTTGGGTTCATCGCTTCAGAGTTGGCGAACTCAATCAATAGATCGTGTTCGTTGATGCACGGCACGCAGGTCGAATTAAAAAAGTTGAGCACCACCCAAGAGCCTTTGCGACGCTCTAGAACAAATTGGTCGCCGTCGATTGTTTCACTTGCGACCGCAGGTGCGGGCTGACCCAACAACGGCGACTGGGCGACAATGTCTTGATCGGGGTCAGATGCAACCAGCACCACGAAAAATAGCGCGATCACAATGCCAACAACTGTCGTAACAATCTTGACTAGATTTCGCGACTTCACGACTGAGCCACTTCAACTGGTGCGCTTGTTGCGTCAGTGGGTTTGCGACGACGACCGGGAAACGCCGCGAGCACGGTGCCGACAGCCATCAGCGCAGTGCCTATCCATAACCAAATGATCATCGGTTTGACAAAAACTTTGATGCGCGCTTCATTTGCATCTTGGCGAACTGGCGGTTCGAGAGTCAGATAAATATCTGTGGTCAAAGAAGTGCGCACCGACGGTGTGCCAACATTCATGCCGATGCGTGTGTATTTGGTTATCGCCGGTGCATAAATCTTTTTGCCGTCGACAAGCACCAGTGCTTTGACGCTGATGCTGCGATCGTCGCGAACCTCGACAACATCTTGTAACTCAAAGGTGTGGCCAGCAAAAGTTGCTTCAACATTTGCAACCAGCGACAACTCTTGGCTCTTGCTGTAACTATTCGAAGCGCCCAATGCGACCGCGATCAAAATGACGCCAAGATGCACGATCATGCCGCCATTGGCGCGACCAACAAGCCCGCGCCAGCCTTGACGACGAGTTGCCAAAACAACTTGTCGCATCGCAGCACCAGACGAAACTCCACCGAGCGTGAAAGTCAAAAGTGGTGCGAGGCCATATGCGCCAAGCAACAAACTCGCGACAAGTGCCGCTACTCCGCACCATGCGGGCCAGAAAAGTCTTTCGCGCAAAGTTTCGGTTGATGCTTTGCGCCACGGCAAGACCGGCGCGATCGCCATCAGCGTCAACAAAGCCAAGCCGATCGGCATCGAAAGTTTGTCGAAAAACGGTGCACCTACTGCAATCTGTCGATCTTGCAACGCTTCGACAATCAACGGAAACACCGTGCCCAACAAAACGACGAATGCAAACACCGCAAACAAAACATTGTTCGCCAAAAACGCGGCCTCTCGCGACAGGGGCGAGTCGATCACGCCCGGGCTGCGAAGTTTGTCGCCACGCCAACCGATCAAGCCGATTGAAACGACGAGCACAACTGCGAACATCGCCAAGAACCACGAGCCGATGCTGCTCTCGCTAAACGCGTGCACACTGTTCAAAACACCCGAGCGAGTTAAGAAGGTGCCCAGAATTGTCAAACTAAAAGTTGCGACAAGCAAAGAAATATTCCAGACACGCAACATGCCACGGCGCTCTTGCACCAACACCGAGTGAATGTATGCAGTACCGGTAATCCACGGCAGAAGCGAGGCGTTTTCGACTGGGTCCCATGCCCACACGCCACTCCATCCCAAAACTTCGTAACTCCACCAACTGCCAAGCGCGATGCCGAAAGTTAAAAAGCCCCACGCGAAAAGCGACCAGCGACGAGTTGCGACAAGCCAACCTTCGCCGACGCGACCCGTGATTAGCGCAGCAATCGCAAACGCGAATGGCACCGTAACGCCGACATAACCGAGATACAAAATTGGCGGATGAAACATCACCAAGATGTGGTTTTGCAACAGTGGGTTCGGACCGGGGCCGTCGAGCACACCCGGTGCGCCGACTGCAAACGGATTTGCCGGAAAAAATGAAACCAGAAAAAAGAACGCCGAGACGACGAACATCACACCGAGCGCCCAAGACGCGATCAGATCTTGCATTCGTTTGCGAACCCAAAACGAAACCGCCAATGTGTAACCGGCCAACACGAGCACCCACATCAAGATTGAACCTTCGAGCGCACTCCAGACCGCGGCGAAGTTATAAAGAGCGGGCGTCGACCACGAGCCAACTTTTTGCACATACGCCAGCGAAAAGTCGCGGGTGATCATCGCATACTCCATTGCGGCGAATGCGCCGGTCGCGGCTGCGAACGAGAGCACCGAAAATCTTGGAATCAACCGAATTATTTGTTGGTCGTTGCGGCGCGCGCCAGTGAATGCTGCGAACGCACCAAAAACTGCGGCGATAAAACCGACTAAAAGAAACGCACGACCAATCGTGCCGCTTATCCCTGCGCTTGCGAACATGCCGCGCTCCCAGAAGATTCAATACGGTCGGCGTTTTTCTCGGCATATTCGTTTGAGTGTTTAACTTCGATGCGATTCGATTCAAACGTGCCGTCAATCATTCGACCATGAGCGACGACCGAGATGCACTCTTGAAAAACACCGCCAGGGTCGCCAGAATAAACGACATTTATCGACTTGTCGTTGAACGTCATCACGAAATTGGTTTTGCTGCCAGTTTTCTGTAGCGAATTCTGTTCAACGGTGCCCTGCACTCGCAATCGAGTTGACTCTTCGCAGCCACTGCGTACGCCAATCTCGTCGACATTGCAGTAATAGTCGATCGCCGATGTCAAAAACTGGGTGACGATCACTATGCCGCCGACACCAACCAATGACAGCAAAATAATCGGCAACCACTTGCGCGGTTTCTTCGACGGTTCTGAAGGTCTCGGGGTTAAGTCCACTACAACCAGGTCTTGTCTTTGTCTGTCACTAAATGTGACGACTTCTTGGCGCGACGCAGAGTTGAAACCGCGAACAACAAAATCGCCCCGAGAGTCACGATGTATGAACCAAAAATGAAACCGGCGTCTTTCATTTAGTTTGCCGATCTTTCGGCGCGTCGTGCGACAATCGCCGCATCGAGACCCTGGTTATTGGCAACATCGACAAGCAGCATCGTGCGCTGGCGGTGCAAGACGAGCCAGATGAAAACAAGTGTGAAGCCAACTACACCGCTGAATAAAGTGAACAACATCAAGTCATCCATTTTGACATCACCATTCGGATTCAAAACCGTCGCGCCCTGATGCAAACTGCGCCAGAGCACGACGCTGAAATGCACAAGCGGTATCTCGAGCACCGCCAACATTGCCACGACTGCCGAACGACGAGCCCGCTGCTCGATCGAACCTTCAAGGCGTCGCACCGCGAGATAACCGATATATGTAACGAATAAAAAAGCAGTTGTCGTCAAGCGTGGGTCCCACTGCCAGAACTCGCCCCAAGTTAACCGACCCCACAAACTGCCGGTGACCAACGTGATCGCCATGAACATCACGCCAACTTCAGCCGAGGCGCCTGCGAACCGATCGAAACCCATTGAATGTTTTTTGCTGATCAGCCAACTCGCCGACGCAACTGCAGTGAAAATGAACGCGAGATACGCAATCCACGCTGACGGCACATGCACATACATGATTCTCACCGACTCGCCCTGCACGACATCTTGCGGGGTCAATAGCAAGCCGCTGATAACGACCCATGCCATCACCAAAATCGATGTCGCGCCGATCACTCGTGTCGCGCGTGTGCCAGTTGGTGAGGTGCGTTGCAAAACTTGCGACATCAAATCTTCTCTCCTGAAAAATTTCTCACAAATTCAAAACTATTCATCAATCAGCGGCCCGAATGCCAACGACCCACCGACACCGAACACTGCGGCGAAAACTGTCAACAAACCAACCCATGCCCATCCTTCTGAAGTTTGCGCACCGCCGCTGCCAAAAGCCGCTTCGGTGGCTCTCGTTGCCGCAATTAACACCGGCGCCACTACCGGCAGCAACAACAAAGGAAGCAAAGTTTCGCGTCCTTTCGCGCCAGCAGTGAGACCGCCATAAAGAGTACCAACGAAGGCCAATCCGCTCGTTGCGCAAAGCACGCAAGTGACCAACAACACCAAACCGTTTGCGCTCAATTCGACCCTATATAAAAGGACGGCGCCGCAGATCAGAACAATCTCAAGTGCGATTAGTTTCAGTGCTAACGCAATCGCCTTGCCGAAAAAAACTGCCGAAAGATCAATACCCGCAACTCGCAACGAGTCGAGCGCACCATCGGCTGTATCTATCGCAAACGACCGCTGCACAATCATGAACAGCGAGAACAACGTCGCCAGCCAAATCAAACCGCCGGCAACGCGCTCTAAAACATCATCGTTATCGAGGGCAAACGCGAACATCACCATCACCAAACCGGCAAAAGGCAACACTTGGTTCGTCACGACGCGACTGCGCAATTCAATTCGCAAGTCTTTTAACAACACGGCACTCACAACTTTGCCTTTGGCGACCTTAATGCCTGAAATATTTTTCATGACGCTGTCACCACGCCGCCAACAACAGTTAGAGATCGTGTCGCCAAATTTTGTGCTCTATCAATTTCATGGGATGCAAAAACGACCGTCGCCCCAGCCTCCCGCGCCGAACGCAACGTCTTGTCGAGTTCGTCGCGACCCTGCGAATCAAGTCCGGCGTGTGGCTCGTCGAGCAACCACAGTTGTGCTCGGCGCACGATCAAAGTCGCCAACGCGCATCGGCGGCGCTGCCCCGCCGAAAGACTCGCCACGCGTGTGGCACTCAGACGATCAGAAAGTCCCATTATTTGCATCGCAGTTTCGACATCTCGATCTGATGCACCGATCAATCGTGACCAGAACGCCATATTTTCTGCAACTGTCAAATCTTGAAACAATCCGTTGGCGTGACCCAACAATCCGACTTTCGCGCGCACCGCATAACGCTCGAGGCTCAAGTCGCAACCCAGCACGGTGGCTGTGCCACGAGCAATCGGCAACAAGCCAGCGCAAGCGCGCAACAATGTTGTTTTGCCGGCACCATTCGGGCCCTGAAGCAAAACTATTTCGCCGCTCGCAACTTCAAAACTTGCACCTGCAAGCGCCGGAAAATTGTCATAGACAACAACTACATCAGCAAAACTAACGATCATCACTCACCCTTGAAGTTCGCTGCGCGCTTTTCTAAAAATGCCGCGCGACCTTCGTCAACATCTTTGCTTGCCCACGCATAATCTCGCGCTCGTTGCACTAGTTCGTTGATATCGGGTTCGCGCGACGAAGCGTTCAATGCCGCCTTGTGACCAGCAATTGAGAGTGGTGCAAGCGCCGCAATTTCGTGCGCCCAAGCAAGCGCTGAATCAAAATCGCCAATGCGATGCACCGCGCCGAGATTCGCTAACTCTTCTCCAGAATAATTTCGTGCCGCGAGCAACATCGCTCGGGCAACGGGCCACGAGCATTCGCGCGTCAAACGTTCGACCGTCCAATGATTGACGACCAAACCAAGTCGCGCTGCAGGCACGCCAACTGTTGCCCGCGCAGTGGCGACACGCAGGTCGCAAGAAATCGCAAGTTGCGCACCAGCGCCAAGCGCGTGGCCGTCAATCGCCGCAATCGTCACGCATCGCGAATTCGCAAGTTGAATCAACAATTTATGCAACGCGTCTGTGAACTGAGTCTCGCGCACGCCAGATAAATCTGCGCCCGAGCAAAAAGTCTTTTCGGCACCCGTCAAAACGAAAACCCGTGCCGACTGCGTCTCTGCTTGTTTCAACGCTTGTGCCAATTCGGTCAAGGTCTCTTGATCGACCGCATTTTTTCGCGCAGGCCGATTAATCGTGGCAATCAACACCGAGTTATCTGACTCAAGTTTCAACGCCATCGATGACTGCCCCGTAACATAAACACAACGCTATGGATTCTCGCACACAACCCAATAATCCAGATCACGAGCGTGTTCACGACCCGATTCTCGCTAAACGAGCGCTAATTTCAAGTTGGGCAAAGCGCGCCACAAACCTCGGCTATTCACTTTTTGGTGTGTCAATGGTCGCAGTGGTCTGGGGTGTTGTCGTCGACTTCACGCCAAACGCGAGTCGCGTCGCCACGATTTCACTCATCAGCGGATGCATCGTGCTCGCGCCAGCAATTCTCGTGCAATATTCGGTCAAAGCCGCCGTGCGCGAAGAACGCGAAAGCTCGCAGTAACGAACCAAAGAACCAGCAATTTTTGCGAGATATAGACTGACATCATGCAGCAAAACACCGAACATCATCCAGCGTTCGAAGAATATTGTGAATGCATATTTGAACTCGAAGAAGACCACGTCGAACTAATCCAGGCCCGCATTGCCGACAGATTGAAAGTTTCTCGTGCATCAGTTTCAGAAATGATCAAGCGCATGGAGAGCGAAGGTCTCGTCAATTTGTCAGGTCCACGAATCGCTCTCACCGAAACCGGTCGCAAACTTGCCGAAGGTATCGTGCGCAGACATCGGCTCGCCGAGTGCTTTTTGATCGACGTTCTAGGTTTGTCTTGGTCAACTGCGCATCACGAAGCATGCAAATGGGAGCATGTCATAAACGACGAAGTCGAGGTCGCACTTTCAAAAATGCTCGGCAACCCGACGGCATGCCCGCACGGCAACCCGATACCGGGCTCTGGTCATCGCAGCGTTTTGCTCACACCGCTAAACACGATCGAAGTCGGTGACCCGTTCACCGTCGTGCGAATTTCTGAAGAACTCGAAGAAACTGCAGGTGTGCTCGACATGCTCGAAGCCAACAAAATGTTTCCTGGGCGAACTGGCACGGTCGCCAACCGCAGCAGCGACGGTGGTGTCAGCGTGCTGATGTCTGACTCTGCTACTTCTGCACCATCCGTAATCGACTCGTTCATCAGCGGTCGCTTGCTCGTCACGACAAAAAAATAGACCAGTTCGTCATGAATGTGGCTTTCAATCGCTTCTCGTTGACGCTTGCAATACTTTTGCCAGTTGCATCTCTGGCAATTCTGACAACAAGTTGCGCGACAACGATCAACGAGTCGGCACCTACAACTCTCGCCGAAAACACAACCGACCAAAACGCCGAAACCGGCGGAGCCGAAAAAACAATCTCGACGATTGACCCCTTTCTTGGCCGCGATGAACTGCTTACTCAGATGTTGCAAAGCGTCGAAGCATTGAGCGATGCGATGCAAAAATCTGACCGCAATATCGCTGGCAAACATCTCGACCAGATTTTGCAGATTAGCGATGCAGTTCGACCGAAAATTCTCGAACTAAGCGATCAACTCGTCGCCGACTTTGATCGCGTCGTGGCGTTGGCGAAAAGTTCTGTTGAGCGCAACCGCCCTGCAGATGCCGACAAAGCGCTGCGCTTTTTGCCACTAATTATTGATTCGCTGAAAAACTTTTAACTCAGTTAGTCATCGCGACAGGCAATGCCTGACTGTGCACAACACTCAAACGGCGTGTCGATCGTGTTAGAGCCACATAAAGAGCTCGCAAGCCATGAGTTTGCGCAGCCACAATTTTTGCGGGCTCAACAACAACAACTCCGTCGAGTTCGAGGCCTTTGATGACACTGACCGGCACCACAGTCAAGCCAAATTCGATGCCCGAGGCGCCTGCACGACCAAAAACAATTTTGGCGCTATCGAGCGCACGACAGATTTCTTCGGTCATCTCATCTGGGCAAACAATCGCCACGTTGCCGTCGCTCAATTCGGTGACAAGACGATTTGTTTCGTCGATCAACTTGGCCAACAATTCGCCACTTGAACACTGAACAAATTTTGGTGCGGCGTCACCTTCACGCACAGACACCGGTGCAACTTGGTTTGGCGCGGCGGCGAGCATCACTTGCGTCGCAAGATCCATTATTTGTTTCGGAATTCGATAGCCCACCGTCAAACCGATAATTCGCGACGGATTTTTCTTTGGCAGGTGTGCGAGAACTTCTTGCCACGATGCTGGCGCGTGTGCCGATGTGGCTTGCGCGATGTCGCCGACAATCGTCATCGAGCCGTTCAACGATCGACGCGAGATCATTCGCAACTGCATCGGCGAAAGATCTTGCACTTCATCAATAACGATGTGGCCGTATGTGCGAATTTCGTCGGCCTCATTGATTCGACCACTACGTCGCGGGCGCGGCCCCAAGACCGCCAGCGCTTCGTCAAGCACGGCGACATCGGCGTCGCTGAATTTTGCGTCAGCAAGACTCAACGCTCGCTGACGATACAGCGATTCATATTCTGCTGGCGTACAAACTTTTTGTGCTGCAAGTCGCATCAGCGCCTTAGACGAATAAAGGTCGTGCAACAATTCTGCGGGTGTCAGCACGGGCCACATGTAGTTGATGACTGCTTGAAACTCTTTGATCTCGCGCAAAGCATCTCGAGTTGATTCAAGATCAAGTTCTTGATTGTGACTCGAAGCGATCATCGCCGTGACGACCTCGGTTTCAACCCAATGATGTGCCGCGTTGTGGCGACGAAAGCGTCGTCGAGCCTCGCGCACAATCGTCGCCGACTCGCCACGAGTTAATCGCAAGTAGCCCGCACCAAAACCAATTTCAACGTCTTTATGCAACGCGCGTTGACGATCGCCGACACTGTTGACGACGATTTTTGCCATTCGCAAATCACCCTTGATTCGTGCAACGTTCTCACTATCTTTCGCCGAAAAACTGTGACCACGAACCAAGTCGGCCAACACAACTTGCTCGACGCCAGCCTCGCCAAGCGACGGCAAAACTTTTTCGATGTAACGCAAGAACACTCGGTTCGGCCCGACAACCAAAACACCCTGATCTTCGAGCGGAAATCTAAATGTATAAAGCAAATATGCCGCACGATGCAACGCAACAACTGTCTTGCCTGTGCCCGGGCCGCCTTCGACGACGAGCACACCTTGTTGCGACGATCGTATGATTTCATCTTGTTCGGCTTGAATAGTTGCCACGATGTCGCCGAGTTGACCTGTTCGACCACGCGACAAAACAGTTAGCAACGTGCTGTAACCACGCAACTGTGGTGCACCAGAAGCTGGTGTGCCGTCAAGACCTTCGTCGTGACCGACACCAAGATGACCCGCACCAAATAGTTCGTCTTCGATGCCGAGCACCTCTCGCCCTTGCACCGCAAAGTGTCGTCGCCGCACCAGACCCATCGGCTCGCGACCCGTTGCGCGATAAAACGGTTCAGCAACTGGCGCGCGCCAGTCGACAACAACCGGCTCGCGATTCGAGTCGGCGACTGCAATTCGTCCGATATGAAAACTCTCGAAAACTTCGGGCGATTCGGTCATTCGATCAATTCGTCCAAAAACAAGTGCGGCATCGCCCAAGTCGAGTTGCGTCAACCGACCAACCAAAACTTCGTCGAATGCATTTCGTTCGTAACGCGCCTGAAAAGTGCCGCCCGTCGACGCCTCGTTCATCTCACGAATCTGCCACGCGTCGTTTCGCGTCTGCTCTAAACACTCATAGGCATGGTCGACAAACCGCTGTTCATCGGCAAGTTCGGGGTGCTGTTGGGTCATTGAATTTCGCAGATCCTTGAAAATGGGGTTTATCTACTCTACAGACAAAACATCACATTCTTGTAATTTTCAGCACAGTTTCACACTCGCGCACACATCAAGAAACACTGCATCTATGTACAACAAATTTCGCATCATGAGCAAACTCGGCGCACTGTTAACGCTCTGTTGTTTTGTTATTTGCGGATGCGTAACCGCGAACGAATCAAACACTCGCACCACACTTCATTTTTCGCAGATTGCTTCGCTGGCGACTCAAGCAACTAGTTCGCCAGACAGTTCGCCAGCCCCGCAACAAACCAGTTCCCCAGCCCCGCCTTCGCCAGTTACGTCACCAGCTTCGCCATTCGATCTCGTCGCTCAAAAGTTCGAAGACTTCGTCAAGTGGCGTCGCGATTGCGGCTATCAACCCAGACGTTGCGATGTCGGCGAATTCACGATTCTCGGCACGCAGTTCAGCGATGATTTCGCCACGATGATGCGCGACTACGCAAAAAACAACATCTACGCCCGTCCCGGCGATGGCGAACGCAAAATCATCGTTGAAACAATTTCGCGCGACGAAACCAAGATGACAGCCATCGTGCACGGCTGCGTCTACGACACCGTCGTCTTATATATGGGGGCGGGCATCTACGACGACAAAGTTGCTTCGTCACTTTCAAGTTGGACACTGCAATGGCATAACAACGACTGGTTCTGGTCCAACTACCAAATTCATAAAAAGGTTTACTTCGCAAACTTATGCAACACATAAAACTAAATATTCTCGTCGCAATCGCTCTTTTGCTTTTCACCACCCCGACGACCGCAAAAGCCGGCACAGAAGATTCAAACTTGGTGCGTGACATTTTCGGCGAGGTTGTCGACAGAACAATTATCGCCGGCATCTTGATCGGCGAAAACGAAACGACTGGTGAACCAAGCGAATGCGAGTGGTCGCTGTCGTTGCCGCGCGACTCTGGTCGCGATCAAACTTATGGTGACGAAGTAGAAAAAACTGTTGGTTCTATTTTGTTTCGCCTCTACGACAGAAATTGTCCCGATAAAAATACGACCTACCATTGGATTGCCGAAGTTTCTTCTGAAACAATTGCACGCAACGCGGCAAGTGTCGCCTACGACTTGATCCCCGCACCATTCGGCGAGTTCGCACCACCCGCGCGTCAAGGTTTGATCAACATCGGCACTTGGTTTTGGGTCAGCCCAACTGTTTGGCAACCAAAATCTGTTACAGCGTGGGTGCCGACTCCGGCTGGCCCGGTGACTGCGACGACAACTGCAACGCCATACAAACTTGTCTTTGACCCGGGCGATGGCATTTTTGGTTCTGGCAAAAAATCTTGCGTCGGCCCAGGCTTGCGATGGAGCGAAATCATTAGCGACCATGCGCCGTCGCCGTGCATGTATACATATAGGCATTCATCGGCGATCGACCGAGACGACCTTTTCTCGGCAAGCCTTTCAATCATCTGGAAAATAACTTGGCGCTCAAACACGGGCGCATATGGCACTTTGCCCGATGTAACGACTTCATCCTCGCATCAGATGCGAATCCGCGAGTTTCAGGCACTTATAACGTCGTGATATTGCCGTCAATTGAAGCTGATATTAAACCGGCGATTTAATCCCGAAAATTAGGAAACACCCCAATGCCTTGCTACCCTTAACTTGGCGTTTTCGATCATGGAAGCGCAATACAAATATCAAGAAAGAAGTACAAGCTATGCCAACCGGTACCGTGAAATTTTTCAATGACGAAAAGGGTTACGGATTTATCTCGCGCTCTGATGGAGAACCAGATATTTTCGTTCACTTTTCAAACATTGAAGGCACCGGGCGTCGCACCCTTGTTGCAGGCCAAGAAGTCGAGTTTGAACTCGGCCAAGGTCGCAAGGGCACCGAAGCCAACAACGTCCGCGCTATCTGACACCCGCGCTTAACGCGCAGTTCATTCACGTCGCATTTTCGACGTGAATGTTTCGTCTCAATAGTTAGGTAGATCACCAAAAGTCGGTGATGTATCCGTTCGCCCCCGATATAGTTTCGGGGCATGTCAACATCAAAAGAGCAGATCCTTATCGACCGTCGTTATGCGGCAGTCTTAGCAACAATCTCTGACGACTCACTTGCCCAAATGGCAATGAGCCTGTCCGAAAAATTGCGCGACCCATTTGCGAAAGTGGCTGGCCTACCGGCCGGCGCACTTAGCACCAAAGACGGCCTCGGCGCCAAAATTCGCTCAGGCTTTACATCCCGTAAATCATTTATCAATGTCGGCGTTTTGTTAAGCGAGCCTTGCACCGAATATTGCATTGAACAACTCGGCACGGCTGCAGACGACCCAAATGTTGAGCACTTAAAAACGACTCTTCCTGGAGCGATCGAAAAATTCGGTCTCGATGCCACACGTCTAATGGCAATTCAATATTCGGTCAGCCTCAACGGTTTTAAACAACTCGTCGCCACAGACGAAAGATTCATGGTTCCAAAAACTGAATCTGCCCAGGTCGCGCCCGCTGTCGCCCCAACCACAAAAGCATCAAACGAAGATCTCGAAAAGCGTCGACTGCGTCGTGAGCGCCAAGAAAAAGAGCGCGAAGAAAAACGACAAGCCGATTTGCAACGACGAATCGCTCGCAACAGAGTTTAAAAATGACTTCTGCGCGTTTCGGTAGCGTTGGCGGTCGAGCCGTACTTGTTGCAGATTCGCTGGCTGGCTTTGTCGACATCGAAAAGTTTTCGGGTGGCAAACTGCCGAGCGATCCGATGGCGTGCATTGAGCGATGGTCTGAAGTCTGCAGTCTTGCCAAGTCGCTTGCGTCGGCCAAGACCACTGAACTAACGCCCCTTGACTTCGACAAACTTGACTGCCCCGTGCCGCGACCGCGACAAATTTTCGCTGTCGGCGTCAACTACAAAGCCCACGCCGCCGAAATGAACCACGGTCTGCCCAAAGAACCGCTCGTGTTTACCAAGTTTCCGAGCTCGCTCAATCGCCCGCACGGGCAGATCAAACTCGTCGGCGAAAAGTGCGACTTTGAAGCCGAACTAGTCGCCGTCATCGCCAAGGGCGGTCGCAACATTTCGCTCACCGACGCCTGGTCGCATGTTGCCGGCCTTTGTGCTGGTCAAGACTTCTCAGACCGCGCATTGCAATACGCCAACACCCCGCCGCAATTCAGTTTGGGCAAGAGTCGCGCGGGCTTCGCAGCAATTGGGCCATACATCACCGACGCCGCAACACTTGCAACTCGCGGCAATCTCGAAATGACTTGTCGCGTCTCAGGCGAAGTGATGCAACACACACAGACTGACGACATGATTTTCGAAATTCCCGACATCATTGCTTACTTGTCAAGCATTTGCGAACTGTTCGCTGGCGATGTCATCTACACCGGCACACCTTCGGGTGTCGGTGCTGGCCGAACACCCCAAAGGTTTTTGCGCGCGGGCGACATCGTCGAAACCACAATTCAAGACCTCGGCACCCTGCGCAACACCTGCATCTAGTTTTCAGCGATAATCTTTTGCCATGTCTTGCGAATTGATTGCCGAATGCTGTCAGAACCACAACGGTTCACGCGAGATTTTGAAGCGAATGATTCATGCATCCGCTGAAGCAGGCGCAACATACGCAAAGATTCAAGCCCTCAGATCAAACGAATTGACATTTCGCGAGAGATTTGAAGAAGGTCAGGTTCTCGCCGACGGCACAACCAAAGTCATTAAGCGGCCGTTTCAAGCAGAGCAGGACAGGTTAAAGAACTTAGATCTAAACGACGACGACGAATCTTGGTTTGTTGAAGAGTGCAAGCGTGCCGGCGTCAAGTCAATGATCACAGCATTTACGCGACTTTCGACCCAGCGACTAGTTGCTGCCGGCTTTGACGCGGTGAAAATCGCAAGTTATGACTGCCGATCTACTTCGCTTCTCAAAGAAGTAGCCGAAAGCTTCAAAACAGTTGTCGTGTCTACAGGTGCTTCATTTGACAACGAGATCATTGACGCTGCAAAACTATTTGACAAAAACCATGTTTCATTTTTGCATTGCGTGACGATCTACCCGACACCGCTCGACCAACTTCACATGAATCGAATGGGTTGGCTCCGCCAGTTCTCAACCAAGGTTGGCTTTAGTGACCACACGACCCCAGCAACGACCAATCTCAAAGCTTCGATGTTGGCTATCGCGCTTGATGCAGACATCGTTGAACGACACTTCACTGTCTTAGAGCCTCACGAAACACGAGATGGTCCAGTTTCAATTAACCCCAACCAACTGCGTGAACTTTGCGATTTTGCAAAACTCCCTAGTGAGTCACGAATCGAAAAACTCAGTGCCGATTGGCCCGAATGGAAGATTGGTCTAGGCGAGAAGACCCGAGATCTTTCTGCGACTGAATTACTCAACCGTGATTACTACTCTGGTCGCGTCGCTGCTTGGCACGACGGCAAACAAATCTCAAACCAATAGCTACGGTTCGCATCTCCTCAAAAACTCGTCAACCACAAAAGCTCTGGTTGTCGCTACAGCGTCGTGTGCCCAGCCGCCAATGTGCGGGGTGACAATTACATTGAATCCATCGCGCATGGCACTCGCCAGCGGCGAATTACTGACCGAAAACCCATCTTCACTCTCTTTGCTCAGAACATCAACTCCGACCCCAAACAATTGACCACTCCGTACCGCCATCGCCAACGTCTGTTCATCGACTAATTCCCCTCGAGAAGTATTGATGAATATTGCTCCATGCTTTATTTTTGAAATCATCGCGGCGTCTATGCAGTTTTTGTTTTTGTCGTTAAATGGAATATGAACTGAGACAACGTCTGAAATATTCAGCAACTCTTCAAGAGAATCAACCTTTTGAAATGGTGCGATTTCGTTATGTTGAGCACTATCGGTCTCATATACAACAACATTCATCCCAAAAGCACTTCCGTACTTCGCAACTTGTCGACCAAGTCGACCAAAACCAACAACTCCTAGGGTTCTTGCCAAGAGTTCGCGTCCTAGAAATAGAGTCCGATCAAAGTTCTCTTCCTTCACCGAGTCAACAGCCAGATTCATGCGTCTCGCACATGCAATCACAAGACCCCACGCCAATTCGGCAGTGGCAAAAACATTTTGTATCTGATCTTTAGAGTCACCTAATTTGATGACCAGAATTTCTCGCGAGTTCAAATAATTAAGGTCCAGATGATTTATTCCGGTTGCCGGTGAGACTAAAGATTTAAGACTCTTTACATTTTCGAGAAGGTCCTCTCCAACATAAATTCCAAGTCCACAGAAAAAGACCCTGGCATTAGATTTGCCAAGTTCTTCGCTCAGTTCATGCGCGTTTTTTGCAGTCGAAGCGATCACATCAAACCTTGTCTTAAGTTTTGAGACTGAGTCCTCGGGATAAAACTCAAGGTCAGCCACTAAAGCAACGGGTTTCAAATTAGTCCCCCACCAACCATTGCCCGAGCCACGATGAGGTCGAACTGAGAATCAATATTTAGTGAGCGCTCTTTTGGCATCACCAGTGCTCGAGACTTACTTCCCTTAAATGTGCGACTTTTCAGATCATTCACAGTTGTCAAATAAATTGCACCGTTACGAATGTACATTGGTCGCAGATTTTGTCGCGGCATATTCTCGACTTCTTCAACAAACGGAGGATCCACCAAAAATCCGTCCTCAATAAATTTCATCCTTGCAGGATGCGTCCCGTCAACCGGCACGACACTGATCACGCTCGCTCCGTCGTGATTCATGGTCAACGCCAAGTTGATGTCATCGTGAGTTCTAAACGGCGAAGTCGGCTGAAGAAGCATGACCGCGTCAAATTGCTCAACAAGTGCTTCCAACGCATGAAGCACGACATCAATAGATTGAGCATCGTCACTAGCCAAAGAGTCTGGTCTGACAAATGGCACTTCGGCACCCAAGCTTCGACAAGTTTCCGCAATTTCTTGGTTTTCGGTTGAGACTACAACCCGACTTAACGACGACTTGCTCGCCGCATCAATTGTCCACTTGATAAGTGGACACCCACCTAAATCGACCAAGTTCTTGTTTGCGATTGACTTCGAGCCGCCGCGAGCCGGGATTAATCCGAGAACTTTCACTTTGCCAACTCGCTCAATTTCCAATGACGTTCAAGAAAATCTGCGGTCTCTTTGATCCCGTTTCGCCTGCAATTTTCGAATGGGGCAATGTACTTCTGCATTTTCTCAATCGCCATTGCGTCTTTTGCCAAGTTAACTAGCTGATCACTGTCAAGGTCACCGGCCAAACCGTGCGCAAGACCCAAAAGAGTCAACCTCTCTGCAATGAATTCTGCCTCAGAGTTCTCGGCGTCTCGCAAAACAACCATCGGTATTTTCCACTTCACGCACTCAGTCGCAGTGCCCGCGCCGGGCCTACACACAACTACACCGATAGTTCGCCATGTCTCGTCACGATAATCAAAGCAGTCTTGATCATCCTCAAGATCTGTAAAAACTTTGAAGTTTGCTTGGCGTAGTTTTCTAGCGATTTCAAGTACTTTGCCGTCAAGAGTGCGAGTTCCGCCTCCGTGCACCAGAATTGAGCGCCGCAAAGCCAAAGTCTGCTGTTGAATAATGTCATCAATCATCCATGAAACTTCAACTGGATTAGTCAGCCCAATCACAGCACGCGATGCAAGACTTTGGTTACAAATCATTTTTGGAACATTCTGCCGTAGCAGTGAAATCTCTCGGTCGACAAACCTCTTACACGCCTCGTTGCGATCTGAATATGCGGCAATCACTTCGTGCCACAAAAACGAGCCACTCAATACAGCATCGGGCCGTTTTTCGAGCACACCCACCAAGTTGTCGCTGATTACAAAGTCAGAATTGGCAAGCTTTGCGTGACTCTTCCACTCGGTCTCCCAACCGTTCAAATTTGCGTCAGTGTAATTTTCTGGATTATGCCTCCAGCGAACGCTGTCTTCAGTGACGCCAGCAACGACATCGGCCATTTCTCCGAGCGCCTCAATATCTAGTTTAAATCTCTGATATTGCTTGTCAGTTAGAGCGAAAGTGATCCGAAAATCACTAAACCTACGCAACAATTCGCGCGCTATTAAGATCTGCCGCCGAATGTGGCCGTAACCATTCGCGCTTACCAAGATTGTGAGTGTTTTAACCCTCGCCATTTACCCGAAAGGCTAACAGACGTCACAAAAAATCTATTGCGCAAAATCTCAACATGATGAACTGGTTATGAGCCGTTGTGGCGCACGAGTTCGAATTCGGTGTAAGCCGAAACGCCCATCTCACTGTCAAGGCCAGCAATTTCGTCAGCCGCACTTGAGCGAATGCCGCCCTTGGTCAAACGATTCTGCAATTTAAAGAACCCAAACGACAAACTAAAATTGACAACAAGAATCGTCACCGCACCGAGTGCCTGCGCACCAAGTTGACCCCAGTCGCCATCGATGATGCCCGACACGCCAGTCGACTCAGAGCCGTTCCAACCGGCGCCATACGAACCGTTGGCAAACACGCCTACAGAAAGCAAGCCGAACATTCCGCAAACTCCGTGCACGCTAATCGCACCACATGGATCATCAATGCGCAACCGTTCTTCAACGAAATAGGTCGACTCAATCACCAACACCGAGGCAATCGAACCGATAACTGCAGCCGCCCACGGCGCAACAAACGCACACGGCGCTGTGATCGCCACGAGCCCAGCGAGCATGCCGTTGATCATCATCGCGGGGTTTGGTTTTCCGCTGCGGCGCATGATCCACAACATTGAGACGACTGCACCGAACGCACCCGAGATCGCGGTGTTCGTCGCAACTGTTGCAAACTGCACATCAGTTGCCGAAAGTGTTGACGCTGCATTGAAACCAAACCAACCGAACAACAAAATAAATGTGCCGAGCATCGCCATCGGCAAATGGTGGCCAGGCATCGGCAGAGATTTGCCGTCACTCGAATATTTACCAATTCTTGGCCCAAGCACCATTGCCCCGGCAAGTGCCGCAACGCCGCCGGTCATATGCACGACACCTGACCCGGCAAAGTCGACATAACCCGCACCGAGCGACATCGTCGCCCAGGTTTTTGACAACCATCCGCCGCCCCATGTCCATGCAGCAATCACTGGATAATAAATCGTTCCACAGAAAAGACCCCACATCACAAAGCTGTTCCATCTCCAGCGCTCGGCCATCGAACCAGTTGGGATCGTCGCGGTCGTATCCATAAACGCCGTCATATATAAAAAGAAACCAAGCAGTGCAGGCGTGACATTCGGTCCAGTCAAAGCCCAACCACCACCCCACGCAAAAACCCAATTGCCCGAGCCGATTAATGCTTCGCCAACCGGATTATCAAGACCCATTGCTCCATAACTAAAACCGCCGAATGCGAGCGGAAACCCGACGAAGAAGAACGCCACAAAACCCAATCCAAAAATTGCGAAGTTCGTGCTGACCACGTGTGCGGCGTGTTTGGCGCGGCAGAACCCAGTTTCAACTAATGCAAAACCAGCCTGCATAAATACGACCAGTGCCGCACCGATCACCACCCACAGCAGTGAAATCTGCGCGCCTAGAACGGTTACATCTGAATTCATAATTTCTCGTTTCTCGTGACTGAAGATTGAATAAACCGCGCTCTATGAGCACGTGCACGACGCTGTGGCTAGGCAGAAAGATAGACCAGCAATGTTTCACGATTGTCTGAGAATTGTTACGGGAGTGTGGCTTTTTTATTCCTGGTTAACTTTTTGTATACCCCCACGAATTAGGATGTAACAATGACAACTTCAGCCACCCGCTCAAAGGCATATCTCGACGATCGCGCCCACGTGTTTCACTCGTGGTCAGCACAAGGCACGCTCGACCCAATCGACTTGGTTAGCGGCGAAGGTTCATATTTCTGGGATTCAAACGGCAAAAAGTTTCTCGACTTCTCGAGCCAACTAGTAAACCTAAACATTGGTCATCAACACCCCAAGTTGATCGCCGCGATTCAAGAACAAGCCGCAAAACTTTGCACCGTGGCGCCGCAATTTGCCAACGAAGCCCGCAGCGAGGCCGCACGATTGATCACCGAACTCGCACCTGGTGATTTAAACATGGTGTTCTTCACCAACGGTGGTGCCGAGGCCGCCGAATATGCCACGCGAATGGCGAAACTTCACACTGGTCGCCACAAGATTCTCACTGCATATCGCTCGTACCACGGTTCAACTGCGGGTGCGATTGCACTCACGGGTGACCCACGCCGATGGCAGAACGAAACTGGTGCCTCGGGTGCCGTCAAGTTCTGGGGTCCTTATCCATATCGTTCAGCTTTTCATTCGACCAGCGACGCTCAAGAGTGTCAGCGCGCACTCGAGCATCTCGAAAGCGTGTTGATGGTCGAAGGCCCGCACACTGTGGCGATGATCGCACTCGAAACAGTCGTCGGCACGAACGGCATTTTGGTGCCACCAGATGGTTATTTGCAGGGTGTTCGAGATTTGTGCAACAAGCACGGCATCGTGATGATGTGCGACGAAGTAATGGCTGGCTTTGGTCGTTGCGGCGAATGGTTCGCCGTCAACAAATGGAATGTCACCCCAGACCTAATTTGTTTCGCCAAAGGCGTCAACTCTGGTTATGTACCCCTCGGTGGTGTCGTGATCAGCCAAAAAATCGCCGACACTTTCAAGGATCGCATGTTTCCTGGTGGCCTTACATATAGCGGTCATCCACTTGCATGTGGCGCCGCGGTTGCGTCGATCAACATTTTCAAAGAAGAGAAAATCGTCGAACACGCACGCATGCTCGGCAAAGATGTGATTGGCCCGGCACTCGAAAAACTCAAAGCCAAGCATCCGAGTGTTGGCGATGTGCGAGGTCTCGGCGTTTTTTGGGCGATCGAACTCGTCAAAAACCGCGACACCCGCAAGCCACTTGTGCCCTACAACGCTGCTGGCGCCGATGCCAAGCCGATGCTCGAACTCGCCGCAGCCTGCAAAGAGCGGGGTCTCTGGCCGTTCACCCACTTCAACCGCATGCATGTCGTTCCGCCGTGCAACACGCCAGTCGAAGACGTCAAAGCTGGTCTGGCGATAATCGACGAAGTTCTCGACATCGCCGACAAGCACTACGAAAACTAATCTCGCACTTATCGCGATAACAATCGACAATGTCTAAGCGAATCACCGTGCCGTCTGATCGGCCATTAAACGTCCCGAGCACATTGAGGCTCGACCCGGCAAACAAAAATTACGCAAAGATACTCGCCGCGCACGACGAGGCAATGTCAAAAAATCTTGACGGATACATCGACCCGATCAATTCGCTTTTCGTGCTGACTTCGTCTTCACTAAAAGAACGCGGCTTTTGCTGCGAGAACAATTGCCGCCACTGCCCCTACTGCGAATAACTAAAAATCCGCCAATTTAAGGCAAACAAATGGGCGGGCCGCCGAAGCGACCCGCCCATTTGTAATTCTTAACTAATTACTGAACTTAGTTGCCACCTTCAAGTAGTTCAACAGTTTCTGGCATGTATCCAGAACCTGTTGTGTCTACGCCCATTGCATCAAGCATCGCAAGCGCTGCTGTCACAATGTCGTTGGTGTAAGCGCCAGCGTCTGGTGCTTTTGTCAACACGGTGCCACCTTCGAGGTTCTTCGCTGTTTGCGAAAGACTCGATGTGCGATCCCATGCTGCAGCGTCGATCATGCCTGCGCCGCCAGCGGCTGGCCAGATCAACTTGTTAACTTCGTTCATCTGCCACAACTGGTGACTTGCACCAAGCTTCGAACCCTTTGACACGACGATGTCACGGCAAGCCGAAACGTTGTCGCGGCAGAATGCCCAACCTTGAATCGATGCAGCAACAAACTTTGTTGCAGTGTCAACATAAGCAGGGTCTTCAAGGCGTGAGCCGTCTGCCCAGATTGCGTCTTGCAACATACCAACACCTTCGGCCTCATACGAAACAACATTGAAGTCGTCTGCTGTGTAGAGAGCACCAGTTGCTGGATTCTTTGCTTCAAGGACCTGTGCGTACTCGTTGTATGTCATCGCTTCTGCAGCATCAATATCGCCCGACAACAAACCTGCCATGTCGAACTGTTGCTGAACAAGTGTCACATCTTTTGCTGGATCAAGGCCGGCCTTGGTGAGTGCGGCGAAGATTTCAAATTCGTTGCCGTATCCCCAGTTACCGATCTTCTTGCCCTTGAATTCTGCAGAAGAAGTGATGTTCTTGTCTTTGAACGAAACCTGCAATGTGCCTGATCGTTGGAAGACTTGAGCGATGTTCACAATGTTTGCTCCACCTTCGCGACTTGCAAGCGCCTTGGAAACCCAAGAAATTGCAAAGTCAGCCTGGCCATCGGCAAGCACGTTCTGCGGAGTGATGTCTACTGCGCCTTCCAAAATTGTTACCTCAAGGCACTGATCGGCGTAGAAGCCCTGATCTTGTGCTGCGTAGTAACCAGCGAACTGAGCCTGAGTGAACCATTGCAGTTGCAACTTCACCGGTGTTGGTGTGGTGCATTCTGCTGCTGGCGCTGTCGTCTCTTCTGTCGCTGCCTCGGTATCTTCGGTTGCCTCATCGTCACTGCCGCCACAAGCGCCAACGACCAGAGACATCACCGCGATGCCTGCAAAGGCAAACTTCAATGTCTTTTTACTCATTATTTCTCCCCCGGGTTTTTAGCCCGCATTTGTTTTTATTTAGCCTCACCCTTTCGGGCGATGCCCTCCAAAATAATGGAGACTGCGTAGAACGCTAGCCCAAGCAGGCAAGCCCCTAAAACGTAAGCCCACGCCGCAGCATTCTTAGCATTGGCAATATTGCTCGTAATCCGACTGCCTAAGCCATTCTGCAGACCGCCAAAATACTCGCTGACAAAGGCCGTAATCACCGAGGCTGGGGCAGCCACTTTGAGCGCCGTGAACAAATACGGCACTGCATTTGGCACTCGAACCTTGCGCAGAATTGCAAACTCACTGGCGGCATAACTGCGCATCAATTCGACATGGGTCGACCGCACCTGCGTCAAACCTTTGGCAACATTCACCAACACGATGAAATAAACCACGAGCGTCACCATCACCCGTCGCGGAATTTCGCTGGTGATCGAATACATGTTGTTCAATACCGCCACGAGCACAAAAATCGGTATCGCGTTAAGCGCAATTGCCAGCGGCGTAATCAACTCACCCAAAAATCGATAGCGACTCAGAATAAAACTCATCGCAATACCGAGCACGGTGCCAACAACGAGCCCGACAAGCGCGTTGCCGCCAGAAACCATCGAGGCTTCCCAGATGCGTGAATAGTTTTTGAAAAACTGCTCGCCAATCTTTGATGGCGCCGCCAAAAAATACGGCTTCAAATCAAAACCGCGAACTGCCGACTCCCATAATGCCAAAAACGCTATGCCGAAAATTATTGCAGGACCAACCTGCCGCACGCGACCAAAGCCTCGTGCACTAATCGATGTCGCGTTCACCCCAGACATGATCAGCGATCTTCGACTCCGCGAACCGCATTTGCCGCCGCATGTTCGGCATGGGTGCCGCGCAACGCTTCACGCACCGCAGTGATGCTACGAAAGAAACCATCGGCAGCGCGCGTATCTTCGTTGCGCTTCGAACCAAGATCAACGTCAATCACCGCAGTTATTCTTCCTGGTCGTGGCGACATGACTATCACACGATTCGACAAATAAACAGCCTCAGGTATTGAGTGTGTCACAAACACGACTGTCGTCGAAGTCTCGCCACAAATGCGCAGCAATTCACCTTGCATATATTCGCGGGTCATTTCGTCAAGTGCGCCGAATGGTTCGTCCATCAGCAACAACTGTGGGTGCGCAGCAAGCGCACGGGCGATCGCAATTCGTTGCTGCATGCCACCCGAAAGTTGCCACGGATACAAATCGGCGAACTCTGGCAATTTGACGAGCTCGAGCATCTCTTTGGCCCGTGCTTCACGCTTGGCTTTGTCCCAGCCTTTGAGTTCAAGGGGCAACTCAATATTTTTGCTGACGGTTCGCCAGTCAAATAGCCCGGCTTGTTGAAACGCCATTCCGTAATCTTGATCAAGTCGCGCTTGCGCCGCAGTTTTTTTGTTCACACTCACCGAACCAGATGTCGGCTCAAGCAAATTGGCGATCAGGCGCAACAAAGTCGACTTACCGCAACCCGATGGGCCGATTAACGAAACAAACTCACCTGGGTTAACAGTCAAATTCACATCCACAAGTGCGTCAACCTGCTTTGCCGTGCCCTGATTAAAAATTTTGCTCGTACTTACGACTTCTAACGCACTCACGCACTGGTCTCCTTTGGTCGATTTCGCATTAACAACACATCTGACAACGCGACCAAGCCCGACATCGTGATGCCGAGCGCCGCCGCACCAAACACAGCCGTGAAAACTTTCGCCGGGTCACCCGTTGCTTCGCGCGCGTATTCAATGATCAGTCGACCGATGCCACCTTTAAGGCCAGTGCTAATTTCGGCGACAACTACACCGACAACTGCGCCAGACGCGCCGAGTTTGAAAGCCGGCACCATGAACGGCACCGCCGCGGGAAACCGCAACTTAAACAGAGTCTGTTTCCATGACGCGGCATAGCTATCCATTAATTCGACCGCGGCTGCTGGCGCACTCGCCAAGCCACGCAAAGTGCCGACCGCAATCGGAAAGAAAGCCAAAAATGTTCCGAGGATAGATGCCGACAACCATCTCGGCCATACGAAAGAGCCGATTTCTAACTTTCCGCCCCAGCTCACAACCAGAGGTGCTAGCGCGATCAGCGGCACAGTTTGCGACATCACGAGATACGGCAACAAGCCGCGTTGCACAACTTTGAATCGAGACATCAATACGGCGAGACCAACACCGATCGTCGTGCCCATGAAAAAACCCACGAGAGAAAGTCGCAACGAAAACAGAGTGCCCGATAAGACGACAGACCAAATTTTTGTATCTGAACCGCGCACCTCTGGTCTGTTATATCGACTGAGCATCGTCCATACGTGCGGCATCGCCGTGTCGTTGGCACGCGGCAAAATGCTGACACCAAAAAACTTGCCGCCATCTTGTGGACCGACGATCTTATAGAACTCCCACAACGCGACCACCGAGACGATCGCAACTACAAACATCGAGCTGCGATACGCAATTCGGCGCATCAACATGTTTACTTCTTAGCCTGAGTCAGCCCGGCAATCTCGGGCAAAATATGTTTGCCGTACGCCTCAAGAGTTTGTTCTTTGCCATCGTGTTGCAAATAAATCGAGAACTGATCCACGCCGAGATTCTTTAGTTCTTTAAGTCGAGCCAAATGATCTTCAACTTTGCCGAGAATACAGAATCGATCAACAATCGAATCGGGTACAAAAGTCGTGTGCGTGTTGCCGGCCTGACCATGCTGTTTGTAGTCATAACCTTCGCGGCCTTTGATGTAATCGGTCAACGCCTTGGGCACCGCGCTCGATTCGCCATATCGCGCCACGATGTCGGCAACATGATTGCCGACCATGCCGCCAAACCAGCGACACTGCTCGCGCATGTGCGTCATGTCATCGCCGACATATGCCGGCGCCGCGACGCAAATTTTCACGGTCTTCGGGTCTCGACCCGCATCGCGAGCGGCTTTGCGCACGGCTTCAATTGTCCATGCAGCGATATCAATGTCGGCGAGTTGCAAAATAAAGCCGTCACCGACTTCGCCAGTCAACTGCAACGCTTTTGGTCCATATGCCGCGACCCAAACTTCGCATTTACTTTTCGAAGCCCACTCGAACTTAATTTTTGAACCGTTGTAATCAATCTCGCGACCGTTTGAAAGTTCGCGAATCACATCGATGCTTTCGCGCAGCGTCGCCAAAGTTGTCGGCTTGCCATTCGTTACCCGCACCGCCGAGTCGCCACGACCAATGCCGCAAATAGTTCGATTGCCATACATTTCATTGAGCGTGGCAAACAAACTTGCAGTCACCGTCCAGTCACGCGTCGCAGGGTTGGTGACCATCGGCCCAACGATTACATTTTTTGTCTCTGCAAGAATTTGGCTGTAAATAACATACGGTTCTTCCCACAAAATGTGGCTATCGAAAGTCCACACATGAGTGAATCCATGGCTGTCGGCTTTGCGCGCGAGATCAATCACCTGCCTGGCAGGCGGGGTCGTCTGCAGTACAACACCGATATCCATTATTTACCTGTTCTGTGGAAAGCCGAGATCAACTTGCGAGGTGCGCGGGTCTGGCCAGCGTGATGTCACGACCTTGCCTCGCGTAAAGAAGTTGATGCCCTCTGGGCCGTACATATGTTGGTCGCCGAACAAACTCGCCTTCCAACCGCCAAACGAATAATACGAAACGGGCACCGGAATCGGCACATTCACGCCGACCATGCCGACATTAACTTCATATTGAAACTGACGCGCCACTCCACCGTCGCGAGTGAAAATCGCAGTGCCGTTGCCGAACTGGTTGTCGTTGATCGCTTTCAATCCTTCGTCATAACTCTTGACGCGCATCACGGTCAAAACTGGTCCAAAAATTTCTTCGTCATAACATTTCATGCCCGGCTTGACATGGTCAATCAAACTTGGGTTCAAGAAGAAACCTTCGTCTTTGGCTTTGTCGGTGCCATCAAGCACAACTTTTGCGCCTTCTTTGGCCGCATTAGTCACATAACTTGCAACCTTGTCACGATGCTCACGACTAATCAATGGACCCATCTCACTCGCAGGGTCAGAACCCGCGCCAACTTTGATATTCGGCACGCGTGACTTAATTTTCTCGACCAACGCATCGGCAACCGTGTCGACAGCGAGCACAACCGAAACAGCCATGCAACGCTCGCCTGCCGAACCATAGGCGGCGCTGACTGCAGCGTCGGCCGCCATCTCAAGATCGGCATCTGGCAAAACCAACATGTGATTCTTCGCTCCGCCAAGTGCCTGCACGCGCTTGCCATTCTTTGTGCCAGTCTCGTAGACATATTTTGCAATCGGTGTCGAGCCGACGAAACTAAGCGCCGCAACATCTGGGTGATCGAGCAAACGATCTACCGCAACTTTGTCGCCGTGCAAAACATTGTAAACACCATCAGGTAGACCTGCTTGACGCAACAAATCAGCAACGAACATCGATGCCGACGGGTCTTTCTCGCTCGGCTTCAAAATAAATGTGTTGCCACACATGATCGCATTCGCGAACATCCACATTGGCACCATCGCCGGAAAGTTGAATGGCGTAATGCCGGCAACAACGCCAAGCGGCTGCCGAATCGAATAAACATCGACGCCTGTCGAAGCCTGCTCTGAATAACCACCCTTGAGCAATGCCGGCACACCACAGGCAAATTCAATGTTTTCAAGACCACGAGCAACTTCACCAAGCGCATCACTCGGCACTTTGCCGTGTTCTTGAGTCAGCAACGAGGCAATCTCTTTACGGTTAGCGTCCACCAACTCGCGCATTCGAAACATGATCTCGGCGCGACGCGACAAGTTTGTCGCCCGCCATGCCGGAAACGCCGC
>CAMBDT010000005.1 GCA_945865395.1 Acidimicrobium ferrooxidans DSM 10331 | reverse complement strand
CAAAAATCGGGGCGACATGTTGAATGCCACGAAGTTCAGCAATTTCTCGCGTGTGTCGTCGCTCATAAATCATGCCGACCAACAAGAACAATGCGCCAGTTGAAACACCGTGATTGACCATTTGAATTACAGCGCCCGTCACGGCTTGTGAACTAAGTGCGAAGGTGCCAAGAACAATAAAGCCAAGGTGAGCAACTGAAGAATAAGCAACGAGCCGCTTTAGATCGCGCTGCATCGTCGCGGCGATTGCGCCGTAGATAATGCCGATCACTGCCAACGTGAACAAAACAGGTCGCGCCCACATCGCAGCCTGCGGAAACAAATAAACGCCAAAGCGCAAGAAACCATAGGTGCCCATCTTCAGCAACACGCCCGCCAAAATCACCGAACCACCTGTTGGCGCTTGCGTGTGTGCATCGGGTAACCAAGTATGAAATGGAAACAACGGCACCTTTACGGCAAAAGCAATCGCGAACGAAACGAATAACCATCGCGCCGCGTTGGTCGAAAAACTTGCACCTTCGGCAATCTTGACGACGTCAAAAGTTATAACTCCTAGATCGCGTTGTGCGAGCGCAACCGTAGCGATGATGCCAACTAGCATGAACGCCGAACCCGCCATGGTGTACAAAAAAAACTTTGTCGCAGCATAAACCCGCTGGTCGTAACCCCAACCACCGATCAAGAAATACATCGGCACCAAGACAATTTCGAACATCACAAAGAACAAGAACAAGTCAAGTGCGAGGAAAGAGCCCATTACGCCTGCTTGCAACAACAACATCCAGGCGAAATATGAAGTTTCGTTGTGGTGCGGGTCGATACCAACTATTACGAGCGGAAACAAAATTCCGGTGAGCACGACCAAGAACAGCGAAATACCGTCAACTCCGAGATGCCATGAAATACCCCACTGCGAGATCCAGACGTGTTGCGAAACAAATTGAAAACCAGCCTCGCCAGACTTAAACGCACCCAAGAGCCACAGCGAAAGTGCGCCAGTTGTAACGCTTGACACGAGTGCGCCGAGTTTCACCCACTCTGGGCGCGACTTGCCCAACAGCGCGACAACAATCGAACCCACGAGTGGCAACACCACAAGCGCCGAAAGAATCGGAAAACTCAACACCTCGCTTGACGCCGCGATCACAGCAGAACTCCGCGCAATAAGAACCAAGCCAGAATCAGAACAGTGCCCAAAGTGATGAGCAACGCATAAGTTCGAACAAATCCACTCTGTACGCGACGCACAGAGCCAGCAACGCCACGAATCGATTCGCCGACACCGTTGACAATGCCATCGACGATGTTGGCGTCAATCCAAGCAATCAAATTAAATGTGGCGGCACCGGGACCGGCAACTACGCGAGCAACAGACGCATCGTAGTTCCAGGCTTGTTCGAGAATTTTTGGCTCAATAATTTTGATTTTCGACTTCGCATAGACGGCCACTGAAATCAAAATGCCCGTCATCGCGACGACGATGGCGACAACCAACAACAGATATTTATTTTGGTACGCCCAAGTTTCACCGATGTGCGCTTCTGACTCTTCGACGACCGGCGCGAGCCAGTGCTCTAAAAAGTGCAACTTCTTGCTGAACGGCAACTGCATCGCGCCACCGAAAATTGAAAGCACCGCCAGCACGACGAGCGGTATCAACATCACCTTCGGGCTTTCATGCGGAGTAATTTCGCCGTGCGCACCGTGGGCTTCGCTGTGATCGTTCCATCGGGCTTTGCCATAGAACACCATGATTACTTGACGAGTCATGTAATAAGCGGTGAGCAACGCGGTGACTAAACCCACGACATATAGCGCGGGATTATTCGCATAAACATAAAGCAAGATCTCATCTTTCGACCAAAAACCTGCGAACGGCGGCACACCTGCAATCGCAAGCCAGCCGATGATAAAAGTAAAACCGGTTATCGGCATCACTTTGCGTAACGCGCCCATTCTTCGCATGTCTTGTTCGTGATGCATGCCGTGAATTACCGAGCCCGAGCCCAAGAACAACAACGCTTTGAAAAATGCGTGCGTCACCATGTGAAAAATCGCCGCGACATATGCGCCCGAGCCGATTGCCAAAAACATGAATCCGAGTTGCGAAACCGTGCTGTATGCCAAAACTTTTTTGATGTCGTTTTGCGCGACGGCAATCGTGGCGGCGTAAAGCGCAGTTGCCGCACCAACGACCGCAATTACGGTCGATGCCCAGTCGTAAGAAATATGCAGCACAGGATTAATCCGCGTCATCAAAAACACACCCGAAGTAACCATCGTCGCCGCATGAATCAACGCAGACACTGGCGTCGGGCCTTCCATCGCGTCGGGCAACCACAAATAAAGCGGCAACTGCGCGCTCTTGCCGCAAGCACCGACGAACAACAACATCGCGATCGCAGTTGCAGTCACTGACGCAAGTTCACCGCTATGCGCAGCCTCGTTGATCGCGCTGTATGAAAGCGAACCAGCGGCCGAAAATGCCAAGAACATTGCCGTCATTACGCCGAAGTCGCCGATGCGGTTGGTGACGAATGCTTTTTTGCCGGCAACCGCGGCACTGTTGCGCGTGTGCCAAAACGAAATCAAGAAATAACTGCACGCACCAACACCTTCCCAACCCAAGAAAGTGACGAGCAGATTCTCGCCCAGCACGAGCATCAACATGCTGAACACGAACAGATTCAAATAGAGAAAAAACTTCGAAAACTTGGCGTCACCGTGCATGTATCCAATTGCATAAAGATGAATCAATGTTGAGATGCCGGTTACAAACAGCGCCATCGTCACGCTGAGCGGGTCGGCAAGCAGAGCGAAGTCGACTTGCAACGAACCAACCGGAAGCCACGAGAACAAAACCTCGACATGACTGCGCTCTTGGGCTTCGAGGCCGAGCATTTCTAAATAGACAAGAACCGTGATCACAAACGAACTGCCGGTGGCAATTGTTGCCACCCAACCAGCGCGCGGATCGCCAAACTTACGACCCAGAACCAAGTTCAAAACTGCCCCAGCAAGCGGCAACAACGGAATAAACCAAATCAGATCGAGCATCATCAGCCTTTGAGTTCAGCCAGGTCGTCAACCGTCAGCGCTGCTCGATTGCGCATGATTGAAACGATGATTCCGAGGCCGACCACGACTTCGGCAGCCGCAACGACCATAACGAAAAAAACGATCGTCTGACCATTGATGTCGTTGAGTTCACGAGCCAGAGTCACAAAGCTCAAGTTCACCGCGTTGAGCATTAGCTCAATGCACATAAACATGACCAGCGGGTTGCGTCGCACCAGCACACCAAATGTGCCGATTGCAAAAAGCACAGCCGCCAAGATCAGATACCACGACGCTGTCGGGGTCAAACTGAGCGAAATCACTTCACGCTCGTCTTTACTTGGCGCTTGCGAGTCAACAACACCGTGCCGACCACTGCGATGACCAACAACACCGAAGTAACTTCAAACGCCACGACATATCGCGAAAAAATAGATTCTGCCAACTGCACCGTGTTGGCATCTGGGCCATTTTGTAAATCAGGCAAGTTGATGCCTTCGCCGCGCTCGTTGAGCACACCATTGCCGTTGACTATCGCCGCAACAAGCACGCCAACCAAACCCAAGCAGGTGATTATCGCCAACGGTCGCTGTGCGGTCAGTGGTTCTGTGCGCAGATTTTCAACTCTGTCGACACCCAACAACATGATCACGAACAAAAACAGCACCACGATTGCGCCGGCATAGACAATCACCTGCACCGCCGCCAAGAAGTGTGCCTCTTGGGAGACGAATGAAACCGCAACACCAAACAACGTCAGAACAAGGCTAAGTGCCGCATGCACTGGGTGCTTGCGCACGATCACGCCAACGGCACCCAACAAAATCATCAACGCAGCGCAAACGAAAACGAAAAATTGCACTTACTCGCTCTTTTCTTCTGCCGGTCGCACTCCGTGACCGAGTTCGCCGCTCCAAGACACGACGCCAGTGAAGTTTGCGTCGCCAGAAGCAGCAGTCGCACGCATCCAACCTGAAGTATTTTTCTCTTCGCCTTCTCGCCAATCTTCCCACGCAAGTTGCTGTGGCTTGCCAGTCAGATCGACAAGCAATTCGTTCTTCGTATAAATCGCGTCTTGGCGATTGGT
Organism: Acidimicrobium ferrooxidans DSM 10331; assembly: GCA_945865395.1. GTDB lineage: Bacteria > Actinomycetota > Acidimicrobiia > Acidimicrobiales > Ilumatobacteraceae > BACL27. The sequence goes on along the minus strand of CAMBDT010000005.1, from coordinate 30,323 downwards.
GAACGAGAATTCGAACAACTTGGTTTCGGTGATTGCCTCTGTCGGGCACGCTTCAACGCACAAATCACAGTGAATGCAACGCAGATAATTTATTTCGTAGATCCAGCCAAATCTCTCACCTGGCGAAGTTGGCGATGTCGGATTGTTGTCGGCGCCACGCACATGAATGCACTTTGCAGGACAAACAGCCGCGCATAATTCGCACCCGATGCACTTTTCCATGCCATCTTCGTAGCGATTTAAAACATGGCGACCGTGCAGACGCTCGGGTTTATCAATTTTGACATCCATTTTTTTCGCGTTGCGCTTCTTGCGCCGAAACATTCGACCACCCGAATACTGAGTCGTGACTCGATTCTTCGGGCCGTGCTGTCGAAAAGTAACTAAGAATCCTCCGAGATAACCCATTAGAACATTGTCCCTTGTGTCGAGCGGTCGCGCGCGCTTTTGGCGAATGCGGCTTGCATCAGTAAATAACAAATCACCAGCACGGCGATCGAACCAGCAGTCACGACGATGATGTTCCAGCCGTTCTGACGCGCAAGTCGTTGTGCGGCGAGCAACATGAACCAACCAAGTGCCGCCGGTATCAACAACTTCCAACCCAAGTCCATGAGTTGGTCGTAGCGCAACCTCGGCAGTGTCGCTCGAAACCAGATGTACATATAAAGAAACACCAAGATTTTCGCCAGCAACCAAACAGTGCCTTCGAGTGCATTCGGCAACAACGGAATATCAAGTACGAAACTGCCGATCGCGATTGGTTGTGGACCGCCAAAGAACAATGTCACGATCAGCGCCGACATCGTCACCGTGTTCATGAACTCGGCCAAATAAAATAAAGCAAAGCGGATGGATGAATACTCGGTGTTGAATCCGCCAACAAGTTCTTGTTCGGCTTCGACCAAGTCAAATGGCGGTCGATTGAGTTCGGCGGTCGCGGCGATCAAGAAAATAATGAATGGCACAATGCCGGTTGAAACAACATGCCAGTCGGTGATCGTCGACTGCGCAGCGACGATGCCGCTCGTCGATAGCGTGCCAGCCAACAACAGCACACACGCCAGCGACAAGCCGAGTGCCGCTTCGTAACTGACCATTTGCGCAGATGCTCGCACCGAACCAAGCAATGGATACTTCGAACCGCTCGACCAACCAGCAAGCATGATGCCGTAAACAGCGATGGACGAAATCGCCAACGCAAACAACACACCGATCGGCGGATCTGCAAGCTGAATTCGCGTTACCTGGCCGAACAAAGTGACCTCGCCCGATGATCCGCCACGAAAATCGCCACCGAGCGGAATTATTGCGAACGCCAAGAACGCCGGCACGAAAGACAAAAACGGTGCGAGCGCAAAAACAAATCGATCTGCCCGACTCGGAAACAAATCTTCTTTGAAAAACAACTTGATACCGTCAGCCAAAGTTTGCAAGATGCCAAATGGACCAGTTTTGTTGGGCCCAATTCGATTTTGCATGCCGGCAATTGCTTTGCGCTCAAACCACACCATCAACATCGTGGCGAGCAGACCAACGACGAAAACAATTAAAACTTTCACCAACACGATCAGCAACGGCACCCACAACAAATCGCCTTCTAGAAGCGGGTCAAGGGCGATCATTTGATTGGCTCGATTCGCACATCAACAACATCGCTGGCAATATTTAGTAGCGGTCGAATATCTACACCCGTGTGATTAAACGGCAGCCAAGCAACACCGCGGTGCACACCGTTATGAGCCTTAATTGCAATCACTATGTTCGTTCCTTCGGCACCCACGCGAACACTTGTACCGTCGGCAACGCCAATGCGTGCAAGATCTAGCGGATTCACGAAAATCACTGCGTCGGTAACGATGCCCACAAGCGACGGGCTCGAAGCGGTTGACTGCGCAGAGTCATACATCGTGCGCGAAACAACAAGTCGATAGTTGTAAGCATTTCGATCGACTGCTTTGCTTGCCTTGCCAGAAATCGTCACGGGTGTTTCGCGCGCCATCAACACGCCATCACCATTGGTCGACTTGCCATCACTGCTCGGCGCAAATGCAACAACGGTGCTGACGAGTTTTTCGCTCAGATCTTCAAGACTCGAAACACCGATGTCTACAGCCATAGCGATGCTCAACTCGGTGGCGATCATCCAATCTGGTCGCGATGTGCCACGAGGCGTAATTTTCTGTGTCACATTGCTGATGCGACCTTCAAGATTCGTCGTCGTGCCGTTTTTCTCGCCATAACTGGCGGCTGGCAGAACCAGATCGGCGTTTCGATTTGAACCGTTGATCATCGTGTCGATGCTGATCAGATTCTTCACTTGAGTAAGTGCACGCTGCACCAAACCCGAGTCGGCGACATCAGACATCGGATCAACACCCAACAATATAAGGCACTCAATTTTGCCAGCCGCGGCCGCATTCAAAATATCGATCGCATCTCCAGAATTATTCTGTGGTGTCAAGCCAGCGGCAACCGCACCGCGCACATTTCCACGACGCAAAACTGGCAAAACTTTCGCACTCGGCACTGCTGCAAAAATTTCGGCCAATGCCTGCAACGTAAACACTTCGCTCTCTGCCAAGTTGGCCCGACCAACAACAACAACGACTTCGCCTCGGGCAAGTTGCTCTTTCATTTCTGGCGTGGCAAGAGCTTCGCGCACAACTTGTGCCTGATTGCCAGGCTCGAAACCCATCGTGCGCCAGGCATATGGCGTCAAACCAGAATCGTGCGACGAAAACTCGACAATTCGCGACTTGCGCTTTTGAGCCGAGTCACGCACGCGCAAATAAAGAACCGGCAATTCTTCTTTCAGATCAGGTGCGAGCAAGATGATCGTCGGCGCCGCACATGTTTGGTCAATCGTCGCTTGGGCAAGATCAAAAATGTCAGGACTCAAGCCGTCACCGAGTTGAGCGTCGCGCTGATTGATGCCGAGTTTGTCGGCCAACATCGCCCAAGCAAAAGCATCTTCGTTGGTGCCCCGCGCGCCACCCAAAATCGCCACGCTATTGGTATTCTGTGCGAGCGCGAGACGAATCATGCGAGCGGCACTCTCGAGAGCGACCGACCAAGAAGTAGCAACGAGTTCTGAACCGCTCTTTAAAAGCGGCGTAGTCAAACGATCTGGTGAGTTCACTGATTCGAAGTTGTAGCGACCACGATCGCACAGCCAACCCCAGTTCACCGGATCAATGTCGACACCTTGATAGCGAACGAGTTCATCGCGACTGCTCTGCACAACTGTTCGACATCCCACAGAACACGAAGTGCAAGTGCTCTCGGTTTGTTCAAGATCCCATGGTCGCGCCTTAAACCGATAGGGCTTGGCAGTCAGCGCGCCAACCGGGCAAATCTGCACGGTATTGCCAGAAAAATATGAACTAAACGGCTCATCCGGAAACGTCAACACTTGCGTGTCGTTGCCGCGACTCGTAAATGTGATCAGCGCATCGCCAGCAACCTCGTCGGCAAATCGCGTGCATCGATCACACAAAATGCAACGCTCACGATCCAGATAAACAATGTCGCTGATCGCAATCGGTTTTTCATAATGTCGTTTTTCTTCGACGAACCGACTCTCACCTGGGCCATGGCTAAAGGCCTGATCTTGCAACGGACACTCGCCGCCCTTGTCGCAAACAGGACAGTCAAGCGGATGATTCGCCAACAACAATTCGAGCACGCCCTCTTGGGCTTTTTTGACCGAGTCAGTTGCAGTGCGCACAATTTGACCTTCGGCCACCGGCGTCATACACGAAACAACCATCATCGGCCCACGCGGTGTTTCAACTTCAACAAGACATTGGCGACACATGCCAACTGGGGTCATGCGCGGGTGATAACAAAATCTTGGGATGAAATCCTCGGTGCGATCAGCCGCCGCGATAATCAACTCACCTTTTCGCGCCGCAACCGGTTTGTCGTTGATCGTTATGTTGACGATATTTGGGTCAACTGGCGCGGTCTCTTTGATCGGATCAACAATCGTCATGCTGACACACTCGCATTCGCCGCGACACCAGCAACTGCCGTCACCGCAATCGTCACACGCTTCTTCACGCGCGCTTCAAACTCGCTTCTAAAAAGAGTCAACGCCGAATGCACCGGCGCATATGCCGACGGACCGACGAAGCAAATCGTTGTCATCTTGTACGGAAACGGCACGGCAGTCAAACCTAGTTTTTCGTTAGCGGCATGCGGAAACGCACCGGGGCAAATCATCGCACCAACTTCAAGCAACTGCTGCAAGTCTGCATCAGTACCGTCACCTTCAACCACGCGACGCAAAATTCGCTCAAGCCAAGTGCCACCTTCACGGCACGGTGTGCACTTGCCGCAAGATTCATGCGCGTAAAAGTGTGTCAGCGTCAACGCGGCCGCCGGAATATCAGTTGTTTCATCCATCACCATTACGGCGCCAGAACCAAGCATTGAACCTGCAGGCCCAACTTGACTTGCTTCAAATGGCAAATCGAGTTGATCTTGGGTAAACCATGGCGCCGAACCACCACCGGGCACGAACGCTTTCAACGAGTTGCCGTTGCGAATGCCACCACTGAATTCTTCGCCGTAAATCAAATCACGAAATGTAGTTGTGCCGTTGATAATTTCGTAAACGCCCGGTCGCTTGACATGACCAGAGACAGCAACCATTCGCGTGCCCGGCGAAGTTTTTGTACCAATCGCCGTATACGCGGCGACGCCATGAGTCAGCAACCATGGCAGGTTGGCAAGTGTCTCGACATTGTTGACGATCGTCGGCTGACCATAAAGTCCGTTTGCTGCCGGAAAAAACGGTGGCTTCAATCGTGGCATGCCGCGGTTTCCTTCGAGGCTTTCGATCAATGCCGTTTCTTCGCCAACGACATACGCACCAGCACCCCAATGCAAAATAATGTCGACCGAAAACTTCGAACCCAAAATATTTTTACCCACATAACCAGCCGCATACGCCTCGTTTAGCGCCGTCGCGACACGCTCTTGGGCGAGAGCCATTTCTCCCCTTATATATAGGAAGCATTGCGAGAGACCTGCGGCGTAACAGGCAATCAAACAACCCTCAATCAACTGATGCGGGTCGCGCTCCATCAACAACCGATCTTTGTAGGTGCCGGGTTCGCTTTCGTCGCCGTTGACGACCAAATATCGCGGCCAAACTTGTTGTGGCGTCAAGCCCCACTTCGTGCCCGCCGGAAAGCCCGCGCCACCTCGACCCAACACGGTCGCACTTTTTACATCTTCGTGGATCTCATTTGCCGGCCGTGACAAAGCCCCGCGCAAACCTTTGTATCCGTCTGTTGCGAGATAACGCTCGAGGGTATACGAGTCGGCGAATTCAAATCGCGAAGTGACAATTTTTGGTCGATCTCCCGCAACGAAACCAGGCGCGTGCACATACGTCTTGCTCATAGTGCCGCCTTGCCATCTAGCCATGCTGGTGACTCGTTGACGTCTTCGGGCGCTTTCGCACCGACTGCTCGCGTGGCATCGATCGACTGGCGAACTTTTGACAGCACACCGTGCGGCGGAAACTCGTCGTTCAATTTGCCGTCCCGCAAGTTGTCGATCAACCGATCTAAATCAGCAGGCGTCACACGCAAGCGGTAGCGATAATTAACCTGCAAAGTTGGTGCTTCAGTACAGGCCGCCTGACATTCAGCGTGCGCAAGTGTGAACACGCCATCTGGTGTCGTGCCACCCGCCTTGACACCCAGTTTCTTTTCAGCATGATGCATCAGTTCGTTTGCCCCCATCAATGCACACGACATCGTGCCACAAATGTTGATCAAATATTTGCCAACTGGTTCAAACTTGAACATCTCATAAAAACTTGCGGTGCCATAAACCTCGGCCGATGTAACACCGACAAGTTCGCCCAAGTGTTGCATCGCCTCACGAGTGATGTAACCGTTTTGCTCTTGTGAAAGATGCAACAACGGAATCAACGCAGACTTCGGGCGCGGATACCTGGCGATGACCTCGTGCGCCAATTTGATATTTGTATCGTTCAAGCGACTCATCGATCCACCTCGCCAAGCACTGGGTCGACCGACGAAATAACGGCCACCGCATCAGCGACCAAACCACCACGCATCATGAGCGGCATGGTTTGAATATTGATAAAACTCGGTGCTCGTACATGCATTCGATACGGCGTGGCCGAACCGTCACTGGCGATATAACAAGCGATCTCGCCGCGCGGGCTTTCGATCGCCACATACGCTTCGCCTTCTGGCACTTTGAAACCCTCGGTAAAAATCTTGAAGTGGTGAATCAACGCTTCCATTGATTCGTCGATGCGACCACGCGGTGGTGGTGTCACTTTCTTGTCTTGAATGCGATAATCGCCCTGTGGCATCGCATCAAGAACTTGTCGCACGATGCGCATTGATTCGCGAATTTCGTTCAAACGAATTGAATAGCGATCGAATGCATCGCCATAACTGCCGATGATCACATCGAATTCGACTTTGTCGTAGCGCAAATACGGCATGTCACGACGCAAATCCCACGACAAGCCTGTGCTGCGCAAAATTGGACCAGTTGCCGAAAGCGCAATCGCCTCGTCGCGTGTGATCACGCCAACGCCCTGCAACCGCTCACGCCAAATTGGTTGACCAGTCATCAAGATTTCGTATTCGGCAAGTCGCGCTGGCAGAGCATCGAGCAAATTAAGCACTTCGTCGCGCCAACCAGCGGGCAAATCTGCCGCGACACCGCCGGGGCGAATGAAGTTGTGGTTCATTCGCAGCCCTGTAACTTTTTGAAAAAATCGCAACACTTCTTCGCGCTCACGAAACCCATAAAGCATCATCGAAACCGCACCGATATCCATGCCGTTAGTCGCCATAAACAGCAAGTGACTGCTGATGCGATTCAGTTCAGAGAGCAACATGCGAATCCATACCGCGCGCTCCGGAATATCTTGATCGATGCCGAGCAACTTTTCGGTCGTCATCGCAAAAACAAGCTCGTTATTCAGTGGCGACGCATAGTCCATGCGGGTCACATTCGTGCCACCTTGCATAAAGGTCAACGACTCGCCCGTCTTTTCCATGCCAGTGTGCAAATAGCCAATTACAGGCTTGCAACGCAAAACAGTTTCGCCATTTAGTTCGAGCATCAACCGCAAAACACCATGCGTGCTCGGATGTTGTGGCCCCATGTTGATGATCATCGTCTGATCTTCGCTCTGCGTGCCCGCCAGCGCTGCCACTTCAGACTCGCTCATCCGCAAAACTGCGCCCGAACCACGCAAAATTTCTTTTGCCGAAACATCTTTTCGAAGTTGAAGTTCTTGACGACCCTCGTTCGTGCCAGCCGCCGTAATCACGGCGTCTTGCGACTCTACGATGTTCTCGGTTGCGGTCACGACGCGGCGCCTTTGAACTGAACCGGAATATTTCCGGCGCCATAATCTTTGCGCAACGGATGTCCTTGCCAATCTTCTGGCATCAAGATCCGCGTCAAGTCTGGGTGACCATTGAACTTGATACCGAACATGTCGAAAACTTCGCGTTCCATCGCTTCGGTGCCCGGGTATAAATCAAAAGCCGAATCAATCACCGTGTCTGACTCTGCAATCTGCATTCGCAATCGCACGCGACGGCGCTGCGAGAGTGAAAGCAAATTGACGACAACTTCGAAACGTTCAAGCACAATCTGCCCCAAAACTTCAGGGGCGATGTTGCGACCGGGGTGCGTCAAATAATCGACAGCCGTGAGGTCGACGCACATTTCAAAACCTTCGTCACGCAATGCGGTGAGCGTTTTTAGATAGTCAGCCTTGGCGACGAAGCGAACATCATCAGCAACTCGACTCGAAACTTGCGTCACGACTCAACGCGATCCTAAAGAGACAGGCGTAGTCGTGCCTGCGGCAATTTCTTGAATATGAACTTGCGCACCGGCACCTGTCGACTCGCGGCGACGCATAATCTCGCCGTCTTCAATCAATTGATGCAAAGTTTCGATGGCATGAATCAATGTTTCTGGTGACGGTGGGCAACCCGGCGCATAAACATCCACCGGCACGATTTGATCGACGCCCTGAACGATTGCGTAATTGTTGAACATTCCGCCGCTACTGGCGCAAACACCCATCGAGATAACCCACTTGGGCTCCATCATCTGGTCATAAACCTGACGCAACACGGGCGCCATTTTTTGGCTGACTCGTCCAGCCACGATCATGATGTCGGCCTGTCGCGGCGACGCACGAAAAACTTCCATGCCGAAACGAGCCAAGTCGTAATGCGCGGTGCCTGCCGTCATCATCTCAATCGCGCAACACGCCAAACCGAAGGTCGCACCCCAACTTGACCGCGAGCGCGACCATTTCACCAACTCTTCAACGCGACCCGTTAAAAAATTGTGCTCAAGACCACCCAAGCCATCGTCAGCAACATTTTGAATCAACCCCATCAGACAGAAACTTTTTCTTGCTCACGGCCCTCTAGCCCGACACGACGAATCGTCGTAGATGTCGAGCGTGACGCTGAAAGAATATCTCCGTCGACTTCAACCAACTTGCGGGCTTTCTTAAGCGGACCCCAATCGAGAGCACCGCGCGCCACAACATAAACAAACGCCACAAAAAAAACTGCGCTAAACGCAACGAGTTCGTAAAAACCGTAGGCCCCGAGAGATTCGCTGGCAACCGCATATGGGTAGGCAAAAATTATTTCGATGTCGAACATAATGAACAACATGGCCACTACATAGAAGCTCACCGGAAACCGCTCAGGTGCTTCAAGGCTCGGCACAATGCCACACTCATAAGGTGCTTGCTTGGCGGTATTTGGTCGACGCGGCGCCAATAATTTTGACGCGACCAAAGACCCGACGCCAAACACGATTGCCAGAACTGTCAAAACAACAATCGGAAGATACTGACCCACTGTTGTTAGCTTTTCGCTGGAGAACGCGAACCAGAATCGACGCTGAGATTCTCGCGCAGACGCAGGTCACGAGAGTGCAACAATCGGCAGAGCAGCAAGAAAATAATCGTCGAGCCAATCGTGATAAAAATTGACGGCTGGCGCTTCGTGCCGAGATCGCGCAACATATATATGTATCGATGCGGCTGAGTTTCGTCGATAACTGGTCGGGCTGGTGCTCGACCAGGCTCGGTGCGCTGAGGCACGATCGGCGCAACTTCAACTACTGAGTAATGCGGTTCGTGAAAAAATGCCAAGAAGTCAAGCGACTCGTTGATCTTCGGCCAGCGATCGCCGCCTTTATCGTAAACAGCAACCGACAAATATTCGCCAAGTGCGAACTCTTCGGCTTGATTTTGAATAATTTCGTCGGCAGATGCAACTGCTTGACCACGTCGCGGATCAGATTCTTCTAGCAACAACCAACCCTCGCTCTGCAGAGCCACCGACGCCGAAGCAGCGTCAGCAACTGCGTCACCTGACGGTTGCATCGGTGTGAGCATGATTTCGGCGTCGTCAAGCAAGTCTGAACTTCGCACGATCGTTGTCGGTTCGCCGGGCTGCCATGCCGGGGCACGACCAGTAAGACCGATGCCGTAAACCCACCAAATTGAACCCATGATCGCCATCCACCCAAAAAAACCAGCCAACACAACCAAGAATCCGAGGCGAGCACCCAAGTTTGTGCCGACTACTAAATAGGTGCCGCCAATCAAAACACCAACGGCAATTGCGACGATCACATATCCGCGAAGCTCTGGCTCCCAACTAACTGCAAGCATCGCCAACATTTTTACAAACCTCTCACATAGTCGATGATCGCACCGATTTGATCGTCGCTCAACATCAAACCAAATGCCGGCATCCGACCCGAGCCCTGACCTTGCTGACCATATCTCTTGCCAAGTTCGCTGCCGCCCTTGATGAACTCAATCATCTCGTCGCGCTGCGGAAACTGTCGAACTGCCGAACCGCCAGTTAGGTTCGGACCAAGGGCGCCGCCACCGGTGATTTCGGGTTCGCCATATGACCAACCCTTCGTATGACAGCGCGCGCAAGAATAGTTGCCGCTACCAAGATCTAAATTGAATAGCGCTTCGCCGATCGACGCGTATGTTCCAGCCTTCACCAGGCGCTCGGCCTCGGCTTGAACCTCTTCTTGCTTTTCAACTGGCAATCGACCGTTCTCGTCGCGCGGAATTTCAATGCTCTTGACATATTCAATGACAGTTTGAATCTGCTGCTCGTTCATCGGACCACCGCCGACCAAACCCCAAGCCGACATCGGCGAAAATGGACGACCGTAGTTCAAAATGAAACGAACTTCTTCTTCGCTATAGCGATAGAACACCGTATTGATAGCCGGTGCTTTCCAGTTGACCTGCTTGACTTGACCAGTTTTCGGATCTGAAATCGCATAAGAAGCAACGCCGCCGCCGCCCTTCATGCCGCCGTGGCAACCAGCGCAGTTGTAGCCACCATCGGCCGTCGTCGCAAAAAGCCCTGTGCCCCAAGTTTCAAATTGATGTTGAAACTCTTTTTCGGCGCCGACCATTCGACCAGGTTCGAGAATCCAATAAAGCGGCAACGCAATCGTTGTCACCGCAAGACACGCAAGACCAATCAACTGTGTGCGCTGAATTTTTTCGCCTTCAAGTCGCTCGTCGTCGTAATAAGGCTTGCGGTTCGCGGCAAGTTTGATTTCTGCACCAATCTCGCGCTTCGAAGATCGCAAATTGCCAAGACCGTAGATGATCCACCCCAAAACCGAGATCAGCAGAATTACCCAAGCGATCGTGGTTGTTGTATCGGCGAGCATTGTTACGCGATTCACTTAGTGTCCGCCCGTTCCACCGACACAGTGCGGGCCTTCTGCTTCTTGACCAGTTGTGTTTGTTCCGATTGGCGGACCACCAAACACCGTGCCCGTATCGATGACAACCATTCCGTTGTTCACCGAAACACCGAATCGATCCATTCCGCGCGGCGCCGGTCCGCCCTTCTTTTCGCCGACACGGTTGTATTGCGAACCGTGACATGGGCACTCAAACCATTGCGATGTTTTGCATTCTGGCACTCGACAACCAAGGTGCGGACACTTCTGATACAGCGCGACTATTCCGACGCTCATACCCGTGAACACTGGTGCTTGCCCCGAATAAAGCGCTTCTGCTTTTAAAATCGCTTCTTTTGGATATTCAGTTACCCACGATCGAGCCTCTGGCAAATATAAGAAGCCTTTGTTCGCACGAATTTTGCCGACAACATCTTCGATTTTTCCGGCGTTAATTTTTGAACCGAAGCCGCCGTCTGCGCCTTTCCACAAAAATGCGATCAGCGCCGCGGCAAAACCGCCAAGACTTGCACTCATCAAAGTCACAGTGGCGCGATTCAAAAATGCACGACGTGACTCACCGATCATTTCGGCGTCTGGCGCAACCCATGGCTCAATTTCGACAGGTGCGATTAAAGCAACTGCGGTGCTGCGAGCGGCCGAGGCTTCAGATTCAACATCGCGCCGCGCATTGCGTGAAGACTTTTTTGCATCACGATCGCGCTTACGAGTTTCGCGCGACAAAACGCCTGTCCCGCCCATATCTGAACGACGAGTTGCTGTCAGGACGACGCCCAAACCGAGTACGGCAAGAACCGCAATGGCGATAGTGATGATGGTGGTTGAGTTCATGAAAGTTCTATCCGATCACAATTCGAAGAAGATGCCTTCGCGCCAAGGGAAGACAAAGTTGAAACCAGGACCTCTGAAGAACGAACCGATAATTACGAGCACTGCCCAGAACATCAAGTGCACTGTCATCAAACCGGTCAAGAACTTTCGATCTTCTGGACGATTTGATTCGTTGCGATCGAGATACGGCGCGAACATCAGTGCGATAAGACCCATGCCCGGAATCGTCACACCAGCAATCATCGGGTGGAACATCGTCAGCAATTCTTGCAACCCGAGAAAGTACCACGGCGCTTTCGAAGGATTAGGTGTCTGATTGAAGTTCGCCGCTTGCAACAACGGTGCGTTCACAAACCACGAAAACACGAACGTAAACGCCGTGCACGCGAGCGCAGCAACAAACTCGATACCCAACAAGTGAGGCCAAGTGTGCACCTTGTCAACTGGCACCGCTTTGACATCTTGAATCGACCCTGATTTGACGACCGTCAGTAGGCGTTGCGTGTGACCCCCAGGTCCGGCGCCGAATGGCACGCTGCCATTTGCTGGCGCTGCGACCACAGCGGCTCCAGGTTTTTCGGCCAGCGCAACTGCGCCCTTGTTTCGATCTAGTAAATCGCCCGAGATTCGCGAGTCACCATCTGCAGGTGCACTCGTTGGTGCACCGCCTGCGCCGGCAGCCGCTTTTTCGCGCGCCTCTTGTGCACGCTTCAAGAGATGTTCTGGAATGCCGGCCATCAGAGAGGTCCTGAAATTCCGCCATCTTTACGCACGCGCCAGAAATGGATCGCGAGGAAGATGACTGTCACGAAAGGAAACAACAAAACATGCAACACATACCATCGCAACAAAGTTTCGGGGCCAATTTCAACGCCACCTAGCAACACGAATCGAACTTGCGAACCAATCACCGGCGAGTAACCCATCATGTTGGTGCCAACGGTTACGGCCCACAACGCGAGTTGGTCCCATGGCAACAAGTAGCCAGTGAACGAAAGCAACAGAGTCAGCGTCAACAAAATCACGCCGATTACCCAGTTGAATTCACGCGGCGCTTTGTATGCGCCATGATAAAAAACACGCGCCATGTGCAAGAACACCGTGAGCACCATCAAGTGTGCACCCCAACGATGCATATTGCGCACCATCAAACCAAACGTCACCGATGTGTGCAACGACTGAATGTCTTGCCATGCGTTGGCCGAAGTCGGACGGTAGAAGAACATCAAGAAAATGCCGGTGATCGTCAGCAAAATGAACAAGAAGAAACTTAAGCCGCCAAGACACAACGTGTAACTAACTTTCACTGCATGGCGCTTAACTTTGACCGGGTGCAAGTGATACAGCACCGAGTTCATTACGACATAAGAACGGTTTCTTGGCGAATCCGAATAACCCTTTCTAAAAATTGAGCCCGGTCTGAAAATCGAGTTCCAGGCTTGACTTGACTGCGTCGACTCATTGAGTTTGGTCATGCGCTGTTTAATCGTCGGACGAGATTTCTGCTCGATCATCTTTGCCATTTAATTTTCTCCGTTCCTAAAATCTCATGCCGTACGAGTAGCCGTGGTTGTTTGTCCGCATATGAGTTTCGCCTGTGGCTGGCGCAACCCCAACTTTGCCAAGAATTATCACACCGGTTGGACAACGATCGACACACAGCGCGCACCGCGTGCAAACATCATCGTCGATAATGAAAACAACTTTGTCTGAAGGGTCTTCACCAGGCAACTCTGTGCCTGTTGACTCAGAAATCGCATCAGTGTTGACCATGAATATGCACTTCCATGGGCAAATATCGACGCAGCCTTCGCACATGATGCACTCTGACTGATCGATGTGGATGAACTGCTTAGGCTTCACTGCCTTGTTCAAATATTCAGCATCTACCTCGACGAGTTGATAGTCGTCGGTGTACGGCATCATCGGCGGGTTTGCGTCAGTTTTTGCCATCGCTCAACTCTTCTTTACCAACGGACGGCCGTAACTTGACGAAACAACTTCGGTAGTTTTGACTTCTCCACGCTTCTGCCACCAACTGAACAGGTAGATCATCAGACCGATGTAAAAGACATGTATCACCACGACCATGATGTCACGAATTGCTTCGTAACTAATGGTGATCGGAAAGCTGCCACCAACGGTGTCAGACTTCAAAATGTCGAACGGCCCGTAGACGAGTTTGTCTTTGCGCCAACCAAGTTCTTTATCGGCATGATCGATGAATTGGTGCGGCACCACGCCGAACGCCAAAAACAAAACTGCGAATACGTAGGCTGACCCGATCATCGCTTCACCCCAAGTAGCTTTGCGATCGAACTTACGACGCTTACCAATTGGAATTATGACAAGACTCAAACCAGTCGTGAACACGAGCGAAAACAAGAACGCCTGATTCACTCCTGGCCATCTGAGAATGTCAATTGCGAGCATTGTTTGAGGGCTTGCCTTTCCTCTTAAAATCTTGTTTTAGCCTAGTCGGGAAGACATTCGGCTCGGTATTTGTAAAGCTTGCATGACTGACTCGTTGGTCACAAGACTTCACGATTGCTCAACGATTGAGTGTGAAATTCGCTCACCGACAGTCGGCATCTTGGTTGTGCGATCGTGAACTTATAATTCTTGTCCGCAATCCGTCTAACCTATTAAACGGATACAAATTAATCGCAAGAATCTGATTCAAGGAGAGTTGTGGCCGGAATACCCGAGCATCTACTTAAGCGTGCGCAAGAAGCGCGTGACAAAGCTGCCGGCAAAACCCCTGCTGCAGATACATCTGGCGACATACCAAATCTTCCAGCGAAAACTTCTGAGACCAAACCAGCGCCCGCGCCACAAGTTGCGAGCGCTCCTCCACCGCCACCGCCAGATCCAAGTTATGTCGTCGCCGCTAAAACGCGAAAGAAAATTCCGTTTTGGGCAATGGCGACATTGAGCCTGTTGCCATTTTGGGCGTTTATGTATTTGATTGCAATCAAGCCGCAAGAAAAAATAGTTGAAGGTCCAATGGCGATCGGCGCAGGCGTCTACGGAACATGCGCAGGTTGTCACGGCGCCAATGGCGCGGGCGGTGCGGGTCGTGTGCTTTATCAAGGCGAGGTTCTAAAAACTTTCCCAAAGATCGAAGACATGCTCAACTTCGTGTATGCGGGTTCACAGCAATTCGTGTCGGCGGGCGTCAAGGTCTACGGTGACCCAAATCGAGAGGGTGGCGCACACGAGACACTTTCTTACAACGGCAACCCAATGCCACAACAAGGAGAAAAATTCGGTGGCGGTCTAACTGACGCAGAAATTCTTGGCGTTGTGTGTCACGAACGATATGAAATTAGTGGTGCCGATGAACAAAGCGAGCAATGGAAGGCCGAGTACGAAACATGGTGCTCGCCAGAATCAGAAATATTTTTAGGCCTCGAAAACGGTTCAGTCAATTACGACAATCTTGCTGAAACTTATGCTGCGCTTCCGAACCCACCCGCAAATGTCGGCACAGATGCACGCCCCGCTGGAAAATAAATAGAAACCGAGATCAAACCCCTCGATCTAACTAGCGAAGTAACAAAAATACTTCGCACAGAGGTCCTCGTCATCGGTGGCGGTCCTGCCGGCTCGGCTGCTGGTTTCTGGCTCGCAAAGCACGGTCACGATGTAACGATTGTCGAGCGCAAGAAATTTCCACGTGAAAAAACTTGTGGCGACGGTCTCACACCGCGTGCGGTCAAACAACTAGATGACATGGGTTTGTCATCGCAACTCTCGCAATTTCATCGCTACGAGGGTTTGCGCGCGACGGCGCATGGCAAGGCCATTGAATTGCAATGGCCGACGCATCCGATCTATCCGCGCTATGGCTATGTCGTGCGTCGTCGCGAACTCGACATGATGGTCGCCCGTAATGCGCAAAACGCCGGAGCCAAACTTCTTGAAGAACACGAAGCGGTTGCCCCAATCATGGAAAAGGGCTGCGTGCGTGGGGCTATGGTTACCAACAAACAAAACAACACGACCGTTGCGATCAATGCCGACTATGTGTTGATTGCCGATGGCGCCAACTCTCGCTTTGGTCGAAGCATGGGTACCTCGCGCGAGAAGTCATGGCCATACGGCACTGCAATCCGCACATATTGGCAGAGCCCGCGGCATCAAGAACCGTGGATCGAATCGGCGCTTGATGTCAAAGATCGCAACGGCAACTCGATGCCAGGTTACGGATGGATATTTCCTGTTGGCGACGGAACTATAAACATCGGCGTCGGTTTGCTATCGACATTCAAAAATTTCAAAGATGTCAACACGTCACATTTGCTCGACTCGTATGCACATATGATCGCCGACAAATGGGAAATTGACCCGACAAAACCTGAATGCAAAGCCACAAGTGGCAAAATTCCGATGGGTGGCTCTGTCGGACCAAAAATCGGGCCGACACATATTGTTATTGGCGACGCAGCAGGCAGTGTCAACCCATTTAATGGTGAAGGCATCGATTATGCATACGAAACCGCGCACATGGCCGCCGATGTTTTGCACGACGCACTGGTGTCGGGCGACGCGATGGCGCTCAAGCGATATGAGCAATTAATCCAGGACGAATATGGTCAATACTTCAAAGTCGCTCGGCTGTTTGCGCGAGTTATCGGTCAACCAGTTTTGATGCGCGAACTTTCGCGCGTCGGCATTCACAGCCGCACTCTGATGGAGTGGGTACTGCGAATCATGGCCAACATCTTGCGACCTGACGAAATTGGCCCAGCCGAAGCGGCCTATAAAGTCGCGGCAAATATCGTTCGACTGTTTCCTAACGCTTGACGTAGCAGTTAACAGTTAGCCCGTACACAACACTTCGTCAACTTGGTCGGTGATCAAATTCAACTTGGTCACGCTGTTGTCGGGTGAATAGTTGTTGATAAATTCGCGCAGCGTGCCAGTGTCTTCACCACATGTTCGTTTTACGCCGTTGGCCAATGGCACGATCCAACCGTTGGCCAAAACCCCGCGACTGCCAGAGTCAAGCATGTCGACGAGGCTCGGCAATTCGAGCACACGAGTCGGCTTTGGAGAGTTCGTGTCGATGAAAGCGAACCACATCACCGAATCGCCGAACATATTCGCCAAGAACACGCAACTTGAGCCAACACTCAAATCTGCACAAAGACTCTCGCCAGGCGTATCGGCGGCAATAAATATCTGTCGTGCGTCATCAAGCGACACCGATGCTTCACCAATTGTGCGTCCGTTTTCGATCCGCCAACCTTCGCTCTGAATAAAAGTAGTTGCAATCGCCACTGTCTCGATATTTTTTTCGACATCGGCAGAAATCTCAGCAGAGTTACCATCCCGACCAAAGCAGTCGTTACAAGAGATCAGCAAGACGAAAACCGCCCCGATGGCCAAAACGCCGAGCGCCAGCCACAGTCGCAGATTTAGAAGCTGACGCACCTTCTCAGATTAGGCGCCGTGAATCGTACAGTTAGACCGAGGCCGTGCTCGACTTTGTTTGAGTCTTGGCACTTTCTGATTGTTCTGTGCGCATCTGCTCGTAGTAACTCAAGATTTGCAACTCAACACCCAGATCAACGTTGCGCACTGAAACACTGCTCGGTGTCGCCAAGACGATCGGTGCAAAATTAAGTATCGAAGCCACACCAGCGTCAATCAACGCGTCGACAGCCGACTGAGCAGTCGCAGTCGAAGTCGTAATCGCTCCGATTGTGACATTCAAATCGCGAACCATCTTTCCAAGATTGCGCACATCGCCAACCGTCAGAGAGCCAGTGGTTTGGCCAATCTTCTTTGGGTCGTTGTCGACAATGCCAACAACCGGAAATCCGCGCGGAGCAAACCCGCCAAACTTCGCAAGCGCACAGCCCAAGTTGCCGGCTCCAATTACAACTACATTCCATTCGCGCAACAAGCCGAGTTCGCGCTTGATCTGGTGAATCAAATATGTAACTTCGTATCCGACGCCGCGAGTGCCGTAGCTGCCGAGATAAGAAAGATCTTTACGCACCTTGGCGGCATTGACGCCGGCCAAGACGGCAAGTTCATCGCTTGAGAAACGCAAAACATTTGTCGCGTGCAAATTATTTAAAATTTGCAAATACACCGGCAATCGAGTTACGGCTGCGTCAGGAATTCTGCGTCGTTGAAGTTGGGTCATGGACTCAGGTTATGCCTTCGTGCAGAATTTCACAAAGTCTGAATTTTAAATCTTCGTCCAAGCCTTGTGCCTTTGGCTACACCGAGTCACCCCCTCGCAACTTGATCTCCTGAGTTATCGTGCTTGCGTGAATTCGATGCCGACCTTCGCTGTGGCAAATCAATTGAATTCGGCTCTGGCAGGCGGCGCAACCCTCGTTGCCGCAGCCTTTGCCCTCAGCACATTCGACCGTTGGCACCGTCGCGGTCAACCACAAGAACTGGCTTGGACGGTTGCCATGACGCTATTCACTATCGGCTCTGGCGCATTGTGGTGGGCCGAAGCAACCGGTTGGTCGATGTTCGCATTTCGAGTTTTCTTCCTCGCCGGCGCAGTACTCAACGTCGCTTGGCTCGCCCTCGGCACGATCTATTTGTTGGCCAATAAAAATTTCGCGGATCAACTTCGACGCACACTTGTCGTGCTCAGTGCATTCTGCACCGGAGTCATCGCAGTAGCACCAACAAAGCGCGACATTATTGACGGTGAGTTTCCTGCTGCACGCGAATTATTCGGAGTGCTGCCAAGAATCATGGCTGCAGTTGGTTCTGGAGTGCCCGCACTCGTAATAATTTTTGGTGCACTCTGGTCAACCTGGCGGGTGATCAAGTCTCAGACGCCAAATCTCAAGTCAGCCGCTCAGCGAACCGTCGTAGCACCAGCGCGATTGGCAATTGGCAATGTGTTCGTCGCAGTCGGCACACTTGTGCTTTCGGCTAGCGGCACACTTGCCGGCCGACTGGGCAAAGACCGAGCGTTTGCGATAACACTTCTTATCGGTTTATGTATTTTATTTATCGGCTTTTTGATCGCCAGTAACTCAACTCAAACGCAAAAAGAACTACCTGCCAACAATTGACAAAAGACCCGCAATAAAAATCACCGCGAGCAATAAACCGAGAGTCAGCGTGGTGGATGGTCGCATTTTCGAACTTTACCTCTTAGGCGCAATCTTTACCGCAGTCGTAATCGTGCTGTTCTGATCGCCTTCTTGAAGTCGCGACAAAATAACCAGATCACCTTGGCCAATATTCAATTCACGGGCCGCCGAACCCCGATCAACAGACAACGAGAGCATGCCATACGAGTCGACTACTAGTCCGAGTCCGCTTCCGATGGCGTCATAACTTCGCACGATTTTTAGCGACCGCACAACTTGTTCGCGGTTCACGCTCGCACCACTCAACACCGAACCAATCTCGACTCGCAACACTTCGCCAAAGTTCGCGACTTCGTCTGGCCCGACATTTAACTGGCAGTTACCAAAACGATCGACCCATGTCACTTCACCGTGCAACGCACCATTTTCTTCACGGGGCAACGGCACTACACCAGGCAACAACAACGCAGGGTCAATCATTTCGCCGAGTTCGCTTAGATCAACACCATTACATAGGTGCGCTGCGACCGGCGCAAAAATATCGCGGCCGGCAAAAGTTTCGCCAGGGCTCGTCAAATGATATTCAGTATTCGTCAAACACACCGCCCGACCTGCACCGCCAGCCAAGGCAATCGCCATGGCCAATAATCCATTATCTGGGCCCACAAAAACACCCTTGCCATCAGCAACTTCAACGGCAACAGCCCGACGCGACGAACCAACACCCGGATCTACCACCGCCAGCACCACTCCGCTGGCTACATATGAAACGCAACGCGCCAACGACAATGAACCCGCGCGCACATCAAACGGTTCAATTTCGTGTGTCAAATCTACGACGCGACATTGTGGCGCAATTTCATAGATCACACTTTTGACAACACCCACAAATTCATCTCGTGTTCCATAATCAGAAAGAAACGAAACGGTTGAATATTTGGTTGCCATGGCTTTCTCACGATACTGAGAAACGTAAGAGCCGGTGCCAACCCCCCGACGGCACCGGCTCAAACGGCGCAACTCTTTCGAGCGCGACTCCCAGTTGGGGGGTTACCCCGTCCGGTGATCTTGCGACATTCCCAAGTCTCACTTTAGACACAAATCAGGGATATATAACTAAATTTGTGGCAGAAATTTCTAAGATTATTTTCCTAGTTCTTTGCTTCGGACGGTTGCTGCACCCACTGCACTAGCGATAATCTCGGCGAATTGTTTACTGACTAACTCGGCAATTCCTGCCGCTGTGGTGCCATTGGGTGAAGTTACTTTTTTTCTCAACTGGGCTGGCGTCTCAGAACTTTCGGCGAGCAACAACGATGAGCCGACCAACAACTGACGAACGAGTTCGCCAGAAACTTGTTCTGACAAACCTTGTTGCACACCTGCAGCAATCAATGCTTCTGCCAACAAAAATATGTAAGCGGGCCCACTACCAGAGAGTCCGGTGACTGCGTCGATCAAATCTTCTGTTACTTCGACAACAGTGCCCACGCCGAGCAAAATTTGTTTTGCCCACGCGATATTTTCATCGCTACAACTTGCACTTCTAGCCATCGCCGAAGCGCCCTGACCAATTAGTGCTGGCGTGTTGGGCATTGCACGAATAACGGCAACTTTGCCTAATGTTGCATTTTCAATCGTTGCAATCTTGACACCAGCAGCGATCGACAACACCTGTCGAACACCCGCATCAACCAGATTGCCGCACACTTCGACAACATCGGTCGGTTTAACGGCCAACACGACAGAGTCACACATCGGCAATTTTGAAGCAACCTCAACATTGGCGAACTCGCGCCTAAGTTCGGCAATTCGCGAATTGTCTTTCTCGACGATCACAATCTGTTCGGCAGAAAAATCGCCAGCGAGCAAACCTCGCACAAGAGCCGAGCCCATGTTGCCGCCACCGATAATGCCCAAAACTGGTCGACTCGGTTTGTTCATATTTTCACCACGCCGTTCAGGCTAGTTAGGCGCACTCGAACCACCCAACGACTTCCCCGAACGCTATGCAGTTCGAGTGCTATTTCGTTGTGTGCGCAGAGTCGCAGCTTTGGCATAACCAATTTCTAAAAGCGGCCAAAACAACTGCTCAACGGCTGCATAGAGCGTGCCGATTATTCGATCTAGTTCGACTTCGTTCAATGCCGACAACCCAATTTCGCCGCGCAGGTAGATCGCATCTTCCAGACCGATTGAAAAGTGCGCACCCACCAGTTTTTCGTTTCGTCGCAGAACCGTTTCGTAAAGCAACTCGGCGTTCTGCTCGGGTGCCGGCATCACATAAGTTTCGTAACGCAATGTGCGTTGCCCGAGTGTGAACCAAATCGTGGTGAAATCTTTTTCTTCGCCGGCCATGCGCACATACCAACGAAACTCGTCTTCTTCTGATCGGTCGACAGCCAAAATATTTGCGTGATTCGTTCTCGCCCGACCCAACCATTCGTCAATTTGTCGCTCGATTCGCGCCAACGCTGCGTCGTCGAAAAGATCGCTCACAGTTTTATAGGCAAGTTACGAGTTGCCCGGCAAAGAGCGCCTGATAAACACCAATCACGCTGTCTGCGGTTGCCGACCACGAATAATCTTTGGCGCGCTGTGCTGCGCGGTTGCCGATCGTCAAACCCAACAGCGGATCTGCCAGCAACTGGTCGACATATTTCGCGAACTCATCTGGGTTGCGATCTTTCACCAAGAAACCTGTTTGCTGATGCTCGACCAAATTGAGCAACCCACCAACTGCGCTTGCAACAACCGGCACGCCGCAGGCTGCGGCCTCTAGTGCGACGAGGCCGAAACTTTCGCTTCGCGACGGCACCAACACGACATCGGCAGCACGATAATAAGTTGAAAGCAAATGGTGTGGTTGTGGTTCGACGAAATGCACTCGACCACTGAGTTGCAAATCACAAATTAGTTTGCGAACATGCGCCGACTCACTTGAACCAAAAGAACCACTGGCGCCGCCGACGATCATCAACTCGGCGTCTTTATTCTCTAATTTCGCAAGTGCTTTAACTGCGACATCGACACCTTTGAGCGGCTGAATACGACCAACGAACAACATCAGTGGTTTGTTTCCCCAGCCGAGTGCGTGTCGTGCACCTTGGCGATCACCCGGTGAAAAGAATGCGGTTGCCACACCCGGCGACGCAACGGTCACGACACCTGGCGACTGACCGTAAAGCGCGCGAAATTGACTCAACTCTTCGGGGCAACTCACACAAATCGCGTCGGCGCAACCGATGATCTCAAGTTCGGCTCGTTCACGAACAACTGACTCTGTGTCGCCACCAAGTGATTTGACGCGAGCCAATGTATGAAATGTAGTCACCAACGGCAAATTAAGTTGGTGCTTTAGTCGATGACCAACAAGACCCGACAACCAATAATTCGCGTGCAACACATCGGCTCCACCAGACGATTCAATGTCGTCGGCAACTAACTGTGTAAACAAATCAACGACATCAAGTAGTTCGTCTTTTGAAAGATCAAATCGACCGGCTTCGATGTGCACGATCTTGTGATTCGGTTCGACTTCGACGACTCTGGGCAAACCTTCACGCCACGCCCGCGTATATGTAGTGCACTGCACATCTTTTTGAGCCATCGCCGAAACGAGTTCACGGACATAAACGTTCATGCCACCGCCATCACCGACACCCGGCTGTGCCAGGGGTGAAGTGTGCATTGAAATGACCGCAACGCGCTGCATTTGTCTATAAAACCTATCGCTCTAGTCGGGTTTTACCTCTACCGGAGAGTGTTTGACCAGTTATTTTGACTAGTTACTAGTCAGTTAGTAGCGAGTCGACACTGGCGCCGCCATCTTTGTATCGCTTGACTAATTCAGTTGTCAGCGCATCGATTTTGGCAAACAAATTTTTGCGCTCTGCCGAACGCGCAAGTTCGAACTTCTCGATTTCGGCGATTGCTATCTCAAGCGCATCGTCAGCAAGCGTGCGCAACTCACCAAAACCAACGCGCTCGCAAAGTTTTTCGAGTTCAACGACTAATTCGTGATCAGCAGAAATATTTGTTTCGCGCGGCGGCCGCGACGAACCACCACCGCCTTCTTGTCCGAACACATTGGCAATATCCGAAACACTGATGCCCGATGCAGGTGTGCCATCGGTACGACGGCGCTGTTCGTCTCGTGCCAAGTCGCAACGTCCTTGCGCCATGCGGCGAACAAACGAAATCACATCTTCTTGCATCTGCAAGGCCGCGCGAGCACTGCGCAACTCAGCGGTCGTCATCGCGCTCGGGTCAACCACGTCTTTCATTTAGTTTCAATTTCAATCGCTAAAAGGCTCGCACAACCACCCGAGACAGGCGGCAAAATTGCAACCTCGTCGGCATCGCCCACGACGGTGGTGCCGATTGCTTCTTCGCCGTTCAACCAAACTCGACAGCTCTTCAACACGGCAACAAATTCTGCGCCGAATTTCTCGGCGGCTACTTGCAAAACTTCATCTACGGTTCGCCCAGAGATTTCATCACTCGCAGTACCCGCTGCTTGTCGGGCCGAGGCAAAAAGTTTCACACGCGCCATGCAGTCAGGTTACCTAAGCCACTACCCTGCGATGAGTGTCTAATTCAGTCCAGACCACGAAATTGACAACTCGCTTGTTGGTGCTTCGTCACGGACAATCAGAATGGAACGCCCAGGGTCGATGGCAAGGTCAGGCCGACATCGCGCTCACGCCCGAAGGCATTCAACAAGCCCAGCAAGCGGCACTCAAGCTCGGTTCATTTGATTTGATCGCCACAAGTTCGTTGCAACGAGCACTTCGCACCGCAGAGATAATCGCCGAGCACAAGCGCATCGTCGACTTACATATTGATGACCGACTCAAAGAATCACATATTGGTCCGTGGCAAGGTTTGACTTATGCAGAGATCGAGGCCGGCTGGCCGGGGTTTTTAGACTCTCGCCGCCAACCCGACGACTTCGAACCAAATATCAGCGTCGTGCAGCGCATGACTGACGCACTAATCGACATCGCCGACAAATGTCGTGGTGGTCAGGCACTCGTCATCAGCCACAGTGGTGTGATTCGAACACTTCGCCGTGAACTAAAAGTTTCAGATAATCGTCTTGAAAACCTCGGCGGCAGTTGGTTCGAAGTCGATGCCAAAAATCAATTGCGTGCGGGTCGAATCGTTGCCGTGATCGGCGAACTCAACTCGAACGAGTCGCTTTAACAAATAGTTGTAGCGTTGAGCCTCGTGCTCAGTCGCTGGCTTGATGATTCGTTCTCGGCCCTCGTCAAGAAGAACATCACGCTTCTCACCGGCGCGCGACTAACCACCAATGCGTGCTATCGCTTCACCCCACCGTTTGTGGCGATCATCGCCAAGGGTTTTGACATCTCGCTTTCTGAAATCGGCATCGCACTAACGATCTCAGAACTTTCAGGCCTGCTCTCGCCGTTCATCGGCAGATTCGTCGACTATTTGTCGCGGCGAACTGCAATGGTCGCGGGTCTCATCGGCATTGGGCTCGGCGCGCTTCTCGCCGGTGTCTCGCCGAATATTTATGTCTTCACTTTTGGTGTGACTCTGATCAGCATCACAAAAAACTTCTTCGATCTCGGCATGTCTGGTTGGATCTCAGATCATGTGCCTTACGAAAAGCGTGGTCGCTACATCGGCATCACCGAAATTTCATGGGCGCTAGGTCTACTGCTCGGTGTTTCGCTAATGGGAGTAATCACCGCGCTCAGCAGTTGGCGCGCGGGGTTCATCGCCGGCGTTTTCGGCACGGTAATTTCGCTGTTATTCATTGCGTCGCGAATCAAAGCAGAAGAGCATGAAGTTTCTTCTCGGGTCGCCGATGATGGCGTGCGATTGAGCGGTCGCGGTTGGCTAGTTGTGGCGACGATGTTTGCCACGATGTGCGCAAGTCAGTGCATCTTCATAACTTTTGGCGCCTGGCTCGACGACGAGTTCGGTTTCGGTGCGATCGGCATCGCCGCGGTCGGTTTTAGTTTCGGTGCTGTCGAGCTCTACGCGTCAATCACCAGCGCCAGCAAAACAGACGCCTGGGGCAAAGAAAAAAGTATCGCCATCGGATGTTTGATCATGGTGCCAGGCGGGCTCGCACTTTGGTTTGTGTCACACAATCTGGTGCTCGGCTTAGTTGCACTACTCATTTATATTTTGGGTTTCGAATTCGCAGTAGTCAGCATGTTGCCACTCGCCACACATCTTGTGCCGAAACGACCTGGCAGCGGCCTCGGTCTTGTCATTGGCGCTGGCACTCTTGGTCGCAGTGTGATGAGCCTTATTGCTACTCGCGCCTACGAATCAAGCAACGGCATCGCCCTGCCGTCGTTAATCGGCGCTGCTAGCGCCGGCGTTGCGACTTTGTTGATGTATTCATACCACCGACGCGGCGGACTGGTTCACAACTAAAAAACTAGTTTTAGCCAGAAAATTTATTGGTGATCGGCAGTCGACGATCTTTGCCGAATGCTTTTGTGCTGATTCGCACACCCGGCGCACCCTGACGGCGCTTGTATTCGTTCATATCAACTAGTCGTGCAATTCGTTTTACCAACTCAGAGTCGTAACCGAGTTCGATAATTTGCTGAGCCGTCAAATCATCTTCGACATACAGCTCAAGAATCGGATCTAAAACTTCATAGGGCGGCAAACTCTGATCGTCTCGTTGGTCTGGTCGCAACTCTGCCGAAGGTGCTTTGTTGACTATCGAATTGGGTATCAGATCTCGACCACTTTGTTGGTTGAAATATGTGCAGATCTCATAGACCTTCGTCTTGAACAAATCTTTGATCACCGCATAACCACCGACCGAGTCGCCGTACAAAGTGAAATAACCGACTGCGATTTCGCTCTTGTTGCCGGTGGTCAAGACCATCCAACCAAATTTGTTTGACAGCGCCATCAATGTGGTGCCGCGAACTCGACTCTGCAAGTTTTCTTCGGTTAAATCTGCACGGCGGCCAGCAAAACTCGGTGCCAGCGCTTCGAGATAAGCACTGAATGCTGGCTCAATTGAAATTGTCTGCATGTCAATGTCTAAGTTGCTTGCCAAAAGTTCGGCGTCGGTTAACGAACCTGGCGAAGAATAACGAGAAGGCATCGCCACGCCGTGCACATGTTCTGAACCAAGTGCCTGTGTCGCAACTGCAGCCACCAGGGCCGAGTCAATGCCACCAGAAAGACCAATCACGACATCTTTGAATCCATTTTTTTGTACATAATCACGTGTGCCCAACACAAGTGCTGCAAAAATCTGCGCGTCTTCGTCGAGTGGCTCAGCAATTTGACCACGCGATTGTTGAGGCGCAGCAACTGACTTTGACTTGGGCAATACCAAATCACAGATCAACAACTCTTCGACAAACTGCGCCGCACTCGCCACGATTGTGCCGTCGGCAGCCAAGATCATCGAGCCACCGTCAAACACGAGTTCGTCTTGGCCACCAACTTGGTTGACATAGGCAACAACACACTCGCCGTCGCGTGCACGCGAACTCAACATTTCGCGTCGCGCACCAATTTTGCCTGCATGAAACGGCGAGCCGTTGATGTTCAGATTCAATACGGCGCCCAACGAGGCCTGAACCGATACGGGCCCTTGCGCATCCCAAATGTCTTCACAAATCGTCACGCCGACGCACGCACCCTTGATCGTAAATAGCGGATTATGTACACCCGGCGTGAAATATCGCTGTTCATCAAAGACGTTGTAGTTCGGCAACAAATGCTTGCGATACACGCCAACTATTTTTTGGTTTTGACAAATTGCCGCGGCGTTGTAAATATCGTGCGAGTCTTTGTCTTGGTCAACGAAGCCGATAACCGCAAAAGTGTCGCCGATTGACTTCAAGATTTCATCGAGAACTTTTCTGTTCTCGGCGACAAAGCCCTGCTTCAGAACTAAATCTTCAGGCGGATAACCAGTGATAGATAGTTCAGGAAACGCAACCACATCACAGCCAGCCTTCACGGCCTGTTTGTAGTTGTCCAAAATCTTGCTTGCGTTTTCACGCAAATCACCGACTACGGGGTTGATTTGGGCAAGTCCAACGCGAAGTTCGGCAAATTCGGCCACATAATCAGGCTATCTAGCCAAAAACTTCACACTCCGTTTACAAACGAGCAATGGCCGAGAAACCGCAATCGGCAAAACTGTCAAGGTTGAGAATTTGCCGGCGTGGCAGATTCAGAATTGAGAGGAACTCAAATGTCATATCAAGCCGAGTACATCTGGATAGACGGCGTCGAACCAACGCCAACATTGCGATCGAAGACAAAGGTCATCGAAAATGGCACCAAGGCGTTGCCGATTTGGGGCTTCGACGGTTCGTCGACAAACCAAGCGACTGGTGAAGCATCCGACTGCATTTTGAATCCGGTGTTCAGTTGCAAAGATCCGATTCGTGGCGGAAAAAATGTTCTTGTGATGTGCGAGGTGCTTATTGCTTCAACTGGCAAGCCGCATCCGACAAACACGCGCGCGCTGTGTGCTGAAACTGCAAAGCGATATGCCGATCAAAAAATGATCTACGGCATCGAACAGGAATACACGATGATGCGACTCAACGGTCGACCGTTTGGTTTCCCAGAACTTTCTGGCGAACCTGCTCCGCAAGGTCCTTACTATTGCGGCGTCGGTGCAGGCCGAGTTATGGGTCGCGACATTGTCGAGATTCACACCGAGATGTGTCTCGAAGCCGGTCTACATATTTCGGGTACAAACGCCGAAGTTATGCCCGGCCAATGGGAATTTCAAATTGGGCCGATTGATGCACTTCGAGTCAGCGACGAATTGCATGTTGCACGATGGCTGTTGCATCGCATCGCCGAAGATTACGACGTGGTCATCTCAATTGATGCCAAACCCCAAAAAGGAGACTGGAACGGTGCAGGTTGCCACACCAATTTCTCGACAAAGGCGATGCGCTCGAACTACAAGGCAATCGATGATGCATGCAAAGCGCTCGGCAAACGAATCAATGAGCATGTCAGCAACTACGGACACGATATTGAAAGTCGCTTGACCGGCAAACACGAAACTGCTCCATACAACAAGTTCAGTTACGGCGTTTCAAACCGTGGTGCATCAGTGCGAATTCCTTGGCAGGTTGCTCGCGACCAAAAGGGCTATGCCGAAGATCGCCGACCAAATGCAAACATGGACCCTTATGTAGTTACTCAGCTGATTCTCGAAACAGTTTGCGGACAGTCATCGCCAACCAAGAGTGCCGGCAAAAAGCAGGGCAACAAAGGCGCCAAGGCAAGCACCAAGAAAAAGACGAAGAAGAAGTAACCAAAAATTAGTAATCCCAAAACTCAATAGTCCTGCCGCCGTAACCCGAGTGAAACTCGTCGTTGCGGCGGCAGACTGTATTTATGCCAATCGAGCGAAAAGAGCGCTGAGATGATTGAACAGCAACGCGACTATGTTCTTCGCACCGTTGAAGAACGTGGCATCCGCCTCGTTCGCTTGTGGTTCACCGATGTGCTCGGCAACCTCAAGAGTTTCGCCATCAGCCCAGCCGAAATGGAGAACGCACTCAACGACGGCATGAGTTTTGACGGCTCGGCCATCGACGGGTTTAGTCGTGTGCAAGAAAGCGATGTTTTGGCCTTGCCCGACCCGAACACTTTTGAAGTCTTGCCATGGGTTGACCCCAAGGGTGCCGAAGCCCGCGTGTTTTGCGATATCGCCAAACTTGATGGCACTGCATTCGACGGTGATCCGCGACAAGTGTTGCGACGCAACCTAAACAACGCTCGAAAACTTGGTTATCAGTTTTATGTCGCGCCAGACATCGAATATTTTTATTTCGATCCACCCAAAGTTGATTCACGACCAGTACCGCTTGATGAAGGTGGTTTCTTCGATCTGACAAGCAACGACATCACAAGTTCATTGCG
The DNA here is from genome assembly GCA_945865395.1 of Acidimicrobium ferrooxidans DSM 10331. Taxonomy (GTDB): domain Bacteria; phylum Actinomycetota; class Acidimicrobiia; order Acidimicrobiales; family Ilumatobacteraceae; genus BACL27. The sequence goes on along the minus strand of CAMBDT010000005.1, from coordinate 1,698 downwards.
CAAAGAAACAATTCGAACACTCGAGACGATGAGCATTCCAGTTGAATACAGCTTTCACGAAGACTCACCGAGCCAGCACGAAATCGATCTTCGACACACAGATGCGTTGACGATGGCCGACAGCGTTATGACATTTCGCCTCGTGGTCAAAGAAGTTGCGGCATTGCACAATGTGCACGCAACTTTTATGCCCAAGCCACTTGAGGGCGTGCAAGGTTCGGGTATGCATCTTCACCTAAGCCTTTTCAAAGACGAGCAAAACGCCTTTCACGACAACGATGACCCGTATAACTTGTCGATCACAGCAAAACAATTTATGGCCGGTCTTCTGCGACACGCCGCAGAAATCACCGCCGTGACAAACCAAAATATAAATAGTTACAAGCGACTTGTGCCTGGCTTTGAAGCCCCAGTGCACATTTCATGGGCGCGCAACAATCGCAGTGGTCTAATTCGAGTGCCGATTCAAAAGCGAAACAGCGAGCAAGCCACGCGCATCGAATATCGGTCACCCGACCCGGCGTGCAACCCATATCTAGCATTTTCAGTGATTCTTGCTGCGGGTTTGCGCGGCATTCAAGAAGGTTACGAACTTCCGACCGAAGCAGACTCGAATTTGTTTGAAATGGGTGACGACATGTTGGCAAAACTTGGCATCGAACAATTGCCGCAGTCATTGTCGGATGCATTGCGAGTGATGGAGCGATCAGAACTCGTGGCAGAAGCACTCGGTGAACATATTTTTGAATGGTTCTTGCGCAACAAGCGAGCCGAATGGCGCAGCTACAAGACGCACATCAGCCAATACGAACTAAATCGTTATCTACGGTCACTCTAAATTCAACGATGACTATCGACGACGAAAAACTGCTCGCAGTATTTCCTGATCCCGCGCCAATCGATGTGGCCCGAACGCTCGATTTGTCGGGCTATTCATGGAAGGCAGTCAACTCAAGTCAGGCGATCGACAAACTCGAACCAACTTCGGGATGGTTCGGCGCGGTAGTTGACTGCAGTCAAGACCCCGAGTCTGGGTGGGCAATATGTCGCGCATTGCGTCGTCGCGAAAATCGCGTCGACCGAACGATCGTTTTGGTTACTGGCGCACAACTTGCCGATCTTGAAATGCGCGACGATTTGTTCGACGACTTTTGTCTTGCACCTATTCACCCGCGCGAACTCGACTCACGCCTGCGCCATTTGTTTTACACCGAGATGTCTGTGTCGCGTGAATCACTTATCGAATACAGCGGTTTGATTCTCAACACTGAGACTTATCAAGCATCGTTTGGTGGCACACCACTTGATTTGACCTACATGGAATACGAATTGTTGAAATTCTTGGCGCAAAATCCCGGAAAGGTTTTCAGCCGCGAAGTCTTGCTTTCTCGAGTTTGGGGTTACGAGTATTACGGTGGCGCTAGAACTGTCGACGTTCACATTCGACGACTGCGCGCCAAACTGGGCGAAGAGCACGCCAACCTGATCGAAACCGTTCGCAGTGTTGGCTATCGCTTCGGCCAATCTAAGTGGGGGTAAAACCCGTTTCTGCCTGCGAGAATAGATTTACTAATGAATACGCAATCAGTTGAGAATCAACTTGATCTGAGTCTGACCGGCATGTCATGCAACGCATGTGCAATGACCATTGAAAAAGGACTCAACAAGATTGCGGGTGTGCGAGCAACAGTCAACTTC
>CAMBDT010000004.1 GCA_945865395.1 Acidimicrobium ferrooxidans DSM 10331 | reverse complement strand
GTCAATGAAATAATGTGTCGGCGCTTATTCATTAAGAGTCAGACAATCTCTATTTTGTTAGAACTTGAAATTTCACTCAGCAGGCTTTGATGAAGCAGAGACTTTGCGGGAAACTGAGCCTTTGGCTACACGAACTTCGACTTTCTCGGCGATTTCAATCCATAGCCAATCATCTTCAACTGCAGAGACCCAACCATAGATGCCAGAGTTGAGCACGACTTCGTCGCCCTCGGCAATGCTTGTTTGCAAATTTGCAGTTTCTTTTTGACGTTTACGTTGAGGGCGCAGCAGCAGAAAATACATCGCTGCAAAAATCAGCACCAAGGGCAAGAAACTAAGAATTGGATTTGTGGCTTTTTCGTCAGCCGCAGCACCCACGAGATTTGGTAAAACGGTCGAAAACAACGAATTGATGGTTAAAGACATAGCAAGCAAGTCTAGGGGTTATGCCTTCTCGTTCGCAGAGCCTGCCCATACAGCCAATAACGACTTTCTCAGACTGGCGAACTCACCTTTAGCAATCGCGTCGCGCATTTGTTGCATCAGGTTCAAAGTAAACGCAATGTTGTGCATCGAAACAAGTCGTGCGGCAGTTGGCTCGTTGACTTGAAAAAGATGCCGAATATAACCGCGTGTATGTCGCTGACAAACTGGGCAAACGCACTGCAAATCAATGGGGTCTTGACTCGTCGAAAACTCTGCACGCGTGATGTTTAGTTTGCCACTTGAAGTGAGCGCGGTTCCGTGGCGACCGATTCGTGTTTGCATCACGCAATCAAACTGATCGACGCCCAAATTTACCGCCTCAACTAGTGACGCTGGGTCACCAACGCCCATCAAATATCTTGGGCGATCGTGTGGCAGGTGTTCTATCGCCGCGGCAAGTGCGACCAACATTTCTTCGCGGGTCTCACCCACCGACAATCCGCCTATTCCGTAGCCATCAAACTCAAGGTTCGCCGTTATCTTTGCGCTCTCTTGACGCAACACGGGGTCGATACCACCCTGCACGATGCCGAACAAACTTTGGTCAGCACGCGTGTGCGTCGCTTTGGCTCGGGCCGCCCAATCTGATGTGCGCTTCAGGGCAAGTTTGATCACATCGTTGGTTGATGGCAATGGAGCACAAACATCTAAGACCATTTGAATGTCTGCTCCAAGAAGTTGCTGTGTTCGCACCGCCGATTCGGGAGTAAACCGATGCATCGAACCGTCATATGTCGACCGAAACGAAACGCCTTCGTCGTCGACATCAGGACTCAAAGAAAACACCTGAAAGCCACCAGAATCTGTCAGAGTTAAACCCTTCCAACCAGCAAACTCACCAAGACCACCCATGTCTGACACGACTTGAGCGCCAGGTCTCAACATCAAGTGATATGTGTTGCCGAGCACAATTCGCGCACCGAGCGTTTCATAGTCTTGGGCGCTCAAGTGTCGAATCGCACCACGAGTGCCAACTGGCATGAAGCATGGAGTTTCGTATTCTCCCCGATGTGTTGTTGCCACGCCTGCACGCGCCGATTGTTCGCGGGCAGTTTCACGAAATCGAACGGCGAACATGCGACTACACGGTATCTAGTTGTCGCTTATAAAAATGATGCTCAAATTAAATGCCGATTCAGGAGCATCGCATCACCGAACGAAAGCATGCGATATCGCTCAGTGATTGCGCCTGCGTAAAGATCACGCCAGCGTGAACCGATAAAAGCATCGATCATCATTAATAGCGTCGTACGAGGCATGTGAAAATTCGTCAACATTAAATCAACGACTTTAAATTCATACCCCCGAGAAATGAACATCTTGGTTCGCCCAGTCAACACACCATTTGTGGCCGCAGATTCGAGAGCACGAGTCGCTGTGGTGCCGACTGCAATTACGCGATTGGCAGATTTGCACTCGTCAAGAGTTTCTTGACTAACTCGATAAAATTCGCTGTGCATCGGATGATCAAGTGGATTCGGTGCCGTTACCGGGGCGAAAGTGTCGAGACCCACAGTTAGATCAACAGTCAGAATCTTGATGCCAGCTTCTTTCATCTCAGACAAAAGTCTTGGTGTGAAATGCAAACCAGCCGTCGGTGCCGCCGCTGAGGCTGGCCGATTTGCATAAACAGTTTGATATCGATCTGGCTGGTCAAGTCGCGTTGCGATGTAAGGCGGCAGAGGCATCTCACCGTATTTCTCTAATAGAGCTTGTACTTCTGCCTGCGTCTGACCTGAAAGCTCAACAGTAAATGTGTCGCCTGATTCGGTGCGCGCACCAATATGCACGATCTCAGAATCGTCACTAGTAAAAAGCGATTCGCCAAGTTTAAGACGCTTTGCCGGTCGAATTAAAGCCTCCCAAGTAGATGGCGAAGTCTTGCTTTGTTCAAGCAGCAAAACTTCGGCCGAACCCCCGGACTTTCGTTTCAAACGTAATCGCGCCGGAATAACTTTTGTGTCGTTGACAACCACAACATCACCTGGCTGACAGAACTCGATGAAATCTCTTACATGACGGTGCAACGGCAAACTCGAACCCTGATCGACCAACAGCCGCGCCACATCTCGTGGCTCGATTGGTGTTTGAGCGATTAACGCACTAGGCAATTCATAATCAAAATCTTCAATTCGCACGAGACTTGAATCTTAAAATAATTCAGGAGCATTCGCAGGCGGTGTTTGGCCTAGATGTTGCCAGGCCAAGGGCATCGCCACCCTGCCGCGAGGAGTTCTCACCAGCAAACCCTGCTGAATCAAAAACGGCTCATAGACATCTTCGATCGTCTCGGTTTGCTCGCTAACTGAGATCGCCAGCGTCGATAAACCAACTGGACCACCTGCAAATTGTCGACACAGTGCCGACAAAATCGACCGATCAACTTTGTCAAGACCAAGTTCGTCTACGCCGAAAACCGCTAGTGCCTGACGCGCACTTTCTTTTGTCACATTGCCATCACCTCTTACTTCGGCGTGATCGCGCACACGACGCAACAGTCGGTTGGCGATTCGTGGTGTGCCCCGCGACCTGCGAGCGATTTCAAGGGCGCCATGTTTGTCGATCGGCACTTTTAAGATTCGCGCGGTACGCAAAACAATTTGCTCGAGTTCGTCGACTTCATAAAAATCGAGACGGGCGACGAGGCCGAATCGATCTCGCAACGGACCGGTGATCATGCCAGTGCGAGTCGTCGCGCCAATCAATGTGAACTTCGGCAAGGTCAAACGAATAGATGAAGCCGAAGGGCCCTTGCCCACGACAATATCGATTTGAAAGTCTTCCATTGCCGGATAAAGAATTTCTTCTACTTGTCGAGACAGGCGATGAATCTCATCGATAAACAAGACGTCATTTACATCGAGTTTGGTGAGAATTGCCGCAAGGTCACCTGCGCGTTCTAGTGCCGGACCTGAAGTGATGTGAATTTTTGCCGACATCTCACTAGCGACGATGCCCGCCATAGTTGTCTTGCCCAAACCCGGCGGACCAGCGAGCAAAATATGATCTGCTGATTGTTCTCGTTTGCGTGCCGCTTCTAAAACGATGCCGAGGTGTTCTTTTAGTTCTCGTTGACCGACAAAATCATCAAGAGTTTTGGGGCGCAAACCAATATCGTCGAGATCAGCCGGGTCGGTTGTGATTGCTGGATCTGTGAATTCTTCACGCACGGCGCGCCCCCAACATGTTCAACGCTTCGCGCAACATTAGTTCTGAGTCAGTGCCGACACTGATCTCACGCAGAACATCTCGAATTTCTTCTGCTGAGTAACCCAAGCCAGAAAGCGCATCGCGTACATCGCCGACACTTGACGAGCCACCCAACTGATTTGAAGATTCAAGAATGTTTAGATGCAGACGATTTTTGAGTTCGATCAAAAGGCGTTCAGCAGTTTTCTTGCCGACACCCGAGACAAGCGTCAATGCAGCAATATCTGCACCCGCGACAATGTCGACCAAAGCTCTTGGCGAGTGGGTCGCTAGCACCGCCATCGCCATGGTTGGGCCTACGCCGTGTGTGCCGATTAAAACTTCAAAACACTTTCGCTCGTCACGATCGAGAAACGCATAAAGAGTTTGTGCATCTTCGCGAACATGATGATGCACATATAAAAATGCTTTTGATGTTGGCTCAAGTTCACCGAGAGTGCGAGGGGTTACATGAACCAAGTAGCCGACACCGTTTACTTCGAGCAAAACGGTCGAGTCATTCGTGCGTTCAAGCACCACGCCACGCAATGAGCCGATCACTTTTTGCCTCTTGCCAACTCAGCGACCTTTGTCGCCATTGGGCTAGATGCAATATGACACAACGCAATCGCGGCGGCATCTGCAGCATCTGCCGGCTTTGGTAGTGAATTTAATTTGAGTCGCTGCTTGACCATCTTTTGCACCTGCACTTTGTCGGCACCACCCCAACCAGTGATCGCAAGTTTCACTTGATTTGGCGAATATTGCACGACTTCAACGCCACGTCGCGCCGCGGCACTCAACACGAGACCGCTGACTTGTCCGACGCTCATTGCCGTTCGCACATTCGATTGAAAAAATATACGCTCAACTGCGACTACAGATGGTTGATACTCGTCAAGCAGTGCGTCGATCTCAGAAGCGATCTCGGCGAGCCGATGTGGCAGTTCTTGTTCGGGCTCGGTGCGCAAAACACCCAATGCCATCATTGAGACTTCGGTATTGCCCTCAACTTGCAAGACCGCGTAGCCACAACGGGTTAAGCCAGGATCGATGCCAAGAACATTGCATGGACGCTGGGCGAACATATGTTCATCTTAGTCTGCGCCTGTCTAGGCTGATGCGACCGCCTCGATCAGTTCGCTGACTGGGCGAAAGGTCACTCCGAGCAGGGCCCGATGGGCATATTTGATGATGCCGTTGGCATCGATTACAAAAACACTGCGCCGAGGCAGACCGAGTAAACCCACAACCGAATAAAGCTTGGCGACCGTTTTTTCAGTATCTGCAAGTAGCGGAAACTCGAACCGATGCTTGGCGCTGAACGCCTCATGGCTGGCGATGTCTTGCGCTGAAATAGCCAAAATCTGAGCATTGACTTTCATAAACTGCTGCAATTCGTTGTTGTAAGAACACAGTTGCTTGGTGCAAACCAGAGTTTCGTCTCCTGGATAAAAAACCAACACGACTGTTTGTCCGCGAAATTGCGACAACGAATAGTTCTTGTTTGCTGTGCCGGGCAAGGTGAAGTCTGGTGCGAAGTCGCCAACTTCTACAGATTGTGTTGTAGTCATGGTCTACCCAACTTCTTGCATCAGTGATTCTGAAATATCAAAGTTTGCATAAACATCTTGCACATCGTCATTGTCATCAAGTTCACTCATGATTTTCAAAATCGCTTTCGCCTCATCAGGATCGTTGATCGTCACCGTGTTTGCCGAGAGCATCGTCGAAGTCGCCGAGCCAACAATTATTTTTGCCGACTCAAGTGCCGCCTTCATTTCATAAACCTGGCTCGGGTCACAAGTGACGTGCCACATTTCTTCTTCTGCAGTGATGTCTTCGAGTCCGTGATCGAGACCAATCATCATCAACTCTTCTTCGCTGGCCGACTTCGGCACGAGAATCACGCCCTTGCGTGAAAACTGCCAACCCACAGAACCGGGCGCAGCCATCGACCCACCTTGTTTTGAAAAAATAATACGCACATCGGCGGCAGTTCGATTGCGATTGTCGGTGAGAATATCAATCAACATCGCCACACCTCCGGGCGCATACGCCTCATAGGTCACAGACTCATAAACTTTGCCATCGGTTTCTCCCATGCCACGCTTGATCGCTCGTTCAATTGCATCGTTGGTCATTGATGCCGCTTTGGCCTTGGCAACGACCGTGCGCAACGAAGCGTTCGTAGAAACATCTCCACCGCCTTCGCGGGCGGCAACTTCTAATAGACGCGAAAGTTTGGCAAAAGTTTTGCCGCGAACTTTGTCAATCGCAGCTTTCTTGTGTTTGATCGTTGCCCATTTAGAGTGACCAGACATTTTTAAATCTCCCTTACAAACAGTTCATGAATTCGTTGATCAGGCGAAAGTTCTGGATGAAATGACGCGACTAAGACATTTTTTTGTCGTGCCAAAACAATTTCAACGCCAAATTCTGCCAAAACCTCGACACTCTGAGCCGCCTTCACGATACGCGGCGCCCGAATAAACACCGCTTGAAACGGCGTGTTAAAGCCGTCGACTTCAATCTCGGCTTCAAAGCTGTCGATCTGCCGCCCATAGGCATTGCGTTGCACGTCGATGTCAATGGCACCGAAAGAAACTTGGTCGTCGCGCCCGTCGATAATCTCTTTTGCCAAAAGGATCATCCCGGCGCAGGTGCCAAAAACTGGCATGCCTTCATGAATCATTTTCTTAATCGGTTCGAATAGTTCAGACGACTCAAGTAGTTGCGACATTGTTGTCGACTCACCACCAGGCATGACTAGCGCATCAACTGATGCCAAGTCTTGGGGTGTTCTTACTTCTTGCGTTGCGACATTTAATTCACCGAGCACTCTTGTATGGCGATTAAAAGCGCCCTGCAGTGCTAAAACACCGACTACTTTCGTCGATTTAGATTGTGAAACTCGAACCACCTGGAGGCCTCGAATCGCTCACCAGCCGCGCTCTGCATATCGTTGTTCGATCTTGTCCATGCCGATGCCGGTCATCGGCCCGCCAAGATTGCGACTTACCTTGGCGATTATTTCTGGATCACGGAAGTGTGTCGTCGCCTCGACTATGGCCTTGGCTCGCGGCGCCGGGTCATCACTCTTAAAAATGCCTGAACCGACAAACACGGCTTGTGCGCCTAGTTGCATCGCCAACGCGGCGTCGCTTGGCGTGGCAATGCCACCAGCACAAAACAACGGCACCTGCAACCAGCCCGTTTCGGCAATTTCTTGCACGAGGGGCAATGGCGCTTGCAGACGCTTTGCCCACTCAAAAAGTTCTGCCGAGTCTGCTTGGGTAATTTTTCGAATGTCGCCGATTATCGAACGAAGGTGGCGCACTGCCTCGACAATGTTGCCAGTGCCTGCTTCGCCCTTAGATCGAATCAAAGCGGCGCCTTCGCTAATGCGACGCAATGCTTCACCGAGATTCGTCGCGCCACACACGAAAGGTGCAGTGAACTTCAACTTGTCGATGTGATGAGCCTCATCGGCTGGCGTCAACACTTCGCTCTCGTCAATAAAGTCAACACCGAGCGACTCAAGAACCTGCGCTTCAACAAAATGACCGATGCGCGCTTTGGCCATCACTGGTATCGAACAAACTGCCTGAATGCCGGTAATCATTTCTGGATCGCTCATTCGAGCAACACCACCGTCGCGACGAATATCTGCAGGCACACGCTCAAGCGCCATGACGGCACACGCGCCAGCATCTTCGGCGATCTTGGCTTGCTCAGCGTTGACAACATCCATGATCACGCCGCCCTTGAGCATTTCTGCCAGGCCACGCTTTACGAGCATGGATCCAGTCGAAGTCTTGGCTGTGTTTTCGGTTTCGCGCTTGGCCATGAATAAACCTTTCAACTACTACGACTTATCGTAGCCACCGCGAACTGAGGTTCTCTAATAGTTCTTACGGATAAGGAACGCTGGCGACATCAATTCCCGCAGGAATGTGCGCCGCCGACTTCGTCCGTATCACTTCGACCCAAGTGCGCCCAGGTGTGAGCTTTATCACAGCGCCTTTCGTATCTTTCAAGACGAATGGTTTGAGCGGATCAATTCGCTCCCACGAGCCTTGAATCAATGCGCCAGCTGTGTAAACCCAAACTTCTCCACTGCCGACAGACTTCGCAACAGGGCTCGACCCAGTTTTAGAATAAACAACCGAAATAACTACGACGTTTGGTGCATTGATACGAACATCTTGCATGTCGACATGCGGTTTGTCATCTTGCGAACGCACAAATGTCAAAAGTTCGGGGCTCCACTCCCACATCACATCTACGCCATCCATCGATATCTTCACTGCCCCCGCCGGTTTTGAATCTGTCGGCACAGCCTCGCCGTCGGCGCGATATTCAAACTGCGGCACCGGTGGCTTCGCATCTGCAGGTGCAAGCGTCCATAATTTTGATGTCTCAGCTACAAGATTGTGCGGCGCAACACGACTTGACTCGCGTCTAAAACCGCCAGCCTCATTCGCGGCCGAATGACTTAGATCAACCATGGTTGATTTACGAATCGCCGAAGCAACTTGAGCGTTGCCACCACTCCACGCGAACAGAGGGCCATTAAACGAGGCCAACAAATTGATGTCTTGAATACGACCACTGCGAATCGGACCAACCGGATCGCTGCCCTGCGACTGAAACACGGCGGCAAAGCGAGTCAACTGTTCAACATTTTCTTCGAACACGATGTCGGCTTGATTCAAACCCCATTGCGGTCGCGACTTCGGGTGGTTGTCGATCTTCACTACGAGCGCCGGGCGACCAATAACCGCCTCATCTGGTGCTTGCGCACCCGTCAACGGCGCGCGCACAATCGGAATTGTCGTCGTTGTCGACTCGGCGACGGTCGTCTCGGTGCTGTCGCCTGCAACAGATTCAGCAGAGCTCTCTGTGCTGGTCGAGTCAGACGAGCCACTGCAACTTGCGACAATAAGACCCGCAACTAACAACGCAACTAGATTTCGCGGCTTTCGATTAAGCATTTTTTAGATCTCCCTTAAGAGTGCTATTCGCTCTGAGAGCGGTGGGTGGGTATTAAACAGTTTATGAAATCCACCCAGCCTGCCTGCGTCATTCACCCCCGATAGAGGCTGCTCAATCCACATATGGGCCGTAGCCATACTGGCTGAGTGCGTAACCGTGCTGTCTGCTTGAAGTTTTTCTAGTGCGGATATCAAACCCGGCGGATATCTAGTCATCTGACATGCCGAAACATCGGCCAAGGTCTCGCGGCGGCGACTCACGCTTGCTTGCATGATGCGGGCGACGATTGGCGCAATTATCAGCAATGCAAAACCGACTAGCGCCAGCGGATTGCTCGAATTTTGACGATCCGAAGAACGACTTACTCGCCCACCGTTCCACCACATCATACGAATTGCCAGATCTGTCAAAATCGCGATGGTGCCCACGAGCGTCACCGCCAAAGTCGAAACCAAAATGTCGTAATTCTTGATGTGTGAAAGTTCGTGGGCCAACACGCCTTCAAGTTCGACTCGATCAAGCTTCTCGAGCAGACCACTCGTCACGGCGATCGCCGCATGCTTTGGATTACGACCCGTGGCAAATGCATTAGGTGCGGGGTCGTCGATCACATAAACGCGCGGCTTTGGCAAACCACCAGCAATGCACAGACCTTCAACCAAGTTGTGCAACCGCTTATAGGTTTGCTCATCGGCTAGTTTGGCGCGACTGACTCGCAATGCAATCGCGTCTGACTTCCAATAAGAAGTGAACGCCATCACTGCAGAAATAATCATCGCAATCGATGTGCCAAAAATCGGGTTTCCAGAAACTTGGCCGGCTGCGGCACCAGCCGCAACCGTGAGCACGACGAAACCCAGAAGCAAAAAAACTGAGCGTCGCTTGTTTGAAGAAATTAAATCGTGCATAAAAAATTTGAGATTCTAAAACTGCACCTTCGGCGCGGCCTTTTCGGCATCGCTGGCCTCAAAAAACTCGCTCTCTTTGAACTTGAACAACGACGCAAAAATCACGCTCGGAAACGAGTGCACGGCGTTGTTATAGGTCAGCACTGCATCGTTGAAGAACTGGCGTGCGTAGGCAATGCGACTTTCTGTGTTGCTCAGCTCTTCTTGCAAACTCAAAAAACTTGCGTTGGCTTTTAGGTCTGGGTACGACTCAGACAAAGCGAACAACTGTCGCAACGCCCCCGACAAGGCGTTATCGGCACCTGCTTGACCTGCAACCGTGCTCGGTGCCGACATCGCCACATTTCGTGCAGCGATGACCTGTTGCAAAGTCTTCTGTTCGAAGTCTGCATAACCCTTGACGGTCTCAACAAGATTCGGTATCAACTCGATTCGTCGCTTTAACTGCACATCAATTTGCGACCAAGCATTTTTCACTTGATTTCGTCGTTGCACCAAAGAGTTATACGACAATGCAACAAAACCACCCAGAACAACAACCACAACAAGCCAAATCAACGACGACATATAACCTCTTGCTTTCTTTTCGGGGTGAGACTTATTCTACTACTCGACTACAACTGCTGGGGTTTGCGCAAAACTCGATCTGAGAACATTCGCACGACGCGACTTTTTGGATGATGATCTGGATTAAAACTCTCGCGCTCCAAGACTTTGTGATAGATCTCGACGTAGATTTCAGCAAGATGGCGCATCGAGAGATCTTTCGCTCGCTCGAGACCAGCCTGCCGCAGTCGCTCGGCCAATTGCTCGTCGCCAATAATTTTCGCCAAACCCTCGACTAGCCCATTGACGTCGCCTGGTTCTACTAGCCAACCGTTGAGGTCGTGCGTGGCGACATTTCGATAACCCTCGAGCGAGCTCGCCACTACTGGCGCACCACTGGCCATGGCTTCAAGCACGACGATGCCGAACGACTCGCTATGCAAACTGGGTGCGCAAAATACCGAACACTTTGCTAGACGATCAATTTTTTCGGCGTCGGTAATGCGCCCCAACCACGAAATTCGACCGTCGTGGGCATATTTGGCTTTAAGTTCGCCGATGCCTTCACCGTCTGATGCCACCCAAAGTTCGATGTCGTCGGCAAGTTTCTCGAAGGCCTCGAGCAAGGTCGCCAGACCTTTGCGCGGCTCGTATCTGCCGCAAAAGAAAACTGATTTTCTTTCCCCCCGTAAAATTTCAGGACGCAAATATAAATCGCTCTCTATGCCATTAAACAAAATTTCATATTCGCCACCCAAATATCGATGCGCAAGTTCGCGCGCTTGCGGCGACACCGCAACGCGTGCATCCAAAAAATCTGCAATCCAGTTCACGCCTTTGCTCAGTCGCCCGTACCAAGCAATATCGCCTGCAGCGTGAAAAGTGCCGACCATCGGCGCCAACCGCAATAAAAGTGCCGTCACCGTCGGCCCGGGAGCGATCGGCTCATGCAAATGCAACACATCAAATGCTTCGTCGTTGATCGCGCGAATTGTGCGCAGTGCCGCCGACGGGTCTGGTGCAAGTGGCACGATAGAGCCGTTGGCTGCGGTCGGCAAACTATTGCCGAGTGGTGTCACAAATGGTTCTGGCGGTGGTCCATCGCAGGGTCCGAGAACCCGTGCTTCGTGTCCCATTTTGCGCAACTCGCGTGCCAGACCCAAAACTTGGGCTTGAACTCCACCTGGAATCGTCAAACTATAAGGAGAAATCAAACCGATGCGTAACATTTTTTTGCGCACATAGCTAGTGCCGAAATTCAAACTTTTGCTCGCATCATTCACGGCAACTACGGTACGACCATTGCGACTAGTTTTATCGCATGGTTTCGCCCGAGATTTTTCGACCAGCAGTTTCAATGGTCGCTCCGGCCAAAAAACGCCAAGCCATACTCGATCTCGCTCGTCGCGCCGAAGAACTTAATTTTGCTGGCATCGCCTGCCCAAGTCTCGGCGCAACAATCGGTTTGTGCGTCTCACTGGCTCACTCGACAAACATGATCAAATTTTGGACGTCGATTCAACCGATTTATTACAGTCACGCGATCGAAATGGCAAACACCGCCGCACACATTCACGAAATTTCAAACGGTCGATTTGGTCTTGGTTTGGGCGTTAGCCATGGCCCTGTTATCAATCGTCTGGGCGCCACCACCGCTACTCCACTTGCCGACATCAGAAATTATCTCGAGACGATGAAAGCTCAAGAGCGATTTTCAGGCGATCTTCCACCAATATATTTAGCGGCATTGCGCAACAAGATGTTGCAACTAGCAAGCAATATTTCAGACGGCGCAATCTGGGCAAATGCTTCGCGCAAGAATATCGCGTTACAACTCGCACTTCTTCCCGAGTCACGACGCAGCGAAATGTTTCTTGCCAACATGATTCCTACTGTCATTAGTGACGACATCGAAGCGGCTCGTGCGATTCATCGCAAAACTCTCGTTGGTTATGTCACGCTGCCCAACTACAGAAACTATTGGCGAGCATGCGGATATCACGAGCAAATTGACGCGTTCGAAAAGATTTTGACCGAATCAGCCAAAGAATCGCGCAACGCAGAGATTATTTCTGCGATGGACAATGAGTGGCTTGACGACTGCACTCTTTCGGGCGACGCCGACACCGTTCGCGAAAATCTTTACGGTTGGTCGCAGTTGGGCGTCTTGCCGATCGCCGTTATGTCTTCGACTTCAGGTGGACAAGTCCAGGCCATCGGTCAGTTGTTTGACGCTTTTAGCTGACTCTCTCAAGTTCTAATCTGTCGCTAGGCCAATTTGGTTGAAACAAATGCCATTGCTCTGGCGCACGACGAATCAGATATTCAAGTTCTTTCACCAGAGCCTGTGATATTTCGCTCATGTCGCTGCGCAATGAGCCAGTTCGAGCAACATTGATCGGCGGTCGCACGATCGTTTCGTGTTGATCAAGATCGTCACCAAAATATGTCCCGAGGGGCAATAGCGCAGCTCCTGTGCGTAACGCGAAAAATGCTGGCCCTGCTGGCACCGTTGTTCGCTCACCGAAGAACTCAACTTCGATGCCATTGCCCTGCAGATCACGATCGCATAAAAGTGCGACGATTTGGTTTTTTGTCAATGCTTCTTGCACAGCCACACCTGCGTTTTCATCTAACGGGATAACGCTCACCCCATAGCTCGTGCGCAGTTCTAGGAACAATTCAAATAGCGCTTGCGATTCGAGTTTTTCAACAACGGCGTGCAAATTGTGTCCTTGATGAATCAACCAACGACCCGACCACTCCCAGCCACCCAGGTGCGGTAAAGCCAAGATCACACCCTTGCCGAGATCTAATCCATTTTTGATGTGTTCAAAACCAGATATCGAGATCTTTGCATCAATCGCCTTTTTATCGAGCCCCGGCAGACGAAAGGTCTCAACAAAATAACGAGCATAACTTTGATACGACATGCGCACGGTTCGTCGCAGTTGCCGACCATGCAAGTCTGGGTTGACGCGTCTCATATTGCGGGCAACAATTTTTCGCTGCTTGCGCATGAACACGCAGACGATCGGCACGAGTACCGCACTGATGCGGGCCACCAAGTCAGGAGACATGACCTTCGTCAATCGGCTGACTAATTTGTAAGTGAAAATTAACAGTGCGTCAACGCGCGAAACAGTTGCTTGTGACTGGTTATTACTCGTCACTGCACGCGACGACGTCGAGTCACCCGCAGTCGACGGTCGTCACGCTGGGCTCGACGAGAGGCTCGTCGTGACTGACGCAATGCAACTCGATCTGCAGTTGCTGGCGCCACGGCGGCTTGATTCCAGACTTTGAAAAATCTTTGAACAGCGGTCATCGTGACTAACACCAGCATCAGCACCATCGCCCAGAACAACAGTGAGTCAAACAACAAACCAACACAAAGCAAGATAATTCGCTCGGCTCGCTCCATCAGCCCACCCTTGGCATTTAAACCGAGTGATTCAGCCTTGGCGCGCTGATAAGAAATCAGCGAAGAAACGGCCATTACGGCAAACACCAAAACCGATGCGTAGGCACCTCGTTGATAACCCAAGAACCAAGCAACGCCACCAAGCAACACCGCGTCGGTAACTCGGTCAATCGTCGAGTCGAAGAAAGCACCGCGTTGGCTACTTTGGTTCGAAGCTTTTGCCAAGGCACCATCCAACAGGTCAGGCACTGCCGCAAGCACAACCAATAACAAGCCAAGGCGCAAAGTACCAAGACCAATTGCCACTGCGGCGCCAAACGAAACGAACAGGCCAAGCAAAGTCAAGTGATCTGGCGAAATCTTGGTCTTGCGAAGTTGCTCGCCGACAGGTCGAACAACACGCTCTACTTGGTGGCGAAATCTGCCATCGAACATCGTTATAGCCTAACGCTCGGGATTTGATTCAACTAGACACTCGACAATTCGTGCATCAATAGCATCGACCAAAACAAGTCCGCGTTGCAACGGCGGCTCTTGAGCGCTGTAACACATAACTCTCCAAGTTGGCCGACTACGAAACCCTCGCCAAACTTGTTGCGCCGATGCGTGGCCGACCGCAAAACCAACTGCCCGTGTTGCATGCACGAGAGCTAGTTTTTCGTCAACGGTCATGCGCCATGACGCTGATAACGAGAACAAACCGACAACGGTCAACAAGATCGCTGCGGCGAGAAATCCGTCGCTAACGAGCGCAGATTTAGCATCGTGCTGCGAAAACCACAGACCAAAACACGCGACGGCAATAACTATATAAATCACGCCGGGTATTCGTCGCCGACTGTTGTCAGGAAACTTGTATGGGCCAACGAATGCAGTGACATTCAAGTCGGCTGGCAACTCATCGCGAATCTCGTTTGGCGAATCAGACATCTTTGTGCTCGCTCATTTCTGAAGTGCCCAAGCTTTTCTAACTCGCTCGGCGCTTGAATCAAGTGCTTCAGGCAAAATTTTGGTGTTGGCAGTTGCCACCATGAAATTCGTATCGCCACCCCATCTACCCACGATGTGTACGTGCAAGTGTTGAGCAATGCTTCCACCAGCGGCAGCACCTAAGTTGATGCCCACATTCATCGCTTCTGGGTTATAGACACTCTTCAAAACTTTGACACCGGTCGTGACCGTCGCCCAGAGTTCTGAAGTTTCAACTTGAGTTAGATTTTCAAGTTCGGCAACCTCACGATATGGCACAACCAAAAGATGACCCGATGTATATGGAAAGACATTCATGATCGCAAAAACTTTGTCACCCCGATAAACGATGTAACTCTGCTCATCGGTCAAGTTGCTATTTAAAATCTGCGTAAAAATCGAGTGTTCTGATTTCTTTTGCGCACCCTGGCCATGCACGACATAATCGGCCCGCCAACCGTTCCATAGTCTCTCTAGCACGACTTGCTCATCAGACGCTCAAGAAACATTATTTGCCTGTCCAACATCAATGGATAGTTGGTTTATGAAATCAGTTAACGGCACATCACGACGCACATCGCCGCCGCGCGGGTTGACGCCGACGGTCGCATTTGCAACATCGTCGTCACCGACAACCAACACATACGGGATTCGCTCTAACTTTGATGCACGAATTCGCTTGCCAAGTTGCTCGTCGGCAACAAGTTGATCGACGCGGTAACCGCTTTTAATCAGGCGACCTGCGACGGTCGCAGCATATTCTTCGTGCGCCGATGCGACGGCCAACACGCGCACCTGAACCGGTGCGAGCCAAGTCGGAAACGCCCCGCCGTAATGTTCGAGCAACACGCCAAAAAAGCGCTCGATCGAACCAAACAGTGCACGATGCAACATGATCGGACGCTTTCTTGCGTTGTCAGTTGCAATGTATTCAAGACCAAATCGCTCAGGCAAATTGAAGTCGCATTGAATCGTGCTTAACTGCCACTTTCTGCCGATTGCATCGCGCACATCGATATCAATTTTCGGTCCATAAAACGCCGCGTCACCTGGCGCGACCGTAAATTGCAAACCGTGGCGGTTAAGCGCTTCGCGCAAAGCGTCGGTCGCCTTTGTCCAGATCTCGTCAGAGCCAACCGACTTTTCGGCGTTGCGAGTGCTGAGTTTGAAATCGAAATCGTTGAAGCCAAAACGACGCAAAACGCTCAACACGAAGTCAAGCAGCGAAGCAATTTCGTCGGCCATTTGCTCTTCGGTACAAAAGATATGACTGTCATCTTGAGTGAAGCCTCTGATTCGCAATAACCCGTGCAGTGTGCCCGCGCGTTCATATCGATATACGGTGCCCAATTCGAACAATCGCAATGGCAACTCGCGATAACTTCGCTGACGGTCGCGATAAATCAAGCAATGCATCGGGCAATTCATCGGCTTGGGATAATAAGTGCCGTTGTCCATCTCCATCGGTGGATACATTCCGTCTTTGTAAAACTGCAAGTGACCTGAAGTTTCAAACAGATGAGAATTTGCCAAGTGCGGAGTAAAGACGAACTTATATCCACCGTTTTGATGACGCTCTCTTGAATAGTCCTCCATCAGTTTGCGCACGATGCCACCCTTCGGATGCCAAACTGCGAGCCCACCGCCGAGCTCTTGTGGAAACGAGAGAAGATCCATCTCGACGGCTAGTCGACGATGGTCGCGCTTCTCTGCTTCTTCGAGTCGGTGCAGATGCTCGGCGAGCGCCGACTTCGACTCCCATGCGGTGCCATAGATGCGCTGCAACATTGGGCCCTTCTCGTTGCCGCGCCAATATGCGCCGGCAACTTTCATCAAAGCAAAGTGACCGAGTCGACTTGTTGACGGTACATGTGGTCCACGACAGAGATCAACGAAATTCTCGCTGTTGCGATAGACACTGACAGCATCTGAACTGCCGGCTTCAAGTGCGTCGCTCGAATCGGCGTCGCCTTTGGTGACACGTTGAATAATTTCGCACTTGTACGGCTGATCTTTGAAAACTTTCAAGGCATCATTTGCCGACATCTCAGAGCGCACGAATGGCTGGTCGGCTGAAACAATTTGTTGCATCCGTTCAGAAATCGCGACCAAGTCGGCGTCGCTGAAAGTTTTATTGTTTAGCAATTCGAAGTCATAATAAAAACCGTCTTCAATCGCCGGACCAATTGAAAACTTGGCGCCCTCAAAAAGTTGCACGACAGCCTGTGCAAGCACATGTGCCGTAGAGTGGCGCAAAACATGTCGACCGGCTTCAGAATCAGCCGTGATAATCGAAACCTTTGCGCCATCTACAATCACGACGCCCAAATCTGACTCGACGCCGTTGATCACAGTCGCCACCGCGGCCTGCGCCAATCGCTTGCCTATCGACTGTGCAAGATCTAAACCCGTCGATCCAACCGGCAATTCTCTTGTCGAGTCGTCAGGCAACCGAACTTTGATCATCGCACTATTGCTTGTCACGCCTTCAGTCTAGATTGCGGCGGTTTTAGATATGGGTTCGATTTGCGCTAGATCGCTTGGGTGCGTAGTCGTAGACATACTCTTGATTAGTTAGTACCTGAATTCGCACCATTATTTCGTCTGTCAGTTCGCGCAAAACTTCTGGTTCGTTGGCACGCGATAAATATTTTTGCGTATCAATCGGTGCGCCTATCTCAATTTTGCAGTGCTTACCGAACTTCGGCATCACCGTGTCTGGGGCCATAATTTCACTCGTGCCTGTTATGCCAACCGGATAAATCGGGCAACCAAACTTAAGCGCCAACCGTGCAGCACCCGTGCGACCTTTATATAGACGACCATCTCTACTTCGTGTGCCCTCGGGGAAAATTCCGAACAACTCGCCACGCGACAACACGCCTTCGACGGCGACCATTGCAGAGTTTGCATTTTCTCCGCCAGTGCGATCAAGCGGAATCATTCCGATTTTTGTGAACAACCATCTCGTCTTGAAAGAGTCCATATATTCGCTCTTGCCAACTACAGACATATTGCGTGGCGAATAAGTGAGCAAAAAGACAGAATCTAAGAAACTGATGTGATTGGCACACAAAATCGCCGGACCATCCGTGGGAATCTGATCGAATCCCTCTAAAGAAAACTTCCACAATCGCTTGACGAAGAATCTGACAAAGGGTCTGAAACGAGTCTGAAACTTGGTGGCGCCAACATATTTCAACGGATCAAATTGAACCGTGCCTTTGGTGCGTCGCAGTTTCATGCTGAGATTTTGACACCCAACAATGCCGCAGCCATAGAAACATTGTGACCCGACTTCGCGGCGTCATCAAGCGTTGCAATCGCCTGAGGAACATTTAAGTCGTCGTCGAGTGCATTGCGAACTTCTTCAAGTGCTGCGCTCCCATCCCCAGATTTTGCTTGCGACCATGCCTGCAAGCGCTCGTGTGCTTTGGGCATCGCCGATGGTGTCCACTCCCACTCATAGCGATAGTGATTCGCAATCAAGGCCAAACGAATTGCGCGCGGGTCGTGTTGCTTGCGCAAGCGATCAACAAACTCGAGATTGCCGAGACTCTTCGACATTTTGCTGCCATTCATAAAAACCATCGCGACGTGCATCCAATGTTTAACGAACAATTCACCAGTTGCGGCTTCAGACTGAGCACGCTCGCATTCGTGATGCGGAAAAATCAAATCGCTGCCACCGCCATGCAGATCAATTGTCGAGCCGAGTTCGCGCAACGCAAGTGCCGAGCATTCGATGTGCCAACCCGGACGGCCAGGACCCCAAATCGTGTCCCAACTTGGCTCGTCGGCAGCCGAAGGTTGCCACAACACAAAGTCAAGCTTGTGACGCTTGTGCGGGTCGTCTATTTGGCCACCACGTTCGGCTGCGAGTCTCATCATTGTTGCATTGTCATAATTAGAAACACTGCCAAAAGACCCGAACTTAGTCACGTCGAAATAGACGCTTTGGCCGGCCTGATAGGCGAAACCTTTTTCTATGACCATGCCGATGAACCCACGAATATCGGCGATTGCCGACGACGCTCGTGGCGTGCTGTAAACATCTAGAACATTTAGTGCAGTCATGTCGGCATTGAACCTCGCCTCTTCGCCTGCGGCAAGGTCAAGATAGTGAACCCCGAGTTCGCGCGCTTTGGCAAACAACGGGTCATCGACATCGGTGACATTGCGAACACACTTCACCGTGTGTCCGAGATCGATCAATCGACGCTGCAGAACGTCGTAAGTTACAAATGTGAAAGCGTGACCAATGTGTGTGGCGTCATACGGCGTGATGCCGCATGTATACATCAAGACTTGCTGATCAGCGACAAAATCTACGACACGCTTTTTTGCCGTGTCATAAAGTTTCAATGTCAAACTGCGCCACCGCGATCAGGTATGCCGGTCAATCGCGGCGCCACTCTGGTCTTATAACGAACGTTCAGTTGCAGCAGCACGGCGGTGAACGCTTCGATTGCCAAGGCGTTCGACAAAGTTCCGGCATTCAGGGGCCGACATCCCGGAATTTTCGAGACAATCTCGCTAATTGTTGCCGTCGCAACCGGATCATCAGAACAAATCAAAACATCACTGTCAACTTCATGTCCGAGGCGACCGAGTTCTGTCGCCGGTAGGTGCTGAAACGCAGCGACCACTCGTGACAACGGAATCTCGGCTTGCACATGTGCCGCGATGCTTCCACGTGGTGGCACAAGTGGCTGAAACTCTTTACCTACTCTTACCAGCGCATTAGCCATCGTCACGACAATTTTGCCGGCGAGGTCTTGTGTATGTTCATTAACGACGGTCGCCGCCGAATCCCAAGGTGTTGCGATGATGACAAGTTCGCAACTTGCTGCTTTGTCATTGTCGCCGCCAGAAATATTCAATTTATATTCGGGCCACTTTTTGATTAGTTCGTCGCAAAGAACTTTGGCCTTGCTCGCATCTCGAGACCCCAGCACGACCTCATAACCAATCGATGCCAATCGCAGACCCAACGCACTGCCCGCTGGTCCCGTGCCGCCGAGCAAGCCAATGCGCATACCTCGCAACGCTACCTATCATCACGTCTAGAAAACGAGTTAAACCGACGCAAGACCAACTACCGTTGAACCCGTGGCAATCTTAAATGGCAAAAATATCGTGATAACTGGCGTGTTAACCGAAGCTTCTTTGGCTTTTGGAATCGCTCAACTCGCACAGCAAGAAGGTGCGAAAATTGTGCTCACTGGCGCTGGTCGCGGGCTGTCAATCACGCAACGTACGGCCAAGAAACTCTCGTCGCCAGTTGAAGTAGTCGAATTTGATGTCACGGTCGACGAACACACGATTAGCGCTCGAAACGAAGTGCAAAAAATACTTGGACGCGTTGACGGTGTTCTGCATTCAATTGGTTTTGCCCCTGCGGCTTGTCTTGGCCATGACTTCATGGCTGCAACTTGGCAAGATGTCTCAACTGCAATGCAGATCTCGGCATATTCTCTGAAAACTTTGGCCGATGCGTTTGTGCCGCTTATGTCAGCAGGAGGCACAATTGTCGGTCTTGACTTTGACAACACAGTTGCGTGGCCCGCGTACAACTGGATGGGCGTAGCAAAATCTGCCCTCGAGAGCACAAACCGATACTTAGCCAAAGCACTCGGACCAAAAAACATCCGCTGCAACTTGATCGCAGCCGGACCGATTCGCACGATGGCGGCGAAATCAATTCCGTCGTTCGGTGCGTTCGAAGACATCTGGAGTGATCGTGCGCCGCTCGGCTGGGATGTAAACAATTCGGCACCCGTCGCCCGCAGTGCGGTCGCGCTTCTGGGTGATTGGTTTCCGTCAACCACTGGCGAAATTATTCATGTTGACGGTGGTTTTCACTCAACAGGTGCATAATTGCGAAACTCGATTTCAGTCAAAAAGATCGTTGCTGGTTGTGCGGCGACTGCGGTCTGGCTTTTCGGCGGTTTATTTCTCAACGCTTCGACCGCACTTGCGACGAACGATATTGGTTTTGATGCTCAATGGAACTTGCAGGTCATTAATGTCACTGAAGTCTGGGCGATATCTACCGGCGTTGGTGTCACGGTTGCTGTAATCGACTCTGGTTCTGGCCCGAATCCTGACTTAACGCAAAATTTAAACGCTGGCCGCTCGCTCATCCGTGGTCGACTCGGAGACTCTTCCACAGATGTTGACACAGTTGGCCACGGCACACATGTCGCCGGCATAATCGCTGCGCAAAATAGCAACACAATCGGCATTAGTGGAATCGCACCAAACTCGAAGATTTTGCCAATTCGCATTCTCGACTCTCGCGGTGACGGATCAGAAAGTGATTTAGCCCAGGCGATTCGCTACGCCGTTGACCAAGGTGTGCAAGTCATCAATCTGTCTTTAGGAGGCGCAACGCAAACAGGTGGTTTACAACTTGCGCTTGAATATGCCGCAGAAAATGAAGTGCTGGTCGTCGCCGCCGCAGGCAATGGTGGCCAAAAAGCTGGCACCACCTACCCTGCCGGCAACGATCTAACCCTCGCGGTAACGGCGGTAGATCAAACAATGAATGCACCTTCGTTTAATCAAAGCGGAAGTTACATTGACATTTCGGCACCAGGCATCAACATCTGTTCAACGGTTCGCGTTGATGCGGTTGTTGACATTTCTCGCAGGTGTGCAGGCGCAGATGAACCATTTGTGACGATGAGCGGAACATCAATGGCCACCGCACATGTCAGCGGGGTCGCCGCACTGATCTATGCTGCTCGACCAAATTTCAGCGCGCTACAGGTTCGAGAAGTAATAATCGCTACAGCCAAAGACATCGGCATTGCCGGGCGCGACGAAATTTTTGGCGTCGGTTTAATCGATGCTTACGCAATTTTCAAAGCACTCGGGTACTTTCCTGACAAGATCGTATTTCCGACGGTTTCGTCTCTCGGCCAGGTCGGCCAAGAGTCTGTCGGCGGAACGGTGCAAATTCCTGAAAGCGAAAGACTGCAGTGGTATCGCTGCCTTTCACCTGGCGAAGCAACGCTCGCAATACCGATGGACTGCGTGGCAATTTCACGAGCACAGAGAAGTGTGTTCATCCCCACGCGCAAAGACGTCGGTTCGTTCTTACGATTCGGCACGCTGATCACTGTTGGTGGCACGCCGCAAATGCGATTCTCCGCGACAACACCTAAAGTTACGGCGATATGGACCACGATTTCAACACTCGAAGTTGAAACAAAAATACCAATCAGCAAACTCTTGGATACTGCATCGACTGGCAAAACAAGTGCCCGCATCCTTTCTGGGCCCTGCAAAATCGTGAGAAATATTTTGATTGCAAGTGACAGCGGCACATGCAAGATGCGAATTATCGCCGAAGCGAAAGCACCATATCCAAGATTGGCTCGGACCGTCGTGATCGAGATCGTTGCTAAATCTGAGGTCACCAGCTAAATGACAAATCGTTTGGCGCAAGAAACAAGTCCGTATCTTCGACAGCACCAAGACAATCCTGTCGACTGGTTCAGTTGGTCGCCTGAGGCCTTCGCCGAAGCCAAACTGCGCAGCGTACCGATCTTGTTATCAGTCGGTTACTCGGCTTGCCACTGGTGTCATGTTATGGCTCACGAATGTTTCGAAGATGTCGAGACCGCACAAATGATGAACAAACTATTTGTGAACATCAAAGTCGATCGCGAAGAGAGACCAGACATCGACGCCCTGTATATGGACGCCGTTCAAGCAATGTCTGGTCGTGGCGGCTGGCCGATGACAGTATTCATGAGCCCCGACGGTCAACCCTTTTACGGCGGCACATACTTTCCGAAGCCGTCATTCATGAAACTTATGAGCGCTGTGCACGATGCATGGCAGAACCGTCGCGCCGACATCGAAAACAATATTTCTGCCCTCGGAGAATCGCTTTCTCGTACTGCAGCCGTGACCCCTGATCATTCGCTGCCAAGCATCGATTTGATCGCCCAAGCCTGCGAACAGTTAGAAAACTCTTTTGACTCTCAATGGGGTGGCTTTGGCGGCGCGCCGAAGTTTCCGAGCACCATGAATCTCGACTTGCTTTTACGCAACTACCTTGACTACCCGAGCGAAAAAGCGAAGACAATAATCACGACCACCCTCGACGCAATGGCTTCGGGTGGCATGTACGACCACATCGGTGGTGGATTCTCTCGCTACAGCGTGGATGAAAAATGGCTGGTGCCTCACTTTGAAAAAATGCTTTACGACCAGGCACTGCTGCTTCGGGTTTATACGCACGCCGCAGTCGTTTTTGGCTCAGACAGTTATCGCCAGGTTTGTGAAGAAATTGTTGAATATGTGTTGCGCGATTTGCGCGACCAAGATGGTGGCTTTTTCAGCGCCGAAGATGCCGACTCGCTAGATGAACACGGACACTCACATGAAGGCCACTTCTATGTGTTTACACCGAACGAACTACGCGAAATTTTGCCGGCAAAACTTGTCGCGACTGCCTTTGAACATTACGAGATCTCCGAAGTCGGAAACTTCGAAGGAAGAAATATTCCGACGCGACTAAACCACCGTGGTGACTTCAAGCGATCGGCTGATGTCGAAGAGATCAGAAGACTTATTTTTGAGGCTCGAAACAAACGACGACGCCCGCTGCTTGACGACAAGATTCTCACCGAATGGAACGCGATGATGACAGTCTCTCTGATTGAGGCATCTAGTTTGTTGAATCGACCAAAGTGGCTCGCAATTGCCGAACAAAATTGCGAATTTTTATATCGCGAACTTCGAGTCAAAGATGATTTATCGGGTTTGTTTCGCTGGAGGCGCAGTTGGCAACGAAGTGGTGAGCCGATGGCCCGCCATCGTGCGCTGGCTGCAGATCTCGCACACTTAGTCGATGCATTTACTCGGTTGGGCGAAGCGACAGGCAAGGCAATTTGGATTTCACGCAGCATCGAGGTTGCTGACGAGATAATTGCAAACTACTGGGATCAAATCAACGGCGGCTTGTTCACCGTTGCGGCTGACGCCGAACAACTGATCGTGCGCCAAAAAGATCTGCTCGATAACGCAACACCGTCGGCTAACTCAACTTGCGCCAATGCTCTGCTGAGACTCGGGGCGTTAACTGGCAATGAAAGACTGACTCAAAGCGCGCTGCAAATTTTGCGGCTGTTCACCAGAATCGCCGCGGCGGCGCCGAGTGCGTTCGGCAATTTGTTGCACGCTGTTTATTTGCAAAATAGAGGCATCACAGAAATCGCAATAACTGGAAACCGCCCAGACTTGGTCGAGTCACTCACCAATCGTTGGATGCCCACTGCAGTCGTTACTTTCGGAGAACCGTTCGACTCACCACTTTGGCACGATCGGCGACCAGATTTTGCATATGTGTGTCAAAACTATGTCTGCAGCGCCCCAGCCTCAACGGTCGAGCAACTGCAAAGCGCCCTCGAACTAATCAGCTAAAACTCTGTTCGTGAATAATCTCGTTTGGCTTGCGCCGAGCACGCTTGGCACTCGCACCTCGATCGGTGGCTTGTTCTGAAAGTGGCCATCCAATCGCCACTGCACCAATCAGCTGCATCTGCTCGGGCACTTTGAATTCAACGCGCAACTGTTGCTCACCATTAAACACACCGAAGAACAGAGCGCCAAGACCCACATCGTGAGCGGCCAGCAAAAGTTGCATCGTCGCGAATGATGCATCGACCGTCCAAAATGGTGTCGGCCAAGATGAGAGATTCTCACCTAGTTTTGTTTTTGCTTTGTCTGACTCGCTGTAGCGCTCTAGATATGCGTTTGGGTCGGCGAATACCAAACCGATAATCGGCGCATCAAGCAAGTGACGCCAGCGAAAACTAGTGCGCTTTTCTTTAGGCAAGCTGATATCCCAAAATTTTGCCGTTTGCTCATCGCGCAAAACCAAAAGATGCCAGCCTTGGGTTTTGCCGGCGGACGGTGCTCGTGACGCAAGATCGACGATGCGATCTAAAAGTTTTGCATCTACTGATGCCTTGCGAAATGCCCGCACCATTTTGCGTGAGCGAACGCAGTCCGCGAACTGCATGACAATTATTTAGTGCTTGCCGAGCTTCAGCAAGTTTTCGGTCATCGTCCAACCATGCACGACGAGCGCGCCCGACTTTTTGGTCGAGACGCCTTTAAATAATGCCGCAACATCAGCAGGGGCCTTGCCTGGCTTCAACGACTCAAAGTCCATGAAGCCGCTTTGCCCGTTGCTCTTGATCGTAAATGACTGTTCGTCGTACGCTGCCTCGCAACCAAAGCGCCTTGCCAATCGTCGGCCCCATGCACGTTCTTCGCCAACCGCCCGATGATCAGGTCGTGGAATCAATTCGGTGAGTGATTTAAAAGCCTCGAGGGCATCAACAGAAATGAACCGCGAACCGACAACCACATCTTCATCGGGAAACGCCATTAGTGCGCGATGATATGCCTCGCTCATCAAGCCTTTGAGAATTTGGTCTCGCTTTGAAGTTCGCTTAACGCTAAGCATGCCCAACAAAACGCATGGCGTGCCGCCGATGCGCTCGAGCGTTGAAAACATAAAACCATGCAATTTGCCATCAAGTTTTGCGCTGGCGAATAGAACCCAATCTTCTTTGGCTTTTGAAATTGCGCCGATACCGAATGCCCCACCCATTGCAGCAAGGTCGTCGAGGTCTGAGTCAACTAAAGCGGAGGCATCAATAGTCTTAACAACAAGCGGCATGGCACCTCTATTCTGCCACCAAAATTCTCAATTTCCGATGGGGCGGTGAATAACTTTCGCCCACACGCTATTTAGCCGACTAATTATCGAAGCATCGCTCGTCTTAACCGATGTAGACGCTATTGCCATACGAAGCGCGCAGAGCACCAATTGCGCGGTCAATATCAACATTGAACTCAGGCGCCAACCGCAGACTCTTGCCACCTGGCATATGCAGTTGCACTGGCGTTTGCCCGCCATGATCTTTCAATAATTCTTGCAAATTAATAATGTCGTCTTGTGACAACGAGCGACCCGCTAGTTCGATGTGCAGACTCATATCTGTTGCTCGCATCGGCTCGACAATCTTGATTTCTTGTGCGTTAAATGAAATGCGTGAGTCATCTCGCCTGTCGAGTCGACCGCGAACAGTAATGATCGTGTCTTCTTCAATAAGGTGACCAAAGCTTGCAAATGTCTTTGGAAAGATGTTGACTTCGACCGTGCCCTGCAAGTCTTCAATAGTCAGAACGGCCATTTGGTCGCCTTTGCGAGTGAACTTTCGATTGACAACAGTGATTACTCCACCAAGAGTCAAATAGGAACCGTCATTTTTCTCTTCGAGGTCGGCTAACGAACACTCAACTTTACGGCGCAACTGACCTTCGACACCACGCAACGGATGATCAGACACATATAGACCGAGCATCTCGCGCTCGATCTTGAGCTGCTCAGATTTCTCGTAGTTAATATTCGGAATCTCGATTTGTTCTGAAAAGCCCGAGTTCGAGTCGGCGCCTTGATCGAACAAACTCATCACACCTTGGTCTCGCTCGCGACGACGATTAAGGGTGTTTTCGATGATTGATTCAAAAACAAGAAGAAGACCTTTACGCGGATGGCCGAGTGAGTCGAATGCCCCGGCTTTGATCAACGACTCAACAGTGCGTTTGTTGAGGGTTGCAATTGGTGCGCGATCAACGAAATCGTAAAACGAAGTAAACGAACCATTCGCTTGTCGATATTCGACGATTTGACTGACGACCACCTCACCTACGTTGCGAATTGCCGACAAGCCAAAACTAATGACACGAGTTTCGCCTTCGACAACGGGCACAAAATCAACCCCAGAAGAATTGATGTCAGGGGTTTTAACCGTGATATTGCTGGCACGGGCATCAGCCAAAAATATTGCCGCGCGGTCATAACTAGCTTTGACGCTGGTCAACAGACACGAGAGATATTCGAACGGATAATTGGCCTTCAAGAACGCGGTTTGATATGCGATGAACGCATATCCATAAGCGTGGCTCTTACCGAACGCATAGTCGGCAAAGTTTTCAATCGAATCGAATAGTGTCTCACCAAGTTCTTGGCCGTAACCACGATCGACACAGCCTTGCTCAAAAGATGCGCGTTGCTTCTTCATGTCGGCACGATTTTTTTTGCCGCACGCTTTGCGCAAGTCATCTGCTTCTTCGAGGCTGTAGCCGGCAAATTTTTGGGCAACACGCATCATGCTTTCTTGATAAATCATCAAACCTTGCGTATCGCCGAGCAGATCTTGGGCGTCAGGGTGAAAAATCTTTGGCGTCTTACGGCCATTTTTAAAGTCGGCGTAATCATTGTGCATGTTCGCACCCATCGGCCCTGGTCGATAGAGCGCAACGATCGCAGCAATATCGTCGATAATCGTCGGCACCATACTGCGCACCAATGCGCGAATGTTCGTCGATTCGAGTTGAAACACTCCGATCGTGTCGCCACGACGCAACAGTTCGAATGTCTTGCTGTCGTCAAACGGGGCTTTATCGATATCAAAATCTGGATTGCTTAATTCTTGAATCATTTTGTTCGTATCTGTGATCACGTCTAAGTTGCGCAAACCCAAAATGTCCATTTTCAAAAGACCGAGTTCTTCGACAGCGTGCATTTCATATTGCGTGACAATCGGTGCGAGATCTGCATCTTGACCCGATTCGGCTTTGCGCTGAATCGGCAAATATTCGGTCAGTTTCTCTTTTGTAATCACGACCGCCGCAGCATGAATACCGACGCTGCGCTTCAAACCCTCAAGCCCACGCGCAGTGTCGACGACCGTTTTTACATCGGGGTCGCTTTCGTATAGAGCCCGCAATTCGGCTGCCGCCCGATAGCCGTCGACATGTTGTTCGTTTTCTTCAAAGCAATATTTCAGCGGTGTGTCTCGGCCCATCACCACTGGCGGCATCGACTTGGCGATCTTGTCGCCCAACCCATACGGAAAGCCCAATACTCGAGCTGCATCACGCACGGCGTTGCGCGCTTTGATCGTGCCAAAAGTGATGATTTGTGCGACATGGTCGCGGCCGTATTTCTCGGAGGCATAACGAATCATTTCGTCGCGATATCGCGAGTCGAAGTCCATGTCGATGTCTGGCATCGACCGACGACCAGGGTTCAAGAATCGCTCGAACAACAAGTCGTATTTGATCGGATCGAGGTCGGTGATCTTCAGCGAATATGCGACTGCACAGCCCGCCGCCGAGCCGCGACCAGGACCAACACGAATTGATTTTTCATGCGCATATCGAACCAAGTCCCAGACGATCAAAAAATACGAACTAAAGCCCATCGTCTTGATAGTCAGCAATTCGTATGCAACTCGCTCAACAACTTCTGGCGCAAGTTTCTCGCCCCAGCGTTGCTGCGCACCGATCCAAGTTAAGTGCTCGAGGTATGCGTGATCATCGACGAAACCCTCTGGAATTGGAAAATTTGGCAGAACAGGAACATTGAATTGAATCTCGACTTTTGCGCGCTCAGCAATCCATAAGGTGTTGTCGCACGAAGTCGGCTGCTCGCGAAACAACCAACGCATCTCTTCGGCCGTCTTCAAATAGTGTTCGTGCCCTTCGAATTTGAGCCGATTCGGATCGGCAATCGTGCACCCTGTCTGAACGCACAAAAGTGCATCGTGCGCGGCGCTGTCTTCTCGGTGCGTGTAGTGGCAATCGTTGGTCGCCAACAACGGGGCCCCGAGCTTTTTGCTGATCTCAATCAACTTTGGATTCGTCTCAATCTGCAACGGAATGCCGTGATCTTGCAATTCGATGAAGAAATTGTCTTTGCCAAAAATATCTTGCAATCGGGCTGCCGTCTTTAGAGCCTCTTCGTCTTTACCGTTTTTGAGTGCTTGCAAAACATGACCACCCAAACATCCAGAAGTCGCAATTAGCCCTGAGCTGTATTTCGTCAGCAACTCCCAGTCCATGCGTGGCTGGTAGTAGTAGCCCTCAAGAAATGCCAAACTCGCCAACTGAATCAAATTTTTGTAGCCGACATTGTTTTCAGCAAGCAGCGTCAGGTGATAATAAAGTTTTTTGCCCGCTTCGGTATCGCCACCACTGTCATCAACTCGACCTCGACGAGTTGGTCGCTCAAAGCGGGTTTCATACGCCATGTATGCCTCGGTGCCGATAATCGGTTTGATGCCGCGTTTTGTGCACTCTTTGTAGAAATCAATGACGCCATACATGTTGCCGTGATCGGTGATGCCGAGAGCCACTTGGCCGTCACCAACGGCGCGATCGACAAGTTCGTCTAACCGCGACGCCCCATCGAGCATCGAAAACTCGGTATGAACGTGAAGATGCGTAAACGACTTACCCATTAAAGGTAAGTTCCCGGACGATCCCCTGGTTGCGTATTTGGCGTCTGACCTGACTGAATTTGTTTTTGCTCTGATTGCTGGCGCATTGAAAGTTGTTGGGCAAACATCGTGGCTTGAATGCCGTGAAACAATCCTTCAAGCCAGCCAACCAACTGCGCTTTGGCCACACGCAATTCGGCATCGCTTGGCACCTCACCATCGTTAAATGGCAACGCCAGCATTCGCAACTCTTCTTGCAAATCGGGTGACAACGCCTCGGCGAGTTCGACGATGGAGCGCTCATAAATTTCTGCTAGTCGTTCGCGAGATGGCAGATCGAGAGTCATCGAGTGCACTTCGTCGAGCAACTGCTTGATCATCGAACCGATGCGCATAACTTTTGCCGGCGCCGTCACGGTTTCAAGTGAATTTTCGACCTGATCGTCGACGATCTCGGCAGATTGCTTGCTCTCCGGTGGTTTTTCTTCAGGAGTTTTCATGGTGGGGTCGCCAAACTTATCACTTAACGGTCGTTGCGAGCAACGGTACATCTAGTTCATCGTCGGTCAAAGCACCATGACGACACTGCAATAAATACGGCCCGGTATCGGCGGGGTCGTCAAAACTAATTGGATCTCTTGGCACGAGCACAACATCGCCGAGCCGCTTTCGAGTTGCCGAGCCAAGACGTGGTCCGAGCCAATTTTCATCGATCACTTGTTCTTTGCTGGCTACCCACGCTGTACCTGAGTGATGTGCCGTTGCGCGCGCCAGCAATTCGACATGCACTCCATCAAGTGCATGCAACCATCTGAAGCGACCCTCGCCAGATTGGTAAGCAGTCATTGCCATAACTTCAGTGTGTGGCGGCATCGTGTTAGTGCCGACCATAACTTGACCGTGGTCAGCAGTGACGATCAACACCGAACCAGGAGTCAGCGCTTCTTGAACGCTTTTCACAATTGCGTCGGCGCTGCGCAACTCGGCTTCGTAAAAAATGCCAAAGCCGCGCTCATGGGCAATTTTGTCGACGCCGTCGTAATAAGCATAAATAAACTTTTCACCGCTGCGCAGAAGTTGCCCAACTTCAACGGCGATGCTTGAAGCCGCACGCCAACCTCGAGCGCGTACGCCACGCAAATGTGCCTCGGTGAACGCTGAACCTTCAAGCTCTGCTTTGCTCAACACCGGCACGCTTGCACCCATGAATGGCGGACATGGCTGAATCAGATCGGGAGGATACATATTTCGAAGATCACCTTTTTCATCGCCCCACTTGAGCATTTGCATCACACGGGCACCCATATCGATGCGGTAACCAACCAAACCGTGCTCGGCTGGTGCAAGACCTGTCGTGATCGATGTCAGCGCACTAACAGTTGTCGTTGGCGCGACTGTTGTAATTGACGAACCTTGCATCGCCGCGAGCGCCGGGCAATGCACGAGATTCTTTTGTAACTGATGCCAACCCAGGCCATCGATTACGAGCAACACGACTTGTCGCGCACCTTTTACGCAACTTGGCATCCAGTCTGGAACATCTTTTGTACCCTGTGGGCCGAGCAATGCCGGAATGATGCCCGTGATGCATGCGCTCTTATAGTCGGGAAGTCGCGGACCGGTTGCTGGTGAAGTTGCCATGTTGTGCCCCCTGAGAGTAGTTCAGAGGTATTCGCTAGAGCACGCAATTCGTCGGCGAAAACCACCACTTAAAAACCCGATAAACACGAGTCATTAGTATAAAGACGTGAGAATTTCTACCCGAGGTGACTACGCCTGTCGCGCGTTGCTCTCTTTGAGTTTGCATGCCGACGAGAGCGGCCCCACCTCAGTGCGTGATATTGCCGAGCGAACCGCTCTGCCACAACCGTATTTAGAGCAAATTCTTTTGGCGCTCAAAGGCGCTGGTTTGGTCAAATCGAAGCGTGGTGTCGGCGGTGGCTATATCTTGGCGAAATCTGCCGGAGACATTCGACTCTCCGAGATAATTTCTGCAGTAGACGGACCAATCTCAGTCGGCGATTTTGGTGAACCACATAAAGACGGAGCATGCGACCATGACGGTCAATGTGTTTTGCTCGCCGTATGGAATTTAGCCAGCGAACATATGCGCGGACACTTGGCCAAATACACGCTCGAAGATATTGCTGCAATTTCAAAGGGCGAAGCAGCCTGGCCAACGCCTAAGAAATAATCAATCGGTTCTCTGCGAACATTTCGCCAAAACAGCAGAGAAGTCTTGCGGCAACTCAACTGTAAATTTCATTTCTTTGCCCGACGCAGGGTGCGTGAACTGCAAACTCGTGGCGTGCAACATTGGTCGCGGCGACGAGAGCACGCTGCGAGCGCCACCATAGACGACATCACCGACAACACTGTGGCCGAGTGTGGCTAGGTGTACGCGGATTTGATGCGTGCGCCCGGTTTCTAATCCGCATTCGATTAACGAACAATCAACAGGCACATTGAAAGCCTTTCGCACTTCATATGTTGTGCGTGCGACTTTGCCATCTCTAAGCACTGCCATTTTTGTTGGGTCGCGTTGATCTCTGCCAAGCGGAGCATCAATCACCCCGGTCACTGCACTCATATGGCCCCACACCAGAGCCAGATATCGTCGCGTCACAACACGTCGCGAAAGTGCATCAACGAGCGAATCGTAAGCACGAGAAGTTCGCGCCATCATCATCAAACCCGTAGTGCCGGCGTCTAATCGATGCACGACACCCGGTCGAAATGGATCGCCTACATTTGCAACTTCGGGATACTTTGCCAATATCGCATTGACGAGAGTGCCTGTTGGGTTTCCGGCACCTGGGTGCACGACAATGCCAGCGTGTTTGTTGATCACGAGAACATCGGCGTCTTCATAGACGATCTCAACAGCAAGGTTCGGCTCGGGCAGAGGCAATTGTTTTTTTGGCAACATTGAAAGCTCAACTTTGAGATGTTGTCCTTCTGTGGCTTTGAGTTTTCCGGCTTTGACGGCGACTCCATCTAAGATGACGGCGCCAGCTTCGATAAGCGCCGCGGCGGCGGCTCGCGGAATATCAGCAACCAGTGAAACAATTCGGTCGACTCTTTGACCAGCGAGTGCCGCTGGCACGTGCTCGTCGATTATTCGTGAATCAGATTCATCACCCAAAAACTTGTCTTGACTCACAATTGGGCTTTCGATCGAGATGCTTTAACGGCAGACATAATCAACGTCGCAGCACCAATTGTGACTGCCGAATCAGCGATGTTAAACACCGGAAACCACTGAAAGTCGATGAAGTCAACCACCGCGCCGGCCAACCATTTGTCGCCACGAAACAACCGATCGGCCACATTTCCTAGTGCGCCGCCAATCAACATTGAAGTGCCGACCAGAGACAGTTGCGAAGTCGCTTTGCGCAAACTGAACCACAACCACACGGCGACGCAGAATGCCAGCAATCCGATTATGCGTCCTGCACTTTGTCCTTGAGAAAACGCCATGCCCGAGTTGAAAACTAAATTGAATCGCAATGTCCAGAACAGATCAATTGTTCGACCGCCATTCAGCGAATCAAGCGCCCAGGTCTTAGTCGCCTGATCGGCAACCAAGACCACAGCAATAATAACTTTGGGTGTTGAGCCAATCGCCCTAGTAAGAACCAATGCCACCTGCACGCTCGACTACTAATTCAGTTGTCCATGGAATCGCCTTCAATCGCTCACGCGGAATTGGCAATCCAGAACGCGCAGAGTAACCGTAATCGCCGGTCTCAAGTCGCTTCAGAGCTTCGTCGATTTCTTCGACTGTTTGCCTCGCTGAAGCAGACAGGGTCAAGTCACGCTCACGCTCGACAACCATGGTGTCGCCCTCGCCACCTTCGTCGTCGAACTGCACATCACCCATCTCTGAGTTTTCGACGATCGCATTTGCTTCGCTCTCAAGTTGGTCGGCCTGACCAAGAAGATTGCGTCGTTCAACAGTCAACAATTCGCGCTGTGAGATCAAAAATTCGATATTGAACTCTTTCGTCGGTGTTATGCCATCTTGCATCACGCCTTTAATGATTGGTGGCTTAGGTGGTGCCACCGGTTTGCGATTGGCTTCAATTTCTGCCAAACGAGCCGCCTCGCGAGCGGCGATCTTTGCAATTTTCGCGGCTTCGCGAGCCTGCTTTTCTTCTTGACGCTGTTTTTCTTTGGCGACCTTAAGCGCCAATCGCTCGGCAAGTTGTTGGGCCTTGAGTTTTGCGCGTTCTTTGGCCAAACGCTGTGCTTCTTTTTGCTTTTCTTTTTGCAAACGCTTGCGTTCGGCTAGCGCCCGACGTTTATCGAGTTCTTTTTGCTTCTTCAGTGTTTTGATCTGAGCGAGCTTCTTTTTCAGTTCAAGCTTCTTCTTGAGTTCGAGCTTCTTCTTGAGCTCAAGCTTCTTCTTGAGTTCGAGCTTCTTCTTGAGTTCGAGCTTCTTCTTCAGTTCGAGCTTCTTCTTGAGTTCAAGCTTCTTTTTCAGCTCAAGCTTCTTTTTCAGTTCAAGCTTCTTTTTCAGCTCAAG
Source organism: Acidimicrobium ferrooxidans DSM 10331 (assembly GCA_945865395.1). Taxonomy (GTDB): domain Bacteria; phylum Actinomycetota; class Acidimicrobiia; order Acidimicrobiales; family Ilumatobacteraceae; genus BACL27. The sequence goes on along the minus strand of CAMBDT010000004.1, from coordinate 1,887 downwards.
CTTCTTCTTGAGAGCGAGCTTCTTTTTGAGCTCGGCTTTTTTACGCACTGCTAGTTTCTTTTTAGCCATTGCCTGCTTTTTCTTCTTAGCAGATGCCATTTTCACCTCTCAAGTGGTTCAATTTTAGAACGCACCAATTTGACCGCGTTACGATATCCGATTTACCGCAACAAACACTGCTACTCCGTCTAAATCGGCATTCGGCGACTGTTTATCAGACAAGACCGTGACTTCTAAATCGACAGCCAGAGTCTCGGCTTTGATCGTTTCGTGGTGAGCAGAAACCTGCATACAAATTTCTTCAGGCAGGCCAAGTCGCAATTGAATGCGATCAGAAACATCTAGACCAGCGTCCCGACGCTGTTGTTGCACCAATCGGATAACGTCTCGCGCCGCACCCTCGGCCTCGAGTTCGGGTGTCAACTCAATATCTAGTACTACGACGCCAGTTGCGCTGCCTAATGCTGCACTTGCGCCTGAAGCCTTCGGCACCAGTTTCAGTTGATATTCGCCCGGGTGCAAGTCGATCGAACCAGCAGTGACGACGTCTCCTTTACGCACCCAATCACCTGTTTTCACCGCTTTGATCACTGCTTGAGTGTTGGCCCCAAGTCGTGGCCCGACAACACTCGGCACTACTTGCAACTCAAATTCTGCAACCGACGAAACATCGTCAGAAAACTTGATCGAGCGCACGTTCACTTCGTCTTTAATGATGTCTTCGAAGTCTGCAAGTGCCAAAGAATTTTCGGTGGCGATAATCAATGTCGCAAGTGGCTGGCGCACTCGTCGACCGTGGCTCTTGCGCAGCGACAATGTCGTGGAGCAAACATCACGAACACGATCCATAGATGCGACAAGTTTCGCATCGTGACGCAAGTTTTCGGTTGTTGGCCAAGACTGCAGATGAACACTTCGCTCGCCCGTCAGACCACGAAAGATTTGCTCAGACACGAGTGGCAGCACTGGCGCGGCGATACGGGTCAAATAATGCAACACAGTGTGCAACGTGTTGATCGCCGCGACATCACCCTTCCAGAATCGATCGCGACTGCGACGGATGTACCAATTCGTTAAGACATCAAGAAAGGTTCGAATCTCGGCGCAGGCGGCAAACAAGTCGTAGGCGTCAAAACTCTTGGTTGTTGCATCAACTAAACCGTGCAATTTAGAAATGATGTAGCGGTCTAGAACATTGTCACTAGAGGCATCAAGATTGCCAGAAACTGATTCGGCATTTGCATACAACGACAAGAAATACCAACTATTCCAAAGCGGAAGCATCACCTGGCGCACTGTGTCACGCATACCTTCTTCGGTAACCGCAAAATCAGAGCCGCGCAAAATTGAAGACGAAAGCAAATACCACCGCATTGCATCTGCCCCGTGGCTATCGAACACCTTCATCGGGTCTGGATAATTGCGCAGACTCTTTGACATCTTGGCGCCATCTTCGCCGAGCACGATGCCGTGGCTGACACAATTCGAAAATGCCGGTCGATCGAACAATGCAGTTGCCAAAACATGCAACGTGTAAAACCAGCCACGAGTTTGACCTATATATTCGACGATGAAGTCGCCCGGATAATGATTTTCGAACCATTGCTGATTTTCAAATGGATAATGCACCTGAGCAAACGGCATAGACCCGCTCTCAAACCAACAGTCCAATACTTCGGGCACTCGACGCATCATCGACTTACCACTTGGGTCGTCGGGGTTCGGGCGCACCAAATTATCAATAGTCGGTCGATGCAATTCTTGAATATCGACACCGAAATCACGGCGCAATTCTTCGAGACTGCCGTAAACATCGATGCGTGGATAATTTGGGTCGTCACTTCGCCACACCGGTATTGGCGAACCCCAGAATCGATTGCGACTAAT
>CAMBDT010000003.1 GCA_945865395.1 Acidimicrobium ferrooxidans DSM 10331 | reverse complement strand
ATCTGCTCGCGGTGCAACAGCAGTTTGCGCGAACGCATCGGTTCGTGCGAGCCGACCCCGTGACTAAACCGATAGACGGCGACATGCACGCCCTCGAGCCACATTTCGCCACGCACGACATGGGCATAGGCCTCGGCGATCTGCACTTGGCCTTCGCGCAGACTTTTGACCTCGCTTCCGTGCAGCACAATGCCAGCCTCAATGACATCAACGATTGTGTAGTTGTGTCGCGCCTTGCGATTGCTGGCGATGATCTCTGGACTGTCCTTTTTCATAGTGTGCATTAAGCGTACCTGTAGCCTTTTAAGCCAATGTCGAATCAAAATTCATCGTCACAAGTCGTGATACCAAGTTCAGTACTTGATCAGATCAAGCAGTTGGCGCTCGCCGAAACGCCACTCGAGTGTTGTGGTTTTTTGGTCGGCGAATTTGGCAGCGATGTAGCACAAGAGTTTCACCCGTGTCGCAATATTGCGCAGAGCAAAATTATCTATACGGTTGATCCGCGCGATCATCTGCGAATTGAACTTGATGCCGAGGCGCGCGGGCTGGCAATCATTGGTGTCGTGCATAGCCACACGCACACCGAGCCATACCCGAGCGCGACCGACGTGGCTCAAGCCCCAGACCCAGGTTGGCATTATGTGATTATTGGATTAAAAGACGCCGAGCCAAAGACTCGCAGTTATCGGATTATCGACTCTCAGATTTCTGAAAGCCAAGTCATTTCAGCTTGACTATCTCGTTGACTATCGCGTTGAGTATCCAGTTGACTATCGCATAATTCACAGCGCGTTTACCAAGTTCACGATAAATCCGACCATATTGGTCAGGTATCCTGAGGGCATGGTGATTAACGAAAATGTGCTCGACCTGATCGGCAACACGCCGTTGGTTGATGTTTCAAATTTGTCGCCGAACCCACGCGTGAGGTTGTTGGCGAAACTTGAAAGTCAAAATCCGTTTGGTTCGGTAAAAGATCGAATCGCCAAGTCGATGATCGAGCAAGCCGAAAAGAACGGCAAACTTTCGCCTGGTCAGCGGATAATTGAACCGTCAAGCGGAAACACGGGCATTGCGTTGGCGGCGATTGCGCAACTCAAGGGGTATCCGATAACAATTTTGATGCCCGACAACGTTTCGATCGAACGACGCCAGATGCTCGAAGTTTTTGGTGCAGAAATTATCGTTACTCCCGGTGCCGAGGGTTCGAACGGCGCGGTGAAACGCGCCGAAGCAATGGCCAAAGAAAACCCCGACTGGTGTTTCTTGCATCAATACGAAAACGAAGCGAACCCAACTGCGCATTACGACACAACCGGCCCAGAAATTTGGCGGGATTGCCCAGAAGTGACCCATTTTGTTGCCGGTTTGGGTACGACTGGCACGCTGATGGGTGTCGGTCGTTATTTGAAAGAAAAAAATCGTGAGATAAAAATAATTGCAGTCGAACCGCCATTGGGCGAGCGTGTTGAAGGATTGCGCAATCTAGACGACGGTTACATTCCGCCTGTGTTCGACAAGTGGCATGGTCGTGAAACTTTAGATCGCAAGCGAGTTGTGCGACCTCGCGAGAGCATTGAGTGCACACGACGACTTGTTCGCGAGTGCGGAATTTTCGCCGGCATTTCTTCGGGTGCATCGTTGGCTGGCGCGCTGAAAGTTGCAAGCGAAATCAGCGCAGACAGTGAACAAGAAGCGGTGATCGTGTTTATTGTCTGTGACGGCGGATGGAAATATCTGTCGACCGGTGCCTACACCGATGACTTAGATGTTGCCGAAGCCGCTGCTGAAAAAATAATTTACTTTTAACGCCCGGCAACTAGCACGATAAGACCCAGCACGACAACTGAGGCTGAAGTGAGCCGGCGTTTGTGGTCGTCTTCTTTGAGATATTTCCATCCGGCAAGTGCGGCAATAACGACGCTTGATTCGCGCATTGTGGCGACGTAGCCAACTGGCGCGAGGGTGAATGCATAGACGATCATTGAATAGCCGACAATCGACATGGTGCCACCAAAAGCGGCAGGCTTCCATTCGGCAGCGAGAAATTTTCTGAGATCTTTGGCGCGTGTAAGTAGTGCCCAAATTGAGATTGTGGTTGCGCCGCTGACGAAAACGCTTAACGCGAAAGCGACGGCATCTGAGTTTCGCGCGCCGTATGCATCGACAACCGAATAGACGCCGATTGTCGCAGCGACGCCAAGTGCAGGAAAAATACTGTTGATTGGCTGACCTGAAACCAAAACCCAAAGACCAAAAATAACAATGGCGATACCCGCCATGCTCAGCGCGGAGAGATCGTCGCCGAGAAAGATCAGTCCCAAGATGGCGGCGCTGAGCGCACCAGCACCACGAGCAATCGGATATGTGAGCGAGAAATCATTTTTGTCGTATGCCTTGGCAAGCAACATCACATACGGCAAGTGTCCGCAGCCACTAAAAATTGACCACCACCAAGCAATATTTGGTCGACCGTCGATTGCTGTCCAGCCAAGAAGGGCGATTAACGCGAATGAACCAGCAAAAACAAACTGAGCCCACAGCGCAAGAAATCGATCGCCTGTTTGTTTGACGACGATGTTCCAGGTTGCGTGCAAGACTGCCGCCACAAGTGCGAGGGCGGCAGCGAGAATCACACAGCGACTATAAAGCATTAATCGATGTATCGCTGTGGCGATTGCGAGTTGGCTGACTTCGATGTTGGCCAGGGCGTAGCGTTGTCAGAGATGAATGCTCAGGTTGACAGCCCGATTGGCATGTTTGATTCTGGTTTTGGTGGTCTGACTGTTGCGCGGGCGGTTATTGATCTGATGCCAAGTGAGAACCTCGTATATATAGGTGATACCGCGCGCTACCCGTATGGGCCAAAGCCTGCGAGTGATGTGCGAAGTTTCGCGATTGAGTTGGCGACAAGTTTGGTGCGTGATTTCAACGTCAAGTTGATTGTCATCGCGTGCAACACTGCTGCATCGGTTGCGTTGAGTGAATTGCAAAGTTCGCTTTCGGTGCCCGTAATCGGCGTTGTTGAGCCGGGAGCACGAGCACTGGTTCGTGAAACAAAAAATAATCGTGTCGCAGTTATCGGCACAGTGGGCACGATTGCTTCTGGGGCATACGAAAATGCAGTTGCGAATGCGTCGCGTGAGATAACTAGTGAAGTTACATTGACAGCAACGGCGTGCCCTGGTTTTGTCGAGTTCGTAGAACGCGATGAAACTTCTGGCGAAGCCGTTACAGAGTTGGCACAGAAATTGCTCGCGCCAATACAAAAAGCCGGTGTCGATGCGTTGTTGCTGGGGTGCACGCATTATCCATATTTGAGCGCCGTTATTAGCCAAGTTATGGGTTCTAGTGTGAAACTAATTAATAGCGCCGACGCCACTGCATTAGTGGTGCGCGACGCGCTGGCGACAAACAAAATTGCGCGTAGCGTTGAGTCACGAGAGCGGGGTTCACACGAGTTTTATTCGTCGGGGGATGTTCAGCAGTTTGCCGAACTTGGCCGTCGTTTCTTGGGGCCAGAGTTATCGGTAGCGAAACAATGGCCGAAGTGATTTATAAACAAGAATAATGCGACACAAAACGGAGCAAATACTGTGACACGACCAGACGGACGAAAAGCAAATGAATTGCGTCAACTTAAGTTTGAGCGTGACTTCACCGAGATGGCGGCTGGTTCTGTGCTTGTCTCGTTCGGTAAGACGCGGGTGTTGTGCACTGCATCGGTTGATGAAGACGTGCCGCGATGGATGAAAGGCAAGAACAAAGGTTGGGTCACCGCTGAATATTCGATGTTGCCTGGCTCGACACCTGACCGCAACGATCGCGAAGCCGCCAAAGGCAAACAAGGTGGCCGCACGATTGAGATTCAACGACTGATTGGTCGGTCGTTGCGTTCGTGTTGTGACATGACGCTGCTCGGCGAGCGGCAAGTGATTGTCGACTGCGATGTTTTGCAAGCCGACGGTGGCACGCGAACCGCCAGCATTTGCGGCGCATACATCGCGTTGCACGATGCATTGACCCGAGTGATGCAAAACGGATTGATTGCAACTCATCCGTTGCATTCGTTGTGTGCGGCGGTGAGCGTTGGCATTCACAATGGCTCGCCAATTCTTGATTTGCCGTATGTCGAAGATAGTTCGGCCGAGGTCGACATGAATGTCGTGATGTTGCAAAGCCGTGATGGTGGTGAGCCAAAGTTTGTTGAAGTGCAAGGCACCGCCGAAGGTGCGGCATTTAGCCAATCACAGTTGAGTGAATTATTGGCTCTAGCGACGGCTGGTTTGCGCGAAGTATTCGCGTTGCAGACGCAAACTCTCGCCGTTGCACCAAAACCAAGACTGAAATAAAAATGTTGCGCGTATGATGCGCGTAGTTTGCGCTTCAGCCAACCCGCACAAGGTGGCAGAAATCTCAGAGCTCGTTTGCGGCGTTGTTGACTTGCAGCCAAGACCGAATGAACTTGCTGATGTTGTCGAAGACGCCGACACGCTTGTCGGAAACGCGCGACTAAAAGCCATGTCTGTGTCGCTTGCAACCGGTTTGCCCGCGCTTGCCGATGACACTGGATTAGAAGTTGATGCATTGAACGGTCAACCTGGTGTGTTCACCGCACGATTTGCCGGCGTTGGTGCAACCGATGCGCAAAATCGGGCAAAATTGTTGCGTCTTCTTGATGGCGTCACGAATCGTGTGGCTCGATTTCGCACGATCGTTTTGTTGCGCATGCCGAGCGGTCAAGAAATTATCTGTGAAGGAGTTTGCGAAGGATCAATTAGCTTCGCCGAACTCGGCGAGCGCGGTTTTGGTTATGACTCGGTGTTTGTGCCTGCTTCTAGTGCTGGAAAAACTTTCGCACAAATGAGTATTGCCGAAAAGCACGCGATTTCGCATCGCGGAAATGCATTTCGGCTTTTGGCTAGTCGGCTCGCCGAATTACCAACCGCGTAAGTCGATCGACCACGCGTCGATAACTTCTTCGCCACGCACAAGGAATGCCATTTCGTGCATTGCCATTGTTGGGTCGATGTGTGCGGGGATGACTCGGAGTTTGTCGCCGACAGATACTTTGGTTTCGGCCTGGCCTTTGTTTGGCACGATTGTCGTGTGCTCGTCCGAACAAAACATGACGTCGTAACCGTCAATAGTTGGATTGCCGTGGTCCATGCCGAGAGATTTCAAACCGACATCAATCACCAGCCAGCCGTCTGACTTGGAAATAATCGTGCCCAAGACGAAACAACTTTGATCGAACGGTAAATTAAGTTTGGCATAGTGAGTATCCATTAATGCATAAGAGCCGGCTTGCAATTCGTTGATGCAAGTCGAGTCGTGCAAATCGAATGTGCCGGTGCCACCAGCCGAGATTATTTCGCCGCCAACATCTTGAGCGGCACGAGCGAGTAGTTGCATCGACTCGGAGACACGCTGTTTTCGTTTGTCATGACTATCGATCATCATCAGATGACCTTCGTAGCCCATGACACCGCGAACCGTCATTTTTTGTTTGCGCGCAAAGTCGGCAAGTTGGCCCGCAAGTTCTGGGGCGACACCACATCTTTTTAAACCGACGTTGATATCGATAAGTACATCGCGCAGACCAGCGTGGCTAGCAGCCTGAATTGTGTATTCAGAATCAACCGCGATCGTCACGCGCTGATTTTCTGAAACTTTGGCGAGTGCGCTGAGTCTGTCATGGTCAACAACTTCGTTGGCCAGAAGCAGATCTTCGCCGACACCGGCTGCGGCCATGCCGATTATTTCGCGGGGCGTTGCGCAGGTAAACGTCTTGTGTCCGTAATTTTGCTGCAAATTTGCGATCTGCGTGCATTTGTGTGCTTTCGTGTGCGGTCGCAATTTTGCGCCGGGGTGACGTAGTGACATTGTTCGCAGGTTGCGATTCAGTGCGTCGAGGTCGACGAGCAATGCGGGCGTTGCGAGTTGAGATGTCGTGCGAGGTTGCATGTAGTGCCGACGGAGAGACTCGAACTCTCACTGGCGGCGTCCTAAGCGCCGTGCCTCTGCCATTGGGCTACGTCGGCTTGCGTATGTCTTGGGTCGTAAGAGTAGTGCTTGATATCGAATATTTGACATAATGTAAACCTTGGCTTCAATAACGACGGCACATCAAGGCTCAAAGCGTCAATTAGATGCGGCGGCACTGGCAGGACAGTTGGGGCTCGCCGACAAGATCGTTGACTCACAAGCGCTCGAAAACAGCGTTGCGCTTTGTGCAAAAAACAAAGTTGTGCTGCCGACTTTTGCGCAACTCGCAGACCCATCAAAAATCGATGCCGATTATGCGAAGGGTGTCGATAAGAACGCACCTGATGCGCGCAACTTGTTTCGAGTGCATTGGTATAACAACATGCGCGGTGAACGAGTGTCGGTGCCAGACCATGTGGTCTTGCCGAGTAGTTTGACCGGCGTTGAGAGCCCGATCATCGTGATGTTCGGTGATCGGTTTCCGATGATTACTGCACACAAAGTGCTGGCTGCGTATTCGTGCTTGGCGCCGCGAATAATCACAGGGCAGTTCGACCCGAGTCGACATCGTGCAGTTTGGCCTTCGACCGGCAATTATGCGCGAGGTGGTGTGGCCATCAGCCGAATTATGGGTTCTCGTGGTGTGGCGGTGTTGCCTGCCGGTATGTCGCAAGAAAGATTTGATTGGCTCGACAAGTGGGTTAGCGACCCGAGCGATGTTATTCGCACGCCTGGCACCGAGAGCAATGTCAAAGAAATTTATGATGCGTGCAACGAAATGGAACTTGATCCGAAGAATTTTATTTTCAATCAGTTCTGCGAGTTTGGCAACCATGTCGGCCACTATGAGGTGACGGGTCGCGCGCTGGCAAATGTATTTGAGCATGTCAACAAATCGAATGGTGGCAAGTTGCGATTGGCGGCGTTTACATCGGCGACTGGTTCGGCGGGCACGATTGGCGCGGGCGACAGACTGAAAGACGATTACGGAACGAAAGTCGTCGCGGTCGAGGCACTTGAGTGCCCAACGATGCTTGAGAATGGTTTTGGTGAACACAACATTCAAGGCATCGGCGACAAACACATACCGCTGATTCATAACGTGATGAACACAGATGTCGTTGTCGGTGTTTCTGATCGAGCAACTGACGAACTTGACGTGATGTTTAATACCGATGCTGGCTGTCGTTATCTGGCAGAGCGAAAAGGTGTGCCAGTAGATGTTGTTGAAACTCTGAAACATTTTGGTTTTTCGGCGATCTGCAACGTGATTGCAGCGATCAAGACAGCGAAGTTGCTCGGGCTGGGTGAGAACGATGCGTTGATCACGATCGCCACTGACGGCGCTGATTTGTATCCGAGTGAGCGAGTAAAAACCTTGAGTCGCAGATTTAACGATTCGTTCACCGAGATTGACGCCGCCGAAGTTTTTGCCGAGCATTTGGCCACGGTCAACACGGATGCGACGATCGACTGCACCGAGCGGGATCGCACGCGTATTTTTAATCTTGGCTATTACACATGGGTTGAACAGCAGGGTACGCCACTCGAAGTTTTTGAAGCGCGCCGCTCGCAGTCGTTCTGGCGTGATTTGCGCAAGTATCTGCCAGTCTGGGATGACCTGATCGGCGATTTCAATCGTCGAGTCGCCGCCAAAAAATAGTTGACTAGAGCGGTATCGCGGCCGTGAGTGTGCAGACGCCGGTGGTGACTGGTTGGCGGTGCGCCGTTTGTCGCGAGCGAGTGGCGATCAGCGAGATTTTTTCGTGGCGATGCCCGAATTCGAGTGATACAGATCGACACCATGTGCTCGAAATTGAGAATTTGATTGCGCCGTTGCGCACAAACGGCGATGCGAATCCGTTCGTTGGCTTTCAACGCTATTTGGCGTGGGATGCATTTGCCGCGACATTGGGTTTTGATTTTGAATTACGCACGAAGATTATTCGCGACCTTGATGATGCTGTTGCCAAAGTTGCTGGCACTGGTTTTCGTACCACGCCATTCTTGCGAAATGACTCGTTGAGCGATGCTTTGGGTTTTGACCAGCAAGGTGGCGTTTGGGTTAAAGACGAGACGCATAATGTTGCTGGTTCACAAAAAGCACGACATTTGTTTACACAATTGTTGCATCTGGTCGCTGTTGAACAGGCGGGCCGTGCGCCGTGGCGAGATCGAAGCGAGCGGCCGCAATTGGCGATTGCGTCGTGCGGTAACGCAGCGATTGCAGCCAGCACATTGGCTCGCGCAGTTAGTTGGCCAATTCAAGTTTTCGTGCCCGAGCATGCTGATGCAGCGACGATAAAGATTTTGAATTCGCTGAATGCGAACATCGTGCGGTGTGCGAGAGTGGCGACCGACCCGCCGGGTGATCCGTGCGTGTTTAGATTTCGAGAAGCGATCGTTTCGGGTGCGATTCCGTTTGGGGTGCAGGGGCCTGAAAACGCCTGGTGTCTTGACGGTGGTCGCACGATTGGTTGGGAGATGGCGGTCGTCGCCGAAGATCTACCAGGCGCGTTATTTAGTCGGATGTTTGTGCAGGCGGGTGGCGGTGCGTTTGTTACTTGTGCAGCGAATGGTTTTTTTGCGGGGGCGACGAAACCAAAAATTCACGCAGTACAGACTGAAGGATGTGCGCCACTGGCTCGCGCATTTGAGATTGCACAGAAAACTGGCGGTGCTCGCAACGCAGGTGCACGCTGGTCGCAATGCATGTGGCCGTGGGAGACGACGCCGGTTTCGCTTGCCGACGGAATTTTGGATGATGAAACCTATGACTGGGTAGGTGCGTGCAATGCGATGGCCGACAGTGGTGGTTGTGCGGTTGTTGCGAGTGAAGGTCAAGTGCGCGAGAGTTTTGACCTCGCACATCGTGTGACAAATATTGATGTCAGCCCGACGGGCGCGGCGGGGCTTGCGGGGCTTTTGGCGATGCGCCAAGAAATCGCCGATGACGAGCGTGTGATTGTTATTTTAAGTGGCGTCCGTCGGCAATAGTTGTGCGCGCACTAGCCTGCAAGGCATGTCAAATATTCTTCCTGTAGCCCTCGAGGGCGGATTCGATGCCCGTAGCGACATTTTTGTGCGACTTCTCAAGAGTCGCGTGATCATGCTCGGCACCGACGTCAACGACGAGATTGCCAATCAGGTTTGCGCGCAGTTGCTGTTTCTTGAAGGCGAAGATCCGAAGGCCGACATTTGGCTATATATAAATAGTCCTGGCGGTTCGGTGACTGCAGGTATGGCGATTTATGACACGATGCAATTTGTTTCATGCGATGTCGCCACTGTGTGTTTGGGACTGGCTGCATCAATGGGGCAATTCTTGTTGACCGCTGGTGCTGCAGGCAAGCGATACACATTGCCCAACGCAAGAATCATGATGCATCAACCATTGGCTGGTTTGCGCGGTCAGGCTTCTGATATTGCAATTCAAGCCGAACAGCTTGCTTATACAAAGTTGAGCATGGCAAAACTTACGGCGCATCACTCGGGTCGCAAGCTTGAAGACATTCAGACAGACTCTGAACGCGATCGCTGGTTTACCGCAGAGCAGGCGCGTGACTACGGTTTGGTTGACAAAGTAATTGTCAAGCGCGGAGAAATTCGCTAGCGCTTTTTAGTCGTTACGGGGTCGGGCCGACATTGAGCCCGGTTGAGATGTCGACACCGCAAGTTTCACGAATCCATTTTGCTGCGGTGTCGGCGGCTTTTTCGGTCGCATATGACATGTCAATGACAGCCTGAACACTTTCTGCGTCGGTGGGGTTGGCGCGCGATGCAACGGTGAGAAGTTCGGTGAGCGACTGCCAGTCATTTTCGATTGCCAGTGGCGCGACTTTGCCAAGTCGTTTGTAACGATCAAGCATCTCTGAAACTTCGGCTTGAGTCGCAGTTGGCTGGGTGATCCCGGGCACTTCAAGAGCCAGCTGTCGACAGAAGTTTGTTGCAGTTCGTGGCGTTTCGGCGCACGCACTTGTAAGCGTCGATACGGCCAAGACTGCTGCAATCGCGGTAGTTGCCGTGTGAGTGACACGGCGTACACATTGACGAAAAGTATTAGTCGTGTTAGTGATCGAGTTAGTGATCGAGATTTTCGAAAAAGTCATTGCGCTCAAGTATCTCAGGTTGGTTAATCAGATTGGCGTCATGTCGTCGTGTTATTGCGGTTGTTGAATATAAAAAGGAAGTAAAAGTGTTTGCATCAGTTCGATCGGCGACTTTGTTGGGTGTGCGTGGCTCGAGAGTTGATGTTGAAGTTCATGCGGGCATCGGCTTGCCAGGTTTCACGGTTGTTGGTCAACCTGACGAAGTTTGTCGAGAGAGTCGCGATCGCGTACGCGCGGCATTGTTGTCGTCGGGTTTGCCGTGGCCGACGCGACGGGTGACTGTGAATTTGGCGCCAACTGGCGATCGTAAGTCTGGGGCGTGTTTAGATCTGGCGATTGCGATTGGCTTGTTGGCAGCACAAGAAATTGTCAGCGTTGATGTCTTGTCTGACTTTGCGTTTATCGCCGAACTTGGACTTGATGGTTCGTTGCGACCACTGCGCGGTGCGACACCGTTGATTTTGGCATTGACTGATCGCAAGTCGATAGTCGCGCCGGGCAACTTTGCAGAGGCGCGTGCAGCCACACCGAGCGAAGTTTATTGCGCACAAAATTTAGTGGATGTAGTCGAGTGTCTGGCTGGGCGTGCCGAATGGCAACGCGAAATAGTTTCGCGTACATCGGCCGAGACAAATGTGACGCGCCAAAATAATCATGGCTATGCCACAACGGTTAGTGCGGGTGCTATGCGGGCGAGTGCATTAGATATCGCTGATGTGCAGGGGCAGCCTGTTGCACGGCGTGCACTTGAAATTGCCGCGGCGGGTGCGCATCATTTGTTGCTCGTTGGTCCACCTGGGGCGGGCAAAACAATGTTGGCCGAGCGACTTGTTGGATTGTTGCCTCCACTTACAGACGAAGAAGCAATTGCGACAACGATGGTGCATTCATCGGTGCATCTCGAATCGCCGAACGCGGGTTTGATTCGTCGTGCGCCGTATCGTGCGCCACATCATTCATCATCGATGGTTTCGATGGTCGGCGGTGGTACGGCATTGATGCGACCTGGTGAAATTTCTCTGGCGAGTAACGGCGTTTTATTTTTAGATGAACTCGGCGAGTTCGCACCGTCGGTGCTTGATGCATTGCGTCAACCACTTGAGCAAGGCACGGTGCGCTTGGCACGCGCTCGAACGAGTGTTGTGATGCCGGCAAAGTTTTTGCTTGTTGCCGCGACCAACCCTTGCCCGTGTGGCGAGGGCTCGCCAGGTGCTTGCACATGTGATGACACGGCCAGGGCAAGATATCTGCGCCGGTTCTCGGGGCCATTGCTCGACAGATTTGATTTACGAGTTGCAGTGTCGCGACCAAACACTGATGAACTAGTCAGTCCGCAACGTGGCGAGTCGACTGCAGATGTTGCCGATCGAGTCGCAGCGGCGCGAGAGTTGGCATTTTTTCGATCGGGTTGCGCCAATTCGGCTCTGAGTCGCGAGCAATTAGACCTTGTCGCGCCGTTATCGAGAAGCGCAGAGAAGCGATTGCGTCGCGAACTCGAAATTGGGCATTTGACGGGTCGTGGTTATCACCGCGTGCGCCGTGTTGCGCGCACGATTGCAGATTTGGACGGAGCACCCGATGTCGTAGAAGAAGCACATTTGAATCTTGCGTTGATGATGCGCGTTGACCTTGCGTCTGGTTTGCGCACGAGAGAGTTGATGTTCTAGTTATGGGCATCGTAACGCAAAACTTTTTAGATGTTGATCATTTGGTGGCTGCATCGTTGACGGCGCTGCCGAAGATTGGGCCAAAACGGCTGACGACTTTGCTCAAGTATCACGACCCACAAACTGCTTGGGCAGTTGTGCAAGGTCGAGCCAAGCCACATGAGGTTGTTGCTGCGTTACTGCAAGAAAGTGGTCTTGGTGCGATGTGGCGGGCGAATGCAACTCGCGATTTGCAAGAACAGATTTTGGGGCGATGCAAAAAATCAGGCATTCATGTTGTGCTGCACGGCGAGTCAAATTATCCGTCTTGTTTGAAAAACGATTTGGCGCCACCCGCGGTTTTGTTTTATCAAGGCGACCTACAATCGCTTAAAACACGGCGTGTGGGCATGATCGGCACGCGCAGCGCTACGGCGTCGGGAAGATATTTCGCGTCTCATTTGGCTTTTGAATTGACGCTCAACGGTGTTTGTGTCGTTTCGGGTTTGGCGCGAGGCATTGATGGCTGGGCGCATCGTGGGGCGTTGCGCGCGTATCAAAAATCTCATGGTGCTGAAATTGAAAAATTGAAGTCGGCGTTTGGTGACGCTGCGGCGCCAGTTGGTGTTGTCGCATCTGGGCTTGATTATGTTTACCCAAAAGAACACGCTGAGTTGTGGCGCGACGTGGCGCAGGCCGGCGTGTTATTGAGCGAATCGCCGCCAGGTGCGCCACCTGAAGCATTTCGGTTTCCGTTGCGCAACAGAATTTTGGCAGCACTGAGTGAAGTCTTGGTCGTTGTTGAAAGCCGCGACAAAGGCGGATCAATGATCACGGTTGATGAAGCTCAAAAACGAGATGTAACCGTGTTGGCTGTGCCTGGCTCGCCGAGAAACATCGCATCTGTTGGCACCAACTTGCTTGTGCAACAAGGGTGTTTGCCGGTTGTCGGTGTCGACGATATTTTGGTGGCACTTGGACTCGACAATCGACGCGCCAACGAAAAGTCGTTTGATCCGCGAGCAAAACTTTCAGAGCGAGACGCGCATCTTGTGGCCGTCATGGTTGGATCGCCTTTTTCGTTAGACGAGTTTGTGATTCGCACATCGGTGCCACTTTTAGAGGCGGCGATTTCGCTTGGTCGATTAGAGGCTTTGGGTTGGGTGGTCAACAACTCTGGGTGGTGGGAAGTAATCGAATTCGGGTAGCGACACACCCAAAGAGATACCGTTATGACTGTTATGGCGGCGGGGTGGAGCATCGACGACTTTGTTGGCTCGATGACGGCTGCCTCGGGGCATACGACGAGTGCCTACGCGAGTGATGTCAAACAATTCGCTGAGTGGTTGTCGCGACAAAAAGTGACTTCGCCGAAAAATGTAACTCGCGATATGGTGCGCCAATATTTGAGTTTTCTGACGACCAATCGTCAAGCCAAGCGCAGTGTGACTCGCAAACTTGCGGCGATTCGTCGTTACTTTGCTTGGCAGGTACGCAACAAAGCAATTAAAGCCGACCCGACAACTGGCGTGCGTACGCCGTCGGGCACGGGACGATTGCCAAAGGTTTTGACCAAAGAACAACTCAACGCGTTGTTGATTTGCAAAGACCCAGAAGTGCCCGAGTGGAAGTCGACTCGTGACACGGCTGTGATCGAACTGCTTTATGGCAGTGGTCTTCGAGTGAGCGAACTTTGCTCGTTAGATATCGACAGCATTGATGCACGCAATAACACGGTGACGGTGATGGGCAAAGGTTCGAAAGAACGCCGCATTCCGGTTAGCGAGCCAAGTGTTGACGCAGTGAAGCGGTGGGTCAAGTTGCGTCGTGAAGTTGTGGATCAACAGCGCGAATCTGTGGCCCTGTTTTTGAATTCTCGCGGTGGGCGGTTGGCGCCACGTGATGTGCGACGAATTATCGATGAGCGGGCACTGACGCCGACGCATCCACATGCGTTGCGGCACACTTTCGCCACGCATTTGCTCGACAACGGCGCAGATTTGCGCGCCGTGCAAGAGTTGCTCGGGCATTCAGATGTGGCGACGACTCAGCGCTACACACAAGTCAGCAAAGAGCGCCTCAAATCTGCGTATGGCGCATCGCACCCACGCGCATGAACGCACTGCCTGTTCGTCTAACAATTGATCAAGCATGGGATAAGTGGCACGCGCAAAAAGACCCGCTCGCGCGCGAGTGGCTCGTCGTGCACTATGCCTCGCTAGTTAAGTTCGTTGCAGGCCGACTTGCGGCAGGTTTGCCAAAGCGAGTCGAAATTGGCGATCTTGTAAGTTCTGGCGTGTTTGGTCTAATGAATGCGATCGATCGCTTTGACCCGGCGCTGGGTTTCAAATTTGAGACTTATGCAATTCCACGCATTCGTGGCGCAATTTTGGATAGTTTGCGCTCGCTCGACTGGGTGCCGCGCAGTGTGCGATCAAAAGCCAGAACTGTAGAAAATGCGATCTCTGATCTTGAGCACGAGTTGAAGCGTGCACCAACTGATGAAGAGTTAGCGGTCAAACTAAAAATCAATAGCAGCGATCTTGAAACTTGGTTGACTGAAATTGCGTCGAGCGCTGTCGGTCCGCTTGATCATGTTGTTGCCGACAACACGCCTGCGTCTACACATGGTGGCGCATCGTATGTGCCGAGCCCAGACTCGGTGGTTGAGGCAACCGAATTGCGCAAAATAATGCGCAATGAAATTAAGCGACTTCCTGAACGAGAGCGAACAGTATTAGTTCTTTACTACGACGAAAATTTGACACTTGGCGAAATTGGCGAAGTGCTGGGCGTGACCGAGAGCCGTGTATCGCAGATTCACACCAAGGCTGTGTTGCAGTTGCGCTCGCGTCTTGCCGCCGCCGACGTCGCCTAATCTTTAGGCGCACTAAAATTTTCGCAACCATTTGGTTGTCGCTAATTGCGACGCTTTGTTTGGTGACAATTTTCTTGACGCCGGTTGATGCGACAGCATGTTTGATGCGCAGCCCTGTTGCAAATTTTGACGATGTCGTGATTATTGATTATTTCCGAGCGCCAAAATGCGAACAGTGTTCGGGAAATCGTGGCATCGAATTGCAACTAAACGCCAGTGAGCCGATTTTTGCCGTAGCCGACGGCGTGATTAGTTTTCGTGGTGAGGTAAATCGCACAAAATATCTCGTGCTGCTAACAACGAACAATCGCCGAATTACATATGGCAAGATCGCTATTAGCGAGGTGCGCGTCGGCGACCGTGTCGTTGCGGGGCAACGAATCGCTGAGTCAGGGCCGAATCTTTATTTCGGCATTCGCGAATTCTCGGGTGGCGTTGTGCAATATCTCGACCCGATGAAATTTCTCGCAAACACCACAACGAATCACGCAAGAGCCGTGTTAATCAGCGACGAAGATGGGTTCGCCCGCACGCGAAATCCGTTGAATTTGCAGTGCTAAACGAGGTGGTCGACCGCTAGGATTTTGGGGCTAGTTGAAGTAACGAATTTTATATCCCACTATTAATTTGCACGGCTTTCATCATGTGGTCGCTTCGGCGCCGAAGGTCGTGTATCTAACCACAGAGAGGAAATTAGTCATGGCAATTATCAGCATGCGTCAAATGCTTGAGGCCGGAGTTCACTTCGGACATCGCACAGCCCGCTGGGACCCACGAATGCAGCGCTTCATTCACAGCGAGCGCAATGGCATTTACATCATCGACCTTGAACAGACTTTGGTTCGAATCGAAGAGGCGTATCGCTTCGTTCGTGATCTTGTCGCCAACGGTGGCAATATTTTGTTCGTCGGCACAAAGAAGCAAGCGCAAGATCCAGTGCGACTTTTCGCTCAACACTGTGGCATGCCTTATGTCAACGAGCGTTGGTTGGGCGGCATGTTGACGAACTTCGACACAATCTCAAAGCGCGTCAGCAAGATGCAAGAATACGAGCGTCTTCGCGAGACAGGCGAGTTTGATTTGATGCCGAAGAAAGAAGCTCTATTGATCAGCCGCGAACTTGAGAAGTTGCAGCGCAACTTGTCGGGTATCAGCTCGATGGGTCGTCGTCCGAATGCGATTTTCGTGCTCGATACTTTGAAAGAGCACATCGCGGTGACAGAAGCGCGCAAACTTGGCATTCCGGTTATCGCAGTTGTTGACACAAATGTGAACCCAGACATCATTGACTACCCGATTCCGGGCAACGATGATGCGATTCGTGCGAACGAGTTGATGGCTCGCGTTATTGCCGAAGCGGTTATTGAAGGTCGCTACATCGCCGAGAAGATGACTCCGCGTGCGGCACCGACAACAACTGGCGCGACGATACCTGCGGCACCGGTCAACACACGAACACCTGCCGAGCAGGCAATTTTCGAGGCGCAACAAGAAGCAGCGAAAGCCCAAGCAGCATCCGAGATGACAAAGCGTGACGCAAAAGTTGCGCCAAAGTCAGAGTAGAACTGGTCGAAATGGCATTTTCAGCAAAAGAAGTACAAGCACTGCGTCAGGCAACTGGCGCCGGAATGATGGACTGCAAGAAAGCACTTGAAGAAGCAAACGGAGATATCGAGGCTGCAAAACAGTGGCTTCGTGAAAAGGGTTTGTCAGCAAGTGCCAAGCGCGACGATCGTGACAACGCACAAGGTGTTGTTGCGTTACTAGTCAAAAGCAATGTTGGTGCGATGGTCAAGTTGAAATGTGAAACTGACTTTGTCGCAAGCAGCGACGGTTTCAAAGCCGAAGCAGAAGCACTAGTTGCACTGGTTCTCGAAAAGGGTGAAGCGGCAGTTTTGCAACGCGCAACTCAGCTTGAAGACCTCAAGATTTTGCTCAAAGAAAAAATCGAAGTCGGTGATGTCGTTCGCATCGAAGGTGCTGCAGGCAACAAGATCGGTTCGTATTCTCACCTGCAAGGCAGTCGTGGCATAAATGGTGTGCTGATTGAGATGAGTGGTGCAACAGATGACTTGGCCCACGATGTTGCAGTGCACATCGCATTTGCCCGACCGAAATATTTGAACAAGACGGACGTGCCTGACTCAGTGGTTGCAGCCGAGCGCGCAACGCTTGAAGTCGTGACTCGCAACGAGGGCAAGCCAGAGCAAGCGATCGCCAAGATCGTTGATGGTCGTGTGACTGGGTTCTTCAAAGATGTTTGTCTGCTTGAACAGCCATATGCCAAGGACGACAAGCTCTCTGTGGCGGCGGTTATTGGCGCGGCCAAAATTATTCGCTTTGCGCAGGTTGAAATAGGCTAGAGCTATGGCTGGTGCGTCGTCCGCGAATCCTCGTTGGAAGCGGGTGGTTTTGAAATTATCTGGAGAGGCCTTGGCTGAACCGACTGGTTTCGGTCTTGACTCAGATGTGTTGCATCAAATCGCAACCGAGTTGCACGAAACCCGTCGCGATCTGAATGTGGACATCGCCGTGGTCGTGGGCGGCGGCAACTTTTGGCGTGGCCTCAAAGGCGCGGGCCAAGGCATGGACCAGGCTCAGGCCGACTATATGGGCATGATCGCAACGGTGATGAACGCGCTGGCGTTGCAGGACGCATTTGAAAGAGTTGGCCAGTTCTCGCGAGTGATGACGGCAGTTGAAATGCCGAAAGTAGCCGAGCCATATATTCGTCGCCGAGCCGAGCGCCATCTTGAAAAAGGTCGAATTGTGATTCTTGCTGGTGGCACAGGCAACCCGTTCTTTACGACTGATACGGCCGCAGCGTTGCGCGCCGCCGAGATTTCGGCACAGGCAATTTTGAAGGGCACGCACTCTGGTGTCGACGGCGTTTACACGGCTGACCCGAAGAAAGATAAAACGGCGACGCGTTTCGACGAAATCAGTTATCTAGATGTAATCAGCAAAGGTCTGAAAGTAATGGATTCGACGGCGATCACTTTCTGCATGGACAACAAAATTCCGATCGTTGTTTTCAACTTGCTCGAAAAGGGTAATGTTCGAAAAATTCTTGAAGGCCAGAAGATAGGAACCCTCGTCGAGTGATAGACGAAACTCTGCTCGACGCGATGGAGAAAATGGGCAAGGCTGTTGAGCATGTCCAAGCGCAATTCACAGGTGTGCGCACTGGTCGGGCGAACGCTTCGCTAGTAGAGAAATTGCAAGTCGAATATTACGGCGCGTATGTTCCGTTGCTGCAACTGGCTTCGTTTCAAGTGCCAGAAGCACGCATGCTCGTAGTAAAGCCACATGACCGTGGTTCGATCACCGCGATTGAGCGTGCTTTGCAATCGAGTGACCTTGGTCTTTCGCCGAGCAACGATGGCGTCGTGATTCGACTCAACTTTCCGGCACTGACCGAAGAGCGGCGCAAAGAGTTCGTAAAAGTTGTCAAGAATATGGCCGAAGAAGGTCGCGTGACCGTACGCAGTATTCGTCGCGATGCACGCAAAGTTCTTGAGACGGCACAAAAAGACGGCGATATTTCGCAAGACGATTTGGATCGAGCCGAAAAAGAGCTCGAACAATTAACCCAGACGACGGTAGAGGCTGTTGATAAAGCGTTTGCACGCAAAGAGCAAGAACTATTAGAAGTGTAAAGTTAATTCCAGAGAAGTTTTAGAGGGGAATACGCAAAATGAGCGACGAGACCAACAACGAAAATCTTGATGACACGACTAACGCGACTGATCGCACCGGCAATGATGCCACTGTCGACTTTGGCGACGAATTCGGAATCGTCAAGTTTGCCGATGATGACGACAGCGCCCCAGCAATTTCATTTCCTGAAAATCAGACAGATCAGTTGCCTCACTGGACAGAACCGCCGACTGGTGAATTGCCGAAATTTGTGACTGCGAGCGAAGACACGATTTCGCCGACTCCAAGTGCAGGCGCAAGTCGACCTGCAGTAAACCTGACGGGGTCAACTCGCCGCGTCGAGCCGGCGTCTGCGCCGCCGCCAGTTGCCCGACCCGCGAGTGCAGGACGGGTTTCAATTGGTTCAGACCCAACT
The DNA here is from genome assembly GCA_945865395.1 of Acidimicrobium ferrooxidans DSM 10331. Lineage (GTDB taxonomy): Bacteria > Actinomycetota > Acidimicrobiia > Acidimicrobiales > Ilumatobacteraceae > BACL27. Next base: position 19,007 of record CAMBDT010000003.1, on the reverse strand, counting down.
GGCGATCGAGGTCGCCCTGATTCGTCGGGTTCGCTGCCACGTCGCGATGTGACTGACAATTTGCGACGCGATGAAAACGTCAGTTCGCAGACCGCGCGCCCGACCCAAGTGCGTCGTGCAAGGCCAAATGATCGCAGCGATTCTGGCACTGGACCGCGACCAAGGCCGCGAACTTCAACGGCACGAAATAGCTCGGGTGCCCGAATGCCGTCATCGGCGCCACGAGATTTACCAACGGCGACCGCAGTCGGTGCGTTGTTGGCCGCGGTGTTTATCGCTGCGCTGTTGGTCGGCCCGGTTGCAGTGATGGTGCTGTTGGTGATCGTGCTTGGTCTTGCCGCAGTTGAGTTTTTTACTCAGGCTTCTGCGACTGGTTATCAACCCGCGCTAATTGTCGGCGTTGTTGGCTGCGTATCGGCACCACTTGCCGCTTATTGGATTGGTGACGCCGCACTGCCATTGGTGTTCGTGTTCGCGTTTGTCGCCGGATCGATCAGTTTCATAGGCGCTAACTCGGTTGAAAGCGGACCGGTGCCAAACTTAGGTCTGACGCTGCTCGGCTTGGTGTGGATCGGATTATTCGGTTCATATGGTGCGCTGATTTTGCGACTTTCAAACTCAGGGCCGGGCTTTGAAAATATCGGCACCGACACTTTGTTTATTTTAGTGATCGGCATCATTGCCAATGACACAGCCGCATATTTCGTTGGCGCAGCGACTGGTCGCACACCGCTTCGTTCGTGGATCAGCCCAACAAAAACCATGGAAGGTTTTGTCGGTGGGGCGATCGGCACATTTGTCGCAGTGATTGCTGTTGGTCTGCAGAGCGGAACTTGGACAAAACTAAGCGAATGGTTGGTGATTGCAATCGTGATTTCAGTTGTTGGACCGATTGGTGATCTGACCGAGTCGATGTTCAAGCGCAACATGGATATCAAAGATTTCGGCACTGTTCTTCGTGGCCATGGTGGGGCGTTAGATCGTTTCGACAGCATGTTGTTCGCATTGCCGTTCATTTACTACATCACGCTGGTGCTAACTCCCTGGACTAGCTGAGTCGTGGTGCGCGTTGCGATTGCCGGATCTACTGGGTCAATCGGCAAGCAAACTTTAGATGTCGTGCGTGCGGCGGGTGAGGCCGGCAAATATCAAGTCGTTGCGCTGAGTGCCAATTCGTCGGTTGACGAAGTTGTTGCACAGGCGCAAAGTTTTAAACCTAAAGTTGTGGCGATTGCCGACCCAGCGGCGAGAAAAATAGTGGCCGAACGGCTGAAACTCAGCGACCCAAAAATAGAAGTTGTTGATGACGCCACGCAACTCGCGACGCTTGCCGACGTCGTCGTCAATGGTGTCGTCGGTTTTGCCGGGCTCAGCGTGACGATGTCGACTTTAAAGAGCGGCAAGCGATTGGCGTTAGCCAACAAAGAGAGTTTGATCGCGGCAGGACCAGTAGTAGCACCGCTGCGTAAAATCGCCGGCGCAGAGATTATCCCGGTTGATAGTGAACATTGCGCGATTCATCAATGCTTGCGTAGTTCGCAAAATTATGCGCGAGACATTTCGCGACTGCTGCTGACTGCCAGCGGCGGCCCGTTTAGAGGTCGATCGGCAAAATCGCTGGCCAATGTTTCGGTTCAAGATGCATTGCAACACCCGACTTGGTCGATGGGGCCAAAGATAACTATCGACTCTTCGACGCTGATGAACAAAGGTCTCGAAGTGATTGAAGCGCACGAACTTTTCGGTGTGAGTTACGACGCGATCAGTGTCGTGGTGCACCAGCAATCGATTGTGCATTCGATGGTTGAATTTCGCGACGGGGCGACGATCGCACAACTATCGATGCCCGACATGAAGTTGCCGATTGCCTACGCGCTTGAGTTTCCGAATCGATCGGCGAACAGTTTTGGGGCGATTGACTGGGCTGAACTTTCGCGACTCGATTTTGAAAAACCAGACCGTGACACATTTCGCTGTCTTGATCTGGCATATCAGGCGGGTCGAATTGGCGGTACGGCGCCTGCATGGTTGAGCGCCGCCAACGAAATTGCCGTCGAATCTTTTTTGGCTGAAGGCGTGAAATGGAATCAGATTGCCAGCATCATTGAATCAACTATGCAACACCATGATGGTCAAATACCGACAACGGTCGAAGACATATTAGAAGCAGACCGTCTCGCGCGTACATGGGCCGCAAAGATGGTTGCCAAGATTGTCTGAGATTAAAGAGAGGCAAGTTTGAGTTCACAGGACAGCAATTTTTATACGAAGTTTCGCAACGAGATTGCTGCTGGTGGCGCGAGCGACGAAAAGCAAAATAAAAACAACAAACTGACGACGGCCATAACTTCGATTGTCGTCGTCGGGTTGCTGGTGTGGCTGGGCGTAAAGAACCCGTGGTCGCTGGTGTTCGTGGCTGGCTTGATCGTCTCGGTGTTTTTGCACGAGGTTGGCCACTTTTTGACCGCGCGTCGCAGTGGCATGAAAGTGACGCAGTTTTATATGGGTATGGGGCCAAAAGTTTTTAGTTTTCAGCGCGGCGAAGTCGAGTTTGGTTTGCGGGCGCTGCCAGTTGGCGCTTTCGTGCGAATCGTCGGCATGAATAATTTAGATGAATGCGCGCCCGAAGACGAGCCCCGCACGTATCGCCAACAGTCGTATCCGAAGCGAATGCTCGTGATCACAGCTGGCAGTTTGATGCACTTGCTTATCGCCATCGTGTTGTTTGTCGGCGTTTATTCGACGGCTGGTCGATTCGGTGATACGGGTGAACTTTTGATTTATGGCGCACCGGCGATTGATTCGCCAGCAGAAAAGATAGGCCTTCGCGATGGTGATCAGATTCTGGCAGTTGGTGAATCAAAAATCACTTCGCGACGCGAATTGATCTTGGCGATAGTGGCTAATCAACCAGGCGACACAGTCGAGATTAGAATCTTGCGAGACGGCCAAGAGCAGATCGAACAAGTGGTACTGGCAAGTAACCCCGCAAATTCTGACCTTGCATTTTTAGGTGTCTCTTCCGACTCGTATGCATATGTTCGGCAGAATGTATTCAACGCAGTTCGCTTAGGTGTGGTTGACGCTGTCAAGACGGTTAGAGATTCGGTAGGTGGTTTATTTGTCGTGCTCAACCCAGCGAACATTTTTTCGAATGTTGTGGCCGACGAACCAGACATGATGACGCGACCGACAACAGTTGTTGGGGCAAGTCAATTTGGCGGAGAAATTGGCCGTAGCGAAGGCATCAAGGGCGTGCTGATGCTGTTGGCCAGCGTAAATATTTTTGTTGGTGTTTTCAACATGGTGCCACTGTTGCCGTTTGATGGTGGTCACGCAGCGATTGCGACATACGAGCGACTTCGCTCAAGACGCGGGCGTGTTTATCGGGCAGATGTCGGCAAGATGATTCCGGTGGCGACGACCGTGGTGGTTTTACTCGTAATGTTGATGTTTGCGGGTCTCTACCTAGACATAACCAGCCCGCTTGGATAATTAGATAAAACGATTCTGAGATTTGGGCTCGCATATGACGAAAAGTAATTCGACAAACTATCAACGCAAAAAAACTCGTCAAATTAAGGTTGGCAAAGTTTTAGTTGGTGGCGATGCACCGATCAGCGTGCAGTCGATGACGATCACCAAGACGGCCGATGTCGAGGGCACGCTGCAACAGATCTATGCCCTTGCCGCAGCGGGCTGCGACATTGTGCGTTGCACCTGCAATGATGCCGCGGCTGCCGAAGGGTTGGCCAAAATCGTGCCGCGTTCGCCTGTGCCGATCATCGCCGATATTCATCACCAATATCGCATGGCGTTGGCGGCTCTCGAGGCGGGTGTGCACGGATTGCGTCTTAACCCTGGCAACATTCGCAAACCAGAACACATCAAGGCTGTTGCGTCTGAGGCTCGTGATCGCGGAGTTTCCATTCGCATTGGCGTAAACGGTGGTTCTTTAGATTCTTCGCTTTACGAAAAGCACGGTGGGCTTACCGCGCAAGCAATGGTCGAATCGGCGCAACAAGAACTGAAATATTTCGAAGAAGTTGATTTCGATTTGGTAAAAATTTCAGTCAAAGCTTCAAACGTGCCGTTGATGGTCGAGGCATATCGCATGCTCAGCGAGATAACTGATTTTCCGCTTCATCTCGGTGTGACCGAAGCAGGGCCGTTGCCCGGCGGTCTGATTAAGGCCACTGCTGGCATCGCCACGCTGTTGCTTGAAGGCATCGGCGACACGATTCGCTACAGCCTGACGGCCGACCCAGTCGAAGAGGCTCGCGCAGGTCGTCAGTTGCTTGAGTCGCTTGGTTTACGCGAGCGAAAAAATGTCGACTTGATTGCCTGCCCAAGTTGTGGTCGAGCAGAGGTTGACGTGATCGACATTGCGCAACGGGCGCAGGCGGCATTTGCCGACAAGAAACTGCCGTTGCAAATTGCAGTTATGGGTTGCGTTGTCAACGGCCCAGGCGAAGCGCGCGAGGCCGACCTGGGCATTGCTGCCGGCAATAAACGCGGTCACTTATTTGTCAAAGGTCGCAATGTGGCAGTTGTGCCCGAAAACGAGATGGTCGACGCGTTAGTCGAGTGGGCGACTTTTATTCACGAGCATGGCACCGACGCTGCGCTCAAACGAGTCGACACGACGATTGCCGAGCGCGAGGCTGCCAAAGATCGCAATGCGGCGCTCGCCGAAAAAGGTGACGATGCGAACCATGACCAAGAACGAATTGTCGAAATTCGACGCACTGTTTCTGAAAAATAGTTAGTTCGAGATCTAGTTAGCTAGCCGCAAAAAGCTGGCTGTGGCTATGTTGCAGCGCGGTCGGTAGGCGCAACAACTGGCGCTTTGTGATCGTCGGCACTTTTTTGCGCACTACGAGACATTGCGGGGTTTGCGCGATGAGCCCGAATGTTGCACAACGCTCGATTGCCCGTTCGAGTGAGCCCGAGCCATGGCGAAAAGCGAGGCCGAGCGCGGCGGCCGTGTCGGCGAGGTCGAGGCAGTATCCGTTAGGAAACACCTCGAGTTCGCGCGACAAATAGCGCAACACCCAAGTGGCGCTCGGGCCGATGACGCCGAGCCAATAGGTTTCGACATAGTCGCTGCACGCGTCGAAACCCGACGCAGTGAGAACTGGGTCGACCCATTCGGAGACGAAGATTTCTGAGTTTGTAAAGTCGCATGAGTTTGAAGTCATACCTAGTTGTGTGCTTGAACCTGAGATTCTGGCTCGTGTGCATGCGAGAATTTCGAAAATTACCGTTCTGACTGGTGCTGGTATTTCTACAGATTCAGGAATACCAAATTTTCGCGGACCAAATGTTTTGTGTACGAAAAACCCCGACGCAATGATCAACGCGCCAATTTCTGAAGTTTTGCCTCAGATTTGCAGCGTCGTTAATTCTTGACAAAAACGGTAGGGTATTGACATGTCTAGTTTTCGCGAACTACTTGCCGCCGCCAAGTCAAAGATTCAAGAGGTAGACACGCAGACGGCGAGTCAGAAAATTGCTGCAGCGCAAGTTGTTGTGCTCGATGTTCGTGAACCAGATGAGTTTGAACAAGGTGCACTAAAAAATGTTGTTCATATTCCGCGTGGGCATCTTGAGGCGCAAGTCGAAACAAAAATCGTCGACAAAACTTCGCCGGTAATTGTTTATTGCGCAGGCGGGGTGCGAAGTGCGTTTGCGGCCAAGACGCTGCAAGAACTCGGTTACACAAATGTTCTCAGCATGGCGGGCGGCTTTGGCAAATGGAAAGACGAGGGTCGAGAGTGGGCGACGCCCGTGCAACTTTCGGCCGAGCAGCGAAATCGTTATCAGCGCCATGTACTTTTGCCTGAAGTGGGTATTGAAGGTCAAGCCAAACTGTTGGCGAGCAAGGTTTTGTTGCTTGGTGCCGGTGGATTGGGCTCGCCCGCGGCGATGTATCTGGCGGCGGCCGGCGTCGGCACGATCGGCATCGTGGATATGGATGTAGTCGATGCTTCGAACTTGCAGCGTCAGATCTTGCACAACCTTGATCGAGTTGGTGATCGCAAAGTCGACTCGGCGAAAAAGACTCTGACGATGCTTAACCCAGATGTCGATGTCGTCACTTATGACACGAGGTTGAGCGCAGAAAACGTGATTGAGATCTTGACCGGTTACGACGTGATCGTGGATGGTGCAGATAATTTTCCGAGTCGGTATCTGCTTAACGATGCCAGCGTGAAACTTGGCATTCCGGTTGTGCACGGTTCGATTTTTAGATTCGAAGGCATGGTCAGTGTGTTTCACCCGATACTTGGTCCGACCTATCGCGACATGGTGCCCGAGCCACCACCAGCAGAGTTGGCACCGAGTTGTGCCGAAGCCGGTGTGCTCGGAGTATTGCCTGGCATTGTCGGCTCAATTCAGGCTCTGGAGGCGCTCAAATTGATTCTCAGTTTGGGTGAGTCGTTGATCGGCAAAATTTTGGCGATTGACACGACCGAGATGTCGTTTCGTACTTTTAAATTGCAGCGTGATCCAAAAAACGCTGTGACGTATGACAACCGAGACAAGATTCAAATTCGTGATCTCGAAGGTGCGTGCGCGCCTTGGCTTTCGAAATAATCGAAGAGCCACCAAGTCTGACGTTTAGTTGAACTCGGGCGCTTGGCTCGAAGTCGTATGATTATCTAGTGCGATTTGCCATTGTCGGGGCCGGGTTTTCGGGCGCGGTGGTCGCCCGCGAGTTAGCCGAAGCCGGCCACTTGGCAAATGTTTTTGACACCCGTGACCATGTTGCCGGCAACTGCCACACGGCGCGCCACGAGACAGGCGTCATGGTGCATACGTATGGTCCACATATTTTTCATACGCAACATGAACATGTTTGGCAATACATAAACCGTTTCGGTGAGATGATGCCGTATCGCCATAAAGTCAAGGCGATTTCGCAGGACACGATGTATTCGTTGCCAGTTAATTTGAAGACGATCAATCAGTTTTTTGATCAAGATTTTGATGCGCAGCAGGCCGAAGATTTTATTCAGAGCAAAGCCGACACGACGATCACAAACCCAGTTTCATTCGAAGATCAAGGCTTGCGATTCGTTGGGCGTGAACTTTATGATGCATTTTTCGCGGGATACACGGCCAAGCAGTGGGGGGTTGATCCCAAAGAGTTGCCCGCGAGCATTTTGGCGAGACTGCCTGTGCGATTTAATGACGACGACAGTTATTTCAATCATCCGTATCAAGCGATACCCAAAGATGGCTACACGCCGATTGTCACCGCGATTTTGAATCATCCGTCAATCAAGGTTCACCTCAGCACGCGGTTTGACCCGAGTTCGCACTCAGAGTTTGGTGAATTCGACCATGTTGTGTGGACTGGACCGATCGACGCTTTCTTCAATTTCGAGTTTGGTCGCTTGGGCTATCGCACTCTCGACTTCGTGCCAGAAATTAGCGATGGCGACTATCAAGGCCACCCGGTTGTCAACTATTGCGATGTTGACGTGCCCTATACGCGAATAACAGAACACAAACATTTTGCGCCATGGGAAGATCACGCACGAACAGTCGTCTATCGCGAGTTCTCGCGGATTTGCGGCGAAACTGATACGCCGTATTATCCGATTCGATTGGTGAAAGAAAAAGAGCAGTTGCTCAATTACGTGCAACGTGCACGCGGTGCCAAGGGGGTCACATTTATTGGTCGGCTCGCCACCTACCGTTATCTAGACATGGATGTGACGATTCACGAAGCGTTGCTGGCATCGAAGGCGATGCTCGAGTGTCTCGCCAAACAACAGCCGATGCCAAGTTTTTCTGTAGATCCGATGGTTTGAGATGAGTCAGTTCTTGTTGCAATCAATGTCGCTGCCACGCGCCGGGACTACAGAACCGTTGTTATATGTTCGACCATTTGGCGATGTTCAATTCTCAGACTCGCAGGCGATTTTGCATTCTGGTGCCGAATTGAGTTTTGATACTTCATTTGGTGTTTTTGCCGCAGGTCGATGGCGGCGTTTGACGGTGATCGAAAATCTCTCGGCGACGGTTTTTGCAACTGGTTCGGGTCGAATCGAAATCGTTGGCGTCGAAATCACGATGTTTGGCGCACGACAGACTGAAAAAATTGTCGCCTCGGCTGGTATTGCATCTAGCGGCAAGACTTCGCTCGAAGTGCCGAACTTTCGAGACAGCAAATGCGGCAGTTTCTTTGTGCGTGTTAGCGCCGAGCAGACCGGGGTAGTTGTAACCAACGGTGAATGGTCGACGACGACAAAAGTATCTCGCGAAATAAGGCTTTCGCTGTCGATCACAACGTTCAATCGCCAAGATTATGTCAAGCCGACAGTCGCCAAAGTTTTGCATCTCGAGAAAACTGTTGAAACTCTGCGTGGCAAAATGCGTGTGCTCGTCGTTGACAACGCGCGAAATATCGAGTTTGACACCGAACAAAACGCGCCAATTACCGTCGTGCAGAACCCGAACTTGGGTGGCGCTGGCGGATTTGCTCGCGGCATTATTCATCTGCGCAACGAAGGTTGGTCGACTCATATTTTGTTGATGGATGACGACATAACTCTCGAGCCGGATGCGCTCGTTCGAACTTTTGCGTTGTTTAGTTTTGCTCGAGATGAGAAGCTTTGCATTCACGGAGCAATGCTCAGCGAAGAGCAGGCTTGGATGCAGTTTGAGGCTGGCTCAAAATATCGTTGGCGTTCGCTGTATCCATTGCGGGCGATCGGTCGTGAAGATGATTTGCGTGAGCGTAAATTGGCTGTTCGTGACGCACGCGAAAAGAAGTTTGCATATACGGCATGGTGGTACACCGCGTTTCCGGTGACGATTACGCGCGATAATCCGTTGCCAATTTTCGTGCGCGGTGATGATGTGAGTTATGGCTTGCTACACACGGGCAAGCACAGTGTCACTTTGAATGGCATTATCGTCTGGCATGCCGATTTTGGTCTGAAGAACAACCCGTCGTCGTTGTTTTATGAAAAGCGAAATTTTGCGATTATCGATACGCTCGTGTTTGACCGTCATCATTGGTGGCACCTGGCGCGACGATTCATTGCACTAAGTTTTCGCAACTTGTTTTCGATGCGTTATGCCAGTGTCGAATACATGATTCGGGGTGTGCGCGCATTTTTGGCTGGCCCAGATGCGTTAATGGCCACAGACCATTCGGCGCTACACGACGACTTACGCAAAGTCACAGAAGAAAAACCAGCGCCATTGCCGGCTGACTTGGCGGCTGTCAAGATCACTAAACCGCGAATCAAGCCGATTCGTCTGATTGGTTTTGCATTGGCTGTGCCACTAGTGGGTGGTTATATTTTGCCAAAGGCGTTGCGTCGTGATGTTTTGAAGACTGCGCCGATTGACTCGCGAGCGGTGGGGCTGGCGACTCGATACAACCGAATTTTGTATCGCCATGACAGATTGCCTGAAGGTTTCGTGGTTGAGCGCGACACGCGAAGGTTCTTCGCGTTGCTGCGTGAAGTCTGCGTGGTGACCAAAGATATAGCTTTGAACTATCGTCGCTTGAAACGCGAATATCGAGAGGCTTATCCGACGCTCGTTAGCGACGAAAGTTGGCAGAAGCGATTTAACAGCTAACTAGTTTATTTAGCTTTATTTCGCGAGTGTTGCGCTTGCAGCCAGTAGTGATAGCCAAGTGGTGCGATCGATCACGCCAGTTTGTTTTAGGCCAACACTCTTTTGAAATCGTTTGAGCTGTTTGGCGGTACCAGAACCAAAAATGCCATCGGCTTTTATTTTGATTTTTAACACGCGGGCGAGTGCCGTCTGGGCTGTAACGACCGAGGTGTGACGAGCATTTTGGCTGAGCATGAATGTTGCTGGGTCAATGCCAAGCAGGTTGAGCACTGTTGCGTCGGCGAACCCGTCAATTGGTAAACCGTTTAGTTCTTCAATTTTGCTGACTGCGCTTGCGGTGCCCTTGCCGTAATTGCCGTCTGTGGCCAACTTTTGTTTCTTTTTTAGACCAAGAGCCACGTTCAAAGCAGTTTGCAACTGCGCAACTGGCTCGCCACGGTTGCCAACAACAAGTGGCACTGCTAGTGGCAAGACACTTTCAGGGTTTGGCGTGATTAGACCTTGTGCGCGCAGGTCGTCTAGTTGTTTGCGCAAAAATAATGTGAATTCGGCGCGACCCGTTGTCGTGAGATGCACATCATCGCTGAACCAACGCGAAACCGATGGATCGCTGCTGGCTGCGTTCCAGTCGAGGACCGAAACATTCGGGTTTATTTGCGCAGCAGCGCTGAGCGCTGAGTTTGATAGCGCATAATTTTGCGAAGTTCGTCGTGTTGAAAGATTGACGAAAACGATGCGTTGCACGTTGCGTGCGTTTAGGGCGGCGATAACTGCAGCCACATCGCTGGCCATCGTGTTCGGGTCGTCGTTGTATCCCAATTGAACAATTGCAATTTGTGGAAACTGTTCGGCGCTGAGCGAATTGACCACACCGATTGCGTCGGGCTGACCTTTATCGGGGGTGACGCAACTCGGGCCAACCATGCAGCGGTTGGCAACTGCTTGAAAATTGACAGTCGGATAAGCGGGCGAAATTATCGCGGAGAATTCTGGGGCGATGCTGAGACCGATTGAGTCGCCGACGAACAACATCGAGCCGACTACTCCAGATTCAAGTGGTGCACCAAAAACTGGTGTCGCACCGAACCAAGGTGCGGGCAAACCAAAAGTTGTGCGAAATGACCAACCCGAAACTTTGACCGTGCTGGCAGTGCCAGTGATCGTTACATCGATTGTGTAGCCGCCCCAATCACCACCAAGACCGTCGTTAGTTGTCGTGACCGAAGTGAGAATGCCGATTTGTGGATATTTGGCGACGATCTGCGCGGCAGAAAATGCACGAGTCCAGACCATCAGCGAACTGTTTGCCGAGAGATCGCCCTGGTCGGCGAGTGCAGGAAACTCTCCGCCGGCGGTGCGACCACCATTCGAAGATGAGAACTCTGTGCGCACAACATTGCCTTTTGGATTTCGAATGACAACGCCAGAAGTTTCAGCAACAGCACGATCGGTGTTTGCGCTTTCAAGAACAGTTGGCGATGCATTTAATGAAGTGCGTAATGCGGCGCCACCATAAACTTGGCAGTCTTGTGTATCGCAGGTTTTTGCCAAACCTGTGTAGCGATTTTCGGTGACCGAATATGATCGAGCCGCTACGGCTTGGGCACGAAGTGCATTCATGCCCGCACCACCAGCAGTGTCACCCCATGATGCCGGTGATTCGCGCGGCACGACACCACGCAGATAGTCGTCGAGGCGAGCGATATTGATCGTGCGGTTTTCGTTTTTGGTGTTGTTGATTGCGCGAATAATGCCGCGGTAATAGCGCACTTGATTTGCGCTTGCTGATCGCGGCTCACAAAGGCCGACTGTGTCAAGTGCCGATGCTGCTGGGTCTTGACTGGCGTTGGTAACGAACGAAGCGGTTTCGTTGAACTCGCCGATCAAAGCGAAACCTGCGGCTTCAGGCGAGTCTGTTTCGTTGAGACACTTGCGTTCGCCCGAACCCCAAACTTGATAGACACGCTCGGCGCCAGGTTTTTCGCGGGCGACCATGCTGGTAAACCGTCGAGCGGAGTCTGGGTCTTCAAGCAGACGCATCGCGCCAGAGTCAGAAACGACGCCAGTCTGCTTATTGCTCATCAAACTGAGCCAAGTTGTCATCTCTTGATTCGGCGCTTCAAGATTTGAGCGAGTGTTGCCCGTTGCGCCGCCGTAATAAAAGTCGAGAATTTGCTCCCACGACCAGCCGTGAACAGTTGCCCAGCCGTAAGCACCATATTGACTAAGACCGCGACCGTGGCCAAAACCGCGACCGTAAATAATGACACCGCCGGGTAGTTGACCTTCGTCAGCGTTAGCGAGTTGCGCAGGTACCAGCCCCGCAACGAGTGTTGCGATGCCGAATAATGCGACGAAGCGTCGTTTAAGTGAGATTAGGGGTATGCGCATAGAGAATTAGAACTCCCTCGCCCGCGCAAACAGTCTACTTGAAATTAAGCGACAACTTCAGTTGCCGGAAGCGTGTCGCGTTGTTGCACAACAACGCCGATCAACACGAAACTGATGCCGACTAGGTCGGTGATGCTTGGCACTTGATTTAAAAAGAGCAGTCCAAAAACTGTGGCCGTGACTGGCAGCAGCGCGAGCAACACCGAAAATCTTCGAACTGGAATGCGTCGCAGCGTGAATTGATCGATGCCGTAGCCAATTGCGTTTGACAAGATGCCAACCAAGAAACATGTTGCGAGAATCCATGGTGCGTTTAATGCGGGGCCACTCGATGGCGCACCGAATGGGGCAATAAAAACTGCACCGATTAAAAGCCCAATGCCAAGACCAGATAAGCCACGATCAAAACTTGCGACCTTCGACCCGATCACGATGTACAGCGCCCACATGATTGAAGCCAGAAAAATATAGAGAAGCCCCAACGGTTCGTTGCCGAGTTCAAGACCAGACAAAATTACGACACCGGTTACAGCCAAGACGAGGGCGATGGAATTGCGGCTCGTGCGGGTGCGAAGTGCGGCGACGGTGATTGGTCCGATGAATTCAATCGCCACACCTTTACCGAGATCGAGATGTTGAATAGCCAAGTAAAAAAACAGATTCATCAGTGCTGTCGAAATGCCGAACATGCTGACACTAATTAATTGCTGGCGTGACCAGTGGCCGCCAAACCTTAACGATTTAGTCGAAAATGCAAGCAAAAAAATTGCCGCGCCGACGACACGCAACCATGCGACGCTGGCTGGCGCGAGATCGTCGAACAAGCGAACTGCGATGACCGCGCCACAATATTGGCCGAGTGCTGAGACAACAAATAAAAATTCTGGCGGTGCTGTATTCGCAAAACGATTTAACCCGCGCGAGGCGGCATTAGACCTCAATCGAAAAGATCTGGATCAGTGCGACAAATTTCTTCCCACAGAGGTTGAAATTGCAACCACCCTGCGGCCGGAAACGCAGTGAGATCGCGCGTGTAACTTGCCATCTCGTGCGGAATAAGTTTTGGAGTGCCCGCTGCTTCGGCCATCAGTTGCGCTTGGCAAGTGCGCTCCATGGTGATGAACCAAAATGCCGCGGCATCGACCGTGTCGCTGACGGTAAACAAACCGTGATTTTGGTGAATTGCCGCTTTACCTTTTGGAAACTTCGCGGCAATTTCGTGGCCGGCAGAGATTTCGAGCACGACCGCACCACCTTGCTCGGTGATCACTGTGTGGTCTTCATAGAAATAGCACGAGTCTTGGGTGATCGGGTCAAGTTTGCGGCCGAGCGATGACCACGACTTGCCATATGGCGAATGTGCATGTGCTGCCGCGACGACATCTGGGCGAGCCTGATGAATTGCCGCGTGAATACAAAACGCCGCGCGGTTCACGGGCTGAGAACCATAAACGACGTCACCGTCATGGTTGACGAGAATTAAATCGCTGACTCGCATGTATCGAAAACTTTTAGCAAAAGGGTTGACCCAAAAATGATCTGTGAACTCAGGGTCGCGCACAGTGATGTGGCCTGCCACGCCTTCGCCAAAACCGAGGCGACCGAAAATTCGCATTGCGCCGGCAAGTTTTTCTTTGCGGTGCTGACGCTCTTGTTCGAGGGTTGCAAATTTTGGTGGTGCGAGTTGTGCGACAGTTTTCGGCGTTAACTCGACGCCATCTATCTTCTTTTTAGTGCTGGTCTGATTCTCGATGATTGCCATGACTTTAGGTTACGACAAGGCGAGTAGTGCCGCGTTGACGAGTTGCTCTGGCAACAGGTCAAAAGTGCCGTAAAGTTCGGCGATTGTGCCCGATTGACCGAATTCGTCAACGCCAACAGGCACCGTTCGAGCGCCGAAAACCGAACCGAGCCAGGCCAAAGAGTGGCTTGCAGAATCTTGCACCGTGAGAATCGGTAGGCGACGCTCAGTCTCTGAGAGCAGCGCACCGAAGTGGCCGACATCGCGCGTTGTGACACCGCTGCGGGTTGCATTTTGTTGTGCGGTGCGCCAGCCGCGATAAATGCGATCAGGAGAGCAGATGTCGAGGACGAGTGCGTTGATGCCTTCGGTCTCGAGAAGTTTTGCGGCGGCAACTGCTTCGGGTACGACACTGCCAGTTGCGGCGATAACCAAATCTGCAATTTGATTTGCATTCGGTTCGTGCAATCTGTATCCACCTGCCAAAACGTCGGCGCGTAATGCATCTGCACCGCGAGTTGCCATGAGTTCTTCAAACGGTGTCTGATCTATCGGTCTCGTTGAAAGTCGCAGATACATGCTGTCGCCATCGGGTCGGCTGAGGCGATCGAGGCCGTTGCAAATCAGCCAGTCGAGTGCGCGCGCGAAACACGGCTCGGCATAAGTCATGTTCGGCAACTCGAGACCGAGCGATGTCGTCACGGTGCTTTGGTGCGCGCCACCTTCGGGTGCAAGAGTGACGCCAGACGGCGTGCCAACCAAAATAAATTTCGCACCGTTGTATAGTGCATAAATCAACGCGTCGAGACCACGACACACGAATGGATCGTAGACCGTGCCGATTGGCAACAAATGTTCGCCATGAAGTTCATGGCCGAGTCCGAATGCATGCAGCGCCAAGAACAAGTTCATCTCGCTGAGGCCGAGTTCGACATGTCGACCCTGCGGACCTTCGTTCCAGCGCAACAATCTGTCGTCGCCTAAATAGTTTGGTTGCTCATCTGAACTGAATACGCCGAACTTGTTGATCCAGCCTCCAAGATTGGTGCTGATACTGACATCGGGCGACATCGTGACCATTCGTTCGGCAACTTCGGGGATCGTGCCGAGACCAGTTAAGAGTCGACCGAAAACTTCTTGAGTTGAAATTGGTTTCTTGCCGATTGCCAGGCTGACTTCATGCGGAACTTTGATCACTGGTCGGTCGGGCAACTCTTTGTTGTTGATGTCACCACCCACGGCGCGACAAACGCGGTCTTCTTCGCTGTCGTGATCGAACTGATTCCATTCGGTTTCAAGAGTCAGACCGTTGCGCTTGCGCAGATCGTTGATCTGCGACTCTGAGAGAAGAGCGGCATGGTTGAGCGGATCACCAGCGATCGGTAAGCCCCAACCTTTGACCGTGTAGGCAAAGACGACGCTCGGTTTATCGGTGACGAGATCGCACTCGCGATATGCGTCGAGCAGCATTTCGATGTCGTGGCCACCGAGATTTTGCACCAGCGGCGCTAAGTCTTCGTCTGAAAC
The DNA here is from genome assembly GCA_945865395.1 of Acidimicrobium ferrooxidans DSM 10331. Lineage (GTDB taxonomy): Bacteria > Actinomycetota > Acidimicrobiia > Acidimicrobiales > Ilumatobacteraceae > BACL27. Next base: position 3,742 of record CAMBDT010000003.1, on the reverse strand, counting down.
ATCATTGATGAAGGCGACGACTTCGCTTGGTGCACCCTCTAGAAACTTTTCACGAAGTGCCGAGCCGTAGACACTAAACAAACTTTGATACCGCTCGTTTGACATGTCGTCGATATATTGGCGCAACGATTCGCCGCCTGGTTGAGCGAACGCGGTTTGCAATTTGTGGCCATATTTGGCTTCAATCACATGCCAACCCGCATCGGCAAAAAATCCGGCAAGTTTTTTGATCTTCATGCCGGGCACAACGCGATCGAGACTTTGGCGATTTGCGTCGATAACCCACATCACATTGCCGAGGCCTTGCAGTGATGGATCGGCGATTGCTTCCCAAATGTTGCCTTCGTCGAGTTCGGCATCGCCAACCAGGGCGATGAATCGTGCCGATGGTCGCGGTGTGAAATGTGCATCGATATATCGGCGCACCATCGAAGCAAATAACGGCGCAACCGCGCCGAGACCAACCGAACCAGTCGAGAAATCGGCGACATCAGGATCTTTGGTCCGACTTGGATAACTTTGCAGACCACCGAGCGTGCGCAGTCGTTTTAGATAAGACTTGTCGAGTTCGCCAGTGAGATATTTGATCGCGTGAAAAATTGGTGAGGCATGTGGCTTGACGGCAACCTTGTCGTCACCATTCAAGTGGCCGAACCATAGTGATGTCATGATGCTGACGACCGAAGCACTGCTCGCCATATGGCCGCCAACTTTCACATTGAACTCGGCGTCTCTGCCACCAGGTGCTGGCGGAATTTCGCGTTCACGATTGGCATAGTCGACCATGCGCACTGCAAGCCAGAGAACTCGTTGTTGAATTCGTTCGAGAACATCAATGTCAGCGAGGTTTTCTTGTCCGACTGCTTTCTTGCCCATTCATCAATTATGGCTTATCGTGAGAGGTCTTGACTATGCCGCGCGAACTGAAACCTGCCGTGATGGCGGCCCCAGCGGCCGCTTATGCGCACGGTGTGCATGTGCCCGCGGGGTATGAACTGATTGTTACTTCCGGCGTTGTGCCGACGCGACGCGATGGCAGTGTGCCGACAAATATTGGCGAACAGGCTGGTGTCGTTTGGCAAAATATTTTGGCGATTCTTGGTGAAGGCAAAATGAACGCTCGTGACATAATTTCGGTGACGACTTATGTTGTCTATTCGTCTGACTCAGGCGAGATGGCGACGCGACTAAAACTTGTGATGGCTGCGCGCGGTGCCGCTTTAAATGGTCATCTGGCAGCAAGCACGCTCGTGACCGTGCCGGCTTTGGCCAAGCCTGAGTGGTTGATGGAGATCTCCGTGCTCGCGGCGAGGCAACCAAACTCGTAGCCTTGAGATTGCAATTATGACTAATAAAAAAACTGACTCGGGCATTGAGGTCGAGCCGCTGTATTCAGACGCATCGCTGAGTGATTTCGACGCCGCGAATCGTTTGGGTAAACCTGGCGAGGCGCCTTTTACACGTGGCATTTATCCAACGATGCATCGCGATCGTTTGTGGACAATGCGTCAATATGCGGGCTTCGGCACGGCAGCCGATACGAATGAGCGTTTTAAGTTTTTGTTGAACGCAGGTCAGACAGGTTTGTCGTGCGCCTTCGACCTGCCGACGCAAATGGGGTACGACAGCGATCATCCGCGTGCGGCTGGCGAGGTTGGCAAAGTTGGCGTCGCGATTGATTCGATCGAAGACATGCGTGTATTGCTCGCCGATCTGCCGCTTGACAAAGTGACGACATCGATGACGATCAATTCGACGGCTGCCGTGCTGTTGCTGCTTTACGAGTTGGTCGCCCAAGAGCGTGGCGTGGCGTCGACCGAGATTTCGGGAACAATTCAAAACGATTTGCTGAAAGAATATATCGCTCGCGGAACTTACATTTACCCGCCGCGACCTTCGATGCGTATCATCACCGATATTTTTGCGTATTGCGCCAAGCATGTTCCGAAGTGGAACACGATTTCAATTTCTGGCTATCACATTCGTGAAGCAGGTTCGACTGCGGTGCAAGAACTTGCATTTACATTGTCGAACGCGATTGCTTATGTGCAGGCAGCGGTCGACTCTGGTCTGGATGTCGACGATTTCGCGCCGCGCTTGAGTTTCTTTTGGAACGGTCACAATAACTTTTTTGAAGAAGTGGCCAAGTTTCGTGCGAGTCGCCGCATGTGGCACGAAATTATGTCGCATCGATTTGGCGCCAAGAACCCTGCCAGTTTGTTGATGCGATTTCACACTCAAACTGGTGGTTCAACGCTCACGGCGCAACAGCCACAGAACAACATCGTGCGAGTTGCAGTACAGAGTATGGCGGCGGTTTTGGGTGGCACACAGAGTTTGCATACCAATGGTTTTGACGAGGCGTTGAGTTTGCCGACCGAAGATGCAGCGCGTATTGCATTGCGAACGCAACAAATAATTGGCTACGAGAGTGGTGTCACCGACACGCCTGATCCATTGGCTGGTTCTTATTATGTCGAGTCGCTAACAAACGAGGTTGAACGATTGGCTTGGGAGTACATCGAACGCATCGAACAAATGGGTGGCGCGGTGCAAGCTATTGAGTCAGGGTTTCAAGTCGGTGAAATCGATGAATCAGCCTATGCATACACGAAGTCGATCGATGACGGATCTCGGGTATTGGTCGGTGTCAACAAGTTCGTTGCTGAATCTGAAGAAAAATTCGTGCCGAAAAGAGTTGATCCTGAACTTGAGCGCAGTCAGATCGCACGTGTGGCGAAGTTGCGCGCTTCGCGCGATCAGGCGACTGTCACCAAAACGCTTGACACATTGAAGAGTGCGGCGCAACAAAGCGACAATTTGTTGTATCCGATGAAAGATGCGTTGCGGGCTAATGCAACGCTGGGCGAAGTTAGCGATGTCTTGCGTGAGGTATTTGGTGTCTATCAGCCAAGTTGAGGCGTTGGTCTAATTCGAAATTAATTTTATTTTTGCGGGCGGTCGCTCAATTGATGGCGCTTGGCGTTCTGGGTGGCCAAGGTAGATCATCGCTGTGACGTGTGTGCCTGGTTTGAAACCGCAGAAGTTTGCAACATCGTCGTTGACACCTTTGGGGCAACTCGACCAAAAACTCGCCAGACCAAGTGAGGTTGCGCCAAGCAAAATATTTTGAATGCCCGCTGAAACTGCGTCGCGATTTTCTTCGGTGCGTAACTGTGTGTCGCCTTGTTCTGTGCCGACGACCAAAGTGACTGGCGCACGTTGAAACTTTGTGCGGGCTTTGGCGACTTTTTCGGGCTTGTCACCGTCGCGCGCCATCGCATCGGCGACGCAGTTGCTTAAGCGTTCGCGAGCGTCGCCGGTTACGGCAGCAAATATCCATGGAAACGTGAGTTTGTGGTTCGGCGCCCACATCGCCAACTCGCAGAGTTTTTCGAGCGTGCCGTCGTCAAGTGCGCGATCTTTGTCGACCATCATGTCTGTGCGCCGCGCCCGCACCAGTTCTCGCAACTCTTCAAACTTCATATCGAACTTTCTGGTGCCAACAACTTGTTGTTTCGTCGCAACAGCCAAACTGGCGCCGTCGAAGCCTCACAGCGCACCGGCTCTTGGGGCGGCCTCAACTCAGCCCTCCATAAAAATTAAATCGAGCAAATATGAATTTTGAAGAGTTGCGAGAACTGGTGCGGGCGCGGCGCACAGACATGATGGTCGACAAAGATCGCGCACTTGACGACGGCACGCTCGAAAAACTCTGCGAGTTGGCGATGTGGGCGCCGAA
>CAMBDT010000002.1 GCA_945865395.1 Acidimicrobium ferrooxidans DSM 10331 | reverse complement strand
TCAATAGTCGGTCGATGCAATTCTTGAATATCGACACCGAAATCACGGCGCAATTCTTCGAGACTGCCGTAAACATCGATGCGTGGATAATTTGGGTCGTCACTTCGCCACACCGGTATTGGCGAACCCCAGAATCGATTGCGACTAATCGTCCAGTCGCGCGCATTCTCGAGCCACTTGCCGAAACTTCCGTGCTGCAGATGGTCTGGCACCCAGCGAACCTGCTCGTTGAGCTCGACCATGCGATCGCGAATTGCCGTGACCTTGACGAACCATGAGCCAACTGCTTTATAAATCAGTGGTTTTCCGGTGCGCCAACAATGGGGGTAGGCGTGATCATAGGTCTCGTGTCGAAACACGACACCGCGTTCTTTGAGCACTCGAATAATCGCCGGATTGGCGTCGAAAACTAACTGTCCTTCAAAATCAGAAACCTCACTGGTGAAACGTCCACGAGAGTCGACGGGCACAACTAATTCGATGCCCGCATCTTGACAAACTCGCTGGTCGTCTTCGCCAAAACCAGGTGCCAAGTGCACGACGCCCGTACCATCTTCAGTTGTGACGAAATCACCGGCGATCACCCGAAACGCACCTGGTTGATCGGCAAAATAATTAAACAACGGTTTGTATGTGCGACCAACTAACTGCGAACCAGAAATTGTCTCAATGATTTTTGGTTCGGCGAATTCTCGCTCGTAAGCCGACAGTCTCTCGGCAGCGATAATCAGTTTGCGACCGCCGTGCTCGATCACGACATAATCGACATCAGGTGCGACTGCCAATGCCAAGTTTGACGGCAGAGTCCAAGGGGTGGTTGTCCATGCCAACAAAAGTTCACCCGACGAGAGTTCAAAACCAACGGTCAGCGCCGGGTCTTGAACCTGCTTGTATGCATCATCCATTCGTGTTTCGGTGTTCGAAAGCGGAGTTTCAAGTGCCCATGAATATGGCAAGACTCTGAAACCTTCATAAATCAAACCCTTGTCCCAGAGAGTTTTAAATGCCCACATCACGCTCTCCATGTATGGCGTGTCAAGCGTCTTGTAATCATTTTCAAAATCAACCCATCGCGCTTGACGAGTTACATAGCGCTCCCAGTCGCTTGTGTATTGCAACACCGAGGTGCGGCAATAGTCGTTGAATTTGTCGATGCCAAAATCAGTTACGGCTTGGCGACCAGAGATGCCGAGTTGACGCTCGGCTTCGGCTTCGGCCGGTAGACCATGACAGTCCCAACCGAATCGACGCTCGACTCTTTGACCGCGCATCGTTCGATAACGGGGCACCGCATCTTTGACGAAACCAGTGAGCAAGTGACCATAGTGGGGCAAGCCATTGGCAAATGGTGGACCGTCGTAAAAAACGTACTCATTTTCGCCGTTCTTTCCGGCGTCGCGCATTTCTATCGAAGCAGCGAAAGTCTCGTCGGTCTTCCAATATTCGAGAACTTGATTCTCAAGCGATGGAAAGTTTGGCTGTGGTTCTACCTGCGGGTAAGACACGAGTTATTTAACACTTCAGAATCATGCGCTGCACAACGATCTGTAAAAATAACAAGACGATTAGCGGTGATAAATCGAGAGCGCCCGTGCGCGGCATGATTCGGCGAACCCATTCAAGAACTGGTTCGGTGAATCTGCCAACGAAGTACGAAACTTGCGCGACTACCCCGCCGCTAGTAGATGGAAACCATGACAAGACCACGCGAACAATGATCATGTAGATAAATATCTGAACGAGACTGCAAAGAATGCCTGTCATTTGTGAAACCCAATCTGCGCTAACCGCGCGTGATGCGTGCGCCAAAAGGCTTCATCATAAAAACACCATTGCTCATTTTCTCCATGGTGCCGTTATTGGCGTAGCAAACACCACTCGCAAAATCGATGATTCGACGCATTGTCTTCGGGTCGGTTGATTGCACATTGATGATCACTGGGTTGCCTTCTTTGAAGCGATCGGCAATATCTTTTGCATCTTCGTAACTTGTCGGACGAATCGTGACGGGGTCACTAGCCGGCAACACCGGACGAGCAACTGCTTCTGTGCGACGCCCCGCAACTGGTCGAACAGTCACACCTGAATCATGTTGAGCCTGTTGCGTACGCATGCCCCTTGAATGCGACTCAACATTCGCTCGATCGTCGTAATCGTCGTAACCTGCATCTTTTTCGTCGTAAGTTTCTGCTCGCTGACGACCGCGACTCGGCATGCGACGATCGCGTTCAACTGCAACTGATTCGTCGTAATCGTCATAGGCCTCGTCTGGCCCCAAACCCAAGTAATCCATTGCTCGGCGAAACATTGACATATTTAAAGGATAGTTCAGAATTCGGCTCTAAATACGGACTCTGACTAGTCGCGAGGCCCAAAAAGTGCCGAGCCGACACGAATCATTGTCGCGCCTTCGGCGATGGCAATTTCAAGATCACCAGTCATGCCCATGCTGCATTGCTTTAGGCCGAAATTATCGGCAAGTTTGCGCGTAGTTCGAAACGCCAGGCGCGCTTGTTGTGGCTCGTTATTCGTGGGCCCGATTGTCATTAGACCTAACACGTCGAGACCCTTTGTTGTGGCGAGATCGAGAAGTTTGTCGACTTCGCCTGGTAAACAACCCCCCTTTTCAGACTCACCAGTGGCGTTGACCTGTAACAGAATTTGTGGCTTGACATCCGTGTTTTGTTTGACGCAGCGCTTGGCGATTTCGTTGATCAACTCGGGGCGATCAACGGTTTGCCAAACATCAACCATCTCGGCGATCAACTTAACTTTGTTGGTTTGTAGCCGACCGATGAAGTGCACCGGCAACCGCTTTGTGATTGGCAGTTCGCGCACCTTGGCAATCAGCTCTTGGGCATAATTCTCACCGACACCATCGCAACCTGCATCAAACGCCGCAACTATCGCCGCGACATCAAAAGTCTTTGTGACGGCGATGAGTTTTACTTCGCTGCCGCCAGCCGCGACTATGCGCTGACGAATTTGCGCGACGCGCAACCCAACTTGCGATGCATCAACTGCCGTCATGTCGCCACCGACATGCAAACTTTATTTCAGAAATGAAGGAAGATCGTCGTCATCATCGGCACCACTTAGTGGATCAGATGTGCCGCCGAACAAATCTTTCAACCGTCCGCCCTTCGAGTCGGGGCGAACCGTGCCAGATGTTGCTGTGCTTCGACCATCACCGCGGGTGGCGGTGCGTTGCGCCGCACTGTCCCAGCGTTCGAAACCTGCTGCTACTACCGTCACGCGAACTTCATCGTTGACATCGTCATCAATAACCAAACCATGAATGATGTTTGCATCTTGATGTGCCACACCTCGCACGATCTCCATCGCGTTGGTCACTTCAAACAAGCCCACATCTGATGGTCCGGTGATGTTCACGACAATGCCTCGTGCACCCTCGAGCGAAGCCTCGAGCAAAGGCGAATTGATCGCGGCGTTTGCAGCCAAGACTGCTCGATTGTCACCGCTTGCAGCACCAGTACCCATCAATGCAGTGCCGGCATTTGCCAACACGGTTTTGACGTCAGCAAAGTCTGTATTAATCAAACCCGGTGTGGTGATCAACCCTGTGATGCCTGAAACGCCTTGGACCAAAACTTCGTCAGCTTTTTTGAAAGCATCCAGCATGCTCGTCTTGTCGGTTGAAATTGCCAGCAATCGCTCGTTTGGAATAACGACAAGCGTGTCTACTTTTTCTTTAAGCGCAGCAATGCCTGCATCGGCCTGCACCGAACGACGACGACCCTCAAATGCAAACGGTCGCGTAACAATCGCGACCGTCAAAGCACCTTCGGCCTTGGCGATCTCAGCAATCACCGGTGCGGCACCTGTGCCTGTGCCACCACCTTCACCAGCAGTAATGAAAACCATGTCGGCGCCTGCGACTACTTCTTGAATTTCATCGCGATGTTGTTCTGCGGCTTCGCGACCAACTTCTGGGTCGGCACCAGCGCCGAGACCACGGGTTAATTCACGACCGATGTCAATCTTGACACTCGCATCGCTCAACAAAAGTGCTTGTGCGTCGGTATTGATCGCCACGAATTCGACGCCACGCATGCCTGACTCCATCATGCGATTGATGGCGTTCACACCGCCACCGCCGACACCGATGACTTTGATAACTGCCAAATAATTTTGTGGTTGACCGACCATTTAGGATTAACCCCCGCTGCTTGCGCTTGTTGTGCTCACTTGTTGTGAGTGCAGATATTCTGCCACACCAACACCTCAGCACCAAACATCACCTCGACGTTCAGACGAGTTGAGAGAAAGTCTCTACTTCGACTTTACAGTTGGTGTTTGTGGGTCGGTTAAGTCGATTGAGATTATTTGCTTCGCATCTTGTCGCCGCAACAACACGAGCAACGAAATCAACTTATTCTGCAGATCAACCGGAGGTCCAAAATTGATCAGGGTACCCGTGCGCAGGGTCATGACTAATTGATTTGGGCCACCCACACCGACATTCAAGACTCGCTCACTCAATTCATCTGGCAACCCCGCTGCGAGTTGAGCCGCGGCTTTATATACCGTGCCGGCGCTTGCGCCCGGCGCGAGGTTTGGCCCAACCCCTGTGATCTGCAGATACTGAGTTGGTTGACCAGTTTCAACAGCCAAAACACGACCTTGCGGATCAACGACTCGCGAACGGTTATCTACACCGATATAGAAAGCCACAGGCTTGCGCTCGACAATCTCGATGACAAGTCTTGACGGAAAGAATGATTTGATCCGCACAGACTCAACCCACGGGTCTCCTTCAAGTCGCCGCTCGGCGGCTCGCGTATTGACAGTCAAAATTGATTTACCGTCCAAAGACTTTTCTACGGCGATCAACAAGTCAGCACTGACATATTTAGCGCCTTCAATTTCGATCTTGCGCACGCCGATTATCGGTGACGCTAGAACGATAAGCACCAAAGCCACCGCGCCAATCACAGAACCAGCGGCGACCAACAACCTACGGCGGTTTGACGCAAGACTTCTGATGACATCCTTGCGTCGATCTTCGAGGCGTGAATCACGAATGATGTTGCTCGGGTCAGAAGTTGGAGCAACATTGACAGAACTTGTCAACTCATCAATCGGATGGTCAGAGTCGACAGGTAATCGAAGATCTTCATCGACGATGACAATTCGGCCATTATTTGTTTTGAGTGTTAGCGAAGTGTTCGTCGTTGCGGAAGAATCATCATTTATTTTGTCAGGCGATTTTGCAAAGTCATTCGGCTGCACGACTCGCAAATTGCCAGTGGGTGTTGCGTCACCTTCAAAGGCATCTTTAAGTTCTGCCAAGACTTCATCTGAAAGTTGTTCGGCAAAAGATGGCACCGGAATCGACAAGTCGGTGTTGTTTGCCGAGCCAAATGCAGATTCAAGTTGCGTGTTGCGCGAGGTCTCAGTTTGATGAAGCGCACCTGCTTCGTCAGAAACAGCCGACGAAAAACCAACCAAGCGAATTTCGCTGCGAAGATCTATGCCGTGCGACTCAGTCACGCGTTGGCGAATGAATGTCATCAACTCGACGACATCGTCGGCATCACCGTCTTCGTCGGCTTGAATGAAATTCGCGTGCTTTTCAGAAACCACAGCAGTACCGATGCGATAACCGCGCAAACCGAGACCATCAATTAAGGCACCGGCCGACGCGGCACCCGAAACTGGGTTGACGAAAACCGAACCAGCATTTTGACCACCCGGCTGATTTTCGCGCCGCCATTTAACAATTTCGGCTAATCGCGATTCACCTTCGACTTTGTCGCCCCATGAAAGTCGTAAAGTCGCCGCAACAACAATGTGTTGATCGTTCAAATCAGAACCACGAAATCGCAAACCCAAATTTGCGGCCGAAACATTGGCTTCAATACCTCTGTCAAGATGAAACAGTCGCACACTCAACAAAGACGCAATCATGTCCGAGCCGTGACCACCGGCGTTCATTCGAACGGCCCCACCAATCGAACCCGGTACGCCAACTGCCCATTCGAAACCGCGCAGACCGGCAGCGACACTTTGACGGGCTACAACTGGTAACGACGCCATTGCGCCCACCAAAAGAATTGGATCTTGAGAAGTGCTCGGAAGACTAATTTGTTCGGCGAATGGTCCTAATGCGATCGCCAAACCGCGAAAGCCGCTCTTGCTGATCAACATATTGCTGCCACGACCGAGCATTAAGACTGGGATTCTTACTTTTGCCAATGCTCGCGATGCGGCGTGTAAATCGTCGACACTCATTGCGCGCATGAACAGCGATGCAGACCCGCCAACCCGATACGTCGTATATGGGCCGATTGGTTCGTCTCTAGTGATGCGATCGCCCAGCAAAGCTGCGAACCGGTTCAAATCTTTTTCGCTTGGATGTGCAAATTCTGAAATCAACTTGATTTACCTTGTCGAAGCGAAATCACTTCACGGGGCAATGTGGCGATGTCGCCACAACCCATCGAGATGCATAGGTCGCCAGATTTAATCTCATCTGCCAAGAACTCTACGAGATATGCGCGGTTTGGTTGATACACGACATGAGATTCGGGGTGCGATTTAAGAACTGCGTCGACAACGAGTTGACCTGTCACGCCGGCGATTGGTTGCGTGCCAGAAGAATAGATGTCAGTCACTACGACTAGATCGGCGGCGACAAACGCGTCGGCATATAGATGTGAAATCTCAGACATGCGATTAAACCTGTTGGGCTGAAACACCGCGACGACACGAGACCATTTGTCTGACTCGTCTCGCACACCCGAAAGCACCGCGGCAATCTCATTGGGCAGGTGGGCATAGTCATCGACGAATGTTGCGCCACTATCGACACCTTGGACATCGAAACGCCGAGCCACCCCACCGAATCTGCTTAATGCTTCAGCGGCTTGATCAAACCGAACACCAAACTGCATCGACATAGCGATTGCGCCGAGCGCATTGCTGACATTGTGCATGCCGCGTAGTGGCAAATTGACATGACCAAGTTCAACTCTTTGGTTATTGAGATTTCGAAATACCTTAAATGATGCACCCGCATCTTTGAAATGAATTTCGGAAGCGACAAAATCAGCCGATGAACGATCATTGACCGAATAAGTGATCGACTTGTGTGCATGGGCGATTGATGCGCAGACAGGGTCGTCTAGACACAGAACACGCGGTCCGGAGATATTGCCGACGTAGTCGAAAAAACTCTGTTCGATTGCTGCTTGAGTCTTGAAGTGATCTAGATGGTCGATATCGACATTCGTCAAGATAGTCGCAGCGAGTGGCAACTGTGAATGTGTGCCGTCACTTTCGTCGGCTTCGACAACGAATAAGTCGCCATTGGTCCATGCTGCACCACGCTTAAACGAAACGACATCTCCACCAATCAGATAACTCGGTTTCTTGTCAGCGCCAAGCAAAATAGTTGTCAAAATCGACGAAGTTGTTGTCTTGCCGTGCGTGCCCGCGACACCAATACTTGTGGCGCATTGACAAATGCCGGCCAGCGTCTCGGCACGCGACAAAACTTGAATGCCCAGTTTTCTTGCTTGCTGATATTCGATGTTTGGCGCTGCGATCGCGGGCGAACCAGTAACAAAGTCGCAACCTCGAACAGCTTCTGGGTCGTGCCCGATATTGATCTTGACGCCAATATCTGTGAGTCGTGCAATCAAATCTGACTGCCGAATGTCACTGCCTGAAACTTGATGTCCCATCTCGGCCAGCACCGTTGCAACTGCCGACATACCAGGACCGCCAACGCCCACGATATGTATTCGTTGCGGTTTTCGAAGATCCAGAGCCGCATTTTTCTGAGATACAACACTCAAGATCAAACTAGCGAGTGTCGTTTCGCGATGTTGTGTGCCTGCCTTGCGCGCGGCTGACGCAAGAAGTTCAAGTTTGGTTTGATCATCAACCAAAGCAATAACTTGGTTCGCCATTTGTGCGTTAGTAATTGTCTTTTCATCGACAACAATTGCGCCACCACAGTCACCGAGCCAATTTGCATTTGCGGTTTGATGATCTTCGGCCGCGCCACGCCATGGTACGAGAACGCTGGCGACGCCAATTGTCGATACTTCGGCTACCGTGCTCGCACCCGCACGAGCAACGACCAGATCAGAAGCGCTATAGACATCTTGCATCGCCACGGTTGACTCAAGTCGTTTGTAAATGATTTTTGCATCGTCATTGATCACCGGCAGGTCATCGTTTGAATATCGCTGGCCGGTCAAATGAACTATGCAAAGGTCGCTGCGTTGTTGATTACTTTCGACGATCGTTCGTGCGATGACATTAAGTTTTGCCGAACCCAGTGACCCACCCGTGATGCAAATGACTTTTCGATCGCTCGGCACCGACAACCGCTCTCGTGCCTGGGCTCGCGTAGAAGTCACATCCAGATTTCGTAACACTCGGCGTACCGGCGCACCTGTGAGTGTCGCATTTTTCAATTGCGACGGCAGATACGCCACTGCGCTCGCCGCAGCACTTCGCGCTTGAAGTCTTGTCGCCAAACCTGGTTGTCGGTCATAAGAAACAGTCACCACGGGTATGTTCAATTTCTTTGCCGCGCGAGTTGCCGGCACGCTCACATAACCGCCGACCGAAATGACGACCGCTGGTTGCAAAGCCGCCAATAATTTCTCGGCGTGTTGCGTGGCGTTTTGCAAGACTTTAAGAGTTCGAATGTTATGTTGAATGGCGCTAGCCGACAAGCCGCGGCGAAAACCTTGTACGGTCAGCAACGAGAGCGAAATGCCCGCACTTGGCACGAGAGTTGTTTCGATGCCGTTGGTTGATCCGACGAAATGAAGTTGATCTTTATTGACGCCTGAATCTTGCAACAACTCTGCGATTGCGAGTGCTGGAATTACATGGCCACTGGTTCCCCCGCCGGTGATGACGGCAAAGACAGGGTGGCTGGTGACGGTCAAGAGGTTCTACTTGTGAAGATTGCTCACTTCATATTACGCGCGACGTTCATCAACAGCCCTGCTGCCGACATGCACACCAATAGCGAGCTTCCGCCGTATGAAATAAGCGGCAGTGTTAAACCAGTCACGGGCATCGAACCGGTGACTCCACCGATGTTGATGATTGCTTGGATTGCGAACCACATCGTGACGCCGCCTGCGAGAAGTGCGCCGAATCTTTCTTCGGCGCCCAATGCTGCACGCAGACCGAATAATACGAGCGTCAAGAAACCCCCAATCACAACTGTTACACCAATTAATCCCATCTCTTCGGCGATCGTCGAAAAAATAAAGTCGCTGTGCGCTAGTGGTACATAGCCCCACTTGCCTGTGCCTGCGCCGACACCGACACCAGAAATGCCACCGTTCGAAATTGAAAGTATCGATTGCCAAACTTGATAACCAAACGAACCTTTGGTCTCATCCAAGTTCAAGAATGCTGTCCAACGATTTCGACGCGACGATGTGATTAGCGTAAAAAATAATGCTGCCACAACGCTCGAACCTGCAATTGCGTTAACAATTCGCATCGGAATACCCGCCATGCACATCACTGCCAAAACGATGCAAGTCATAACAATGGCGCCGCCGAGGTCGCGCTGTATCAGGCACAGAAATACAGATGCCAGCCAAGCAACAACAACTGGTCGTGTTGTGCGATTGACATCAGTGACTTCTTTTTGACGTCGCCCCAGCAAGTTTGCGCAATAGACCAAGAGTGCCAGCTTCAAAAATTCAGATGGCTGAAAACCAATGGGCCCGATCGCCACCCATGCTCTGGCGCCGTTGGTACTGACGCCAATGTTCGGTGCGAATGGCAAGAACATCAAACCGAAAGCAAAAATCAAAACAGGAAACACAAACTGACGCATCAACGAATATGGAAAGCGAAAGAAAAATGCCATCCCTAATCCGCCCACTGATGCCCACATCAACTGCTTGAAGAACATCGTCCAGGGCGACATGCCACGATTCAATGCGACGATCGAAGACGACGACATCACCATTACGAGACCAAATGTCACCAGTGTGAGCACCGTGAAAAAAATCATGAAGAACGTCGTGTTGGCAGGTTTCTGCGCAATACGACGCGAAGATAGCAAACCGCCACGATCAAGAACAGCGCGACGACGCTGAGCCAGAGTCATCGTGCGATTTGACCGTGTTGTTGAACTTGAAGTTGTGGTTGCTGTGCTCATGATTCCTCTATTTTCTGTTTTTTTCTTGTTTGGTGTTGATCAATGCATTGACTTCATTCTTGAAATCATTACCCCGCTCGCCATAATTCTTGTACCAGTCGTAACTCGTGCAACCAGGTGAAAGCAGCACAACATCGCCTGCTGTGGCGAGTTGATCGGCACATCTGACCGCATCATGCATTGAATCTGCCAGACGAACTTCGCAAACGCCAGTAAATGCTGCTGCGATTTCTTGGGCAGCGTTGCCGATCGCGACGACAGCCTTGATACTTTCTGAATTGTTTGCCATTTGGGTGAGATCTAAACCTTTGTTCTTGCCACCGGCGATTAGCACAATCGATTTAAACGACTTCAACGCGACACTCGTCGCATGCGGACTAGTTGCCTTTGAGTCGTTGAACCATCGCACTCCGGCATTTTCGGCGACGAACTCAATTCGATGCGGTGCGTTGACGAAGCTTCGCAAAGCTTGTGCAACTTGACCGCGGTTAGCAAGACCAGATTCGATAGTGATCGCCGCAGCAGCCAAAGCATTGGTCACATCGTGCGGCAGACTTCGCGCCATTTCACTGCTATGCAAAATCTCACCCTCTGGGCAAGTCAACATGCCGTTTTTGACGTGATAGTCGCCCGTATCTTGGCCGAAACTGACGACGCGAGCACCAGATTTGGTGGCAAATTTTGTGATCGACTCGTCGCGCACAGGCACGACTGCAACATCTGAGGGCAACAAGTGAGCCCACATTTTTGCTTTTGCCGCCGCATATGTGTCAAGCGACGAATGCCAATCTAAATGATCAGGCGCGAGATTTAACCAGACCGATGCTTTGGCACGAAAAGTATGAGTAAGCGCCAAACGAAAACTTGAACACTCGACGGCGAACGCCTGCGCGTCGCTTCGCAATGCAGCGATCAACGGCGTTTCGGTGTTGCCCACGGCCGATGACCTAAGACCAGCAGCATTCAACATTGCGGCAGCCATCAAAGTCGTCGTGGTTTTACCATCTGTACCGGTTACTGCGACCATCGGTCGTGATGATGACGACTGCTGTTCAAATTGGTAAGCGAGTTCGATTTCTGACATCACTGGCTTATGAAGCTTTCGTGACGATTCAAATAACTGATGACTCTCAGCGATGCCTGGTGACGGCACCACGCGGTCAGATTGTTGCAGTAGATCGCTGAGTTCAGAAACAGTCGGTTTGTACGAAATCTTGCTCTTAAGGTTGCGCGCGAATTCTGAGTTGCTATCAGTTTGCAGATCGTCGACAAGAATGACTTTTTCATCGCGCGAAACAAGTTCAGTAGCCACTGCTTGCCCTGCGATAGCCAGACCATAAACAAGAGTGGTAGTCATTGTCAGCGCCGCATTTCGGAAAGACTTTGCAAATTAGTGAAGTCGGCAATGAACATGGCCACGGCAGTTGAGACACAGATCGCAGAGATAATCCAAAAACGAATGATCACTGTTGTCTCTGGCCAGCCACTTTGTTCGAAGTGATGATGAATCGGCGAGTTTTTAAACAAACGCTTTTTTCGCCCTGACGCTTTGAACACACCCATCTGCACCGCCACCGAACCTGCTTCGATCACATTGATGCCACAGATAATCGGCAACAACAAGTGAGTGTTGGTGGTGACTGCAAGCAGACCGAGTGCGGTGCCAAGCCCGAGCGCACCGACATCGCCCATAAAAATTCGCGCCGGCGCGGCATTCCACCAAAGAAAACCACCGCAAGCACCAGCCAACGATGCAGCGAGCACTGCAAGATCAAGTGGGTTCACCACATCGCCATAAAACTCTGGATTTCGAAAAGCCCAGTATGCGATAACGGTGAAGGCGATGAAACCAAACGACGCAGAACCCGCGGCTAAACCGTCAAGGCCGTCTGTGACATTAACGGCATTGGAAGTGCCCCAAACCATCAACGCAGTCCAGATGACAAATAGTGGCCAAGTAAAAGTGATGCCCGGCAAATCGGCGCGGGTGAACGAAAGGGTTTCGCTCACGCCTGTCGCCGCCGTCAACCACCAGGTCAAGGCGATGCAAATAGCAAAGGTGATGTAACCCTTTTTCTTCCAGAACAACCCGCGATTGTGCTGGCGCTGAACTTTGAGAAAGTCATCCAGAAAGCCGACGAAGCCCAAGACAAAAACTGCCGCCCAGATGATCATCGACTGGTCAGAAAATGGCAAGCCGTCCCTAAAGTGCGCTACAAACCAACCAAGCGCCGCCGAAAACAAAATTGCAATTCCACCCATTGTCGGCGTGCCTTGCTTTTTCATGTGTTGAACAGGTCCACGGTCTTCAGCCCCGAGAATTGGTTGACCTTTGCCGAGGCGTTTGAACACCGCGATCAAAACTCGAGTGCCAATTAGCGAAGCAATCATCGCTACTGCAGCGGCTGTCAAAATTGCGATCACAGCGAGGCCTTCAAAAGTTCGCGAGAAACTTCGGCATCGCTAAAGGGCAGTTCGTAGGCGCCAATCGTTTGAGTTGCCTCGTGGCCTTTGCCCGCAATGATCACGATGTCCCCTGGTTTTGCTGATGCGAATGCCGCGGCAATCGCGTGGCGACGATCTAAATCAATCATCACTTTTTTTGAATCATTCAAGTCTTTAGAAGCCCCTTGTAAAATTTCGTCGGCGATTGTTTGGGCATCTTCATGGCGAGGATTATCTGAGGTGATGTAAACCAAGTCTGCAAACTTCAATGCAACCGACCCCATCTTAGGTCGCTTCAACTGGTCACGACCGCCACCACACCCAAACACGAGAATCACTTTGTCGTTCTTGCCAACAATTTGTCGCGCAGCGATCAATACATTCTGCAGTGCCTCAGGCGTATGTGCATAGTCGACAACGACAGAAAAATTCTGGCCGGCACTTACAGTTTCAAATCTTCCCGGAACTGCGCTTGCAGCAGCCAAACCTTTGCAGATGTCGCCAAAAGTGACACCAAGTTTGGCTGCTGCAGTCGCGGCAGCTAGCGCGTTCATTAAATTGAATTCTCCGCCTGTATTTATCTCGAATCGTTTGTCATGCCAAGTAAATGAGACTTTTGATGCCTCCGCATGAATATCTCGTGCATCGTCGATGCCAAAAGATTCACAATGCATGTCTCTGTCATTCGAAAGTGCATCAATCAACAAAGAACCGTGAACGTCATCGCGATTGATGATGCACATCTTCGTGAACTGTTTCGTGAACAGCCTTGCTTTGGCCTTGAAATATTCTTCGGTTGATTTGTGAAAATCTAAATGGTCTTGACCGAGATTTGTGAAGACTGTCGCCTTGAACGATGTGCCTTCAACGCGTCGCAAAGTAAGCGCATGCGACGAAACTTCCATCACAACTGCTTGGCAACCACGATCTAGTTCTTCAGCCAAGAGTCGCTGCAAGTCTGTTGACTCAGGCGTTGTGCGGGCGCCCGTCAATGTGCCGATAACCGATGTCGACCAGCCGTGTTGATGCAAAATCGCCGCCAACAAATGTGCCGTAGTCGTTTTGCCGTTTGTTCCAGTTATGCCGACGACATTGAGTTTTTGGCTCGGACGATCAAACAATTCGGCGGCAAGAAACCCCATCGCTGAGCGCACATCAGCGACGACAACCTGTGTGATATCAGTTTCAACCCGACGCTCAACAAGCAGTGCGACTGCGCCATTGGCTGCTGCAACTTTGGCGAAATTGTGACCGTCAACATTTTCACCGACAACGCAACAAAATATTGATCCACTAGAAACTTTTGACGAGTCGTGAGTAATGTTTGAAACTTTTTTTTCTGCACTACCGATTATTTGAGTGACGGTGACTTCGGATGTACTTGCCAGCAATTCATCTAACTGGCGTTCCACTCTGACCGACATCTCAGTGGCTCGGTCCAAGTTCTGCCGGGCGCGAACCTACACAACCCATGTCGTCACCCTCGGGGCGGATGTTCAACTCGTTTACCAACACCTGACCAATGCGTGCAAATACAGGCGCGGCAGCGGTGCCACCGAATCGGTCTCGAGAATACGGATCTGGCTCGTCAATTGAAACAAGTACGGTCATGCGTGGATTATTTGCCGGCAGAAAGCCAACGAAGGATGCAAAGTAGGTTCGTGCACCTTCGTCGTTCATATATGTGCCGTTTTCTTGCAACTTATAAGCCGTACCGGTCTTGCCGGCGACACTTAAACCGGGCAGTTTTGCAAGAGTGCCGGTGCCGTAGCAAACCACATCGGTCATTAGCGAAGCCATGGTCTGTGCGGTTGACTCTGAAATCACCTGGTGGGTTGGCGATTCAGGAGACGCGGTCACTACGCCGTTTTTGTCGGTTGTCTTGAGCACCAACTTAGGCGCGACATATACACCTTTATTGGCAACTGTATTTACCGCTGCGGCGAGTTGCAGCGCAGTTGATGTGTATCCATAACCGTAAGCAAATGTAATTTTCTCGGTGCCTTGCCACTTTGATGCAGGTCGCAACGACCCACGGGATTCACCCGGATATTCAACAGCAGTCTTAGTACCAAAGCCAAACAGTTTTAGATAATCGTGGTTCTTCTTCGTGTCGAGCGTTCGCGAGACAAGCACCGTACCAAGGTTTGAAGAGTCGACGAATATCTTGCGAACCGACATCTCTTCAAGACCGTGCGGATACGCATCAGTAACTTTGTACTCCCAATCGGTGTCTTTGTCGAATACTTGATAACCAGGGACGCTAAATGTTGAACCAGTGTTTACCGAACCTTCGTTGATTGCCGCAGCAATACTGAAAACTTTGGCAACAGAGCCTGGTTCATTTGCTTCGACTGAAGAGAAGTTGCCAGATTGGCTCGAGTAACTTCCGTCTTCGTTGCGACGTATATTCGACATCGCATAAATCTCACCAGTTTTCGTGTCCATCACGATTGCAGTGCCGCCACGAGCGGCAAGTCGCTCGACTTGTTGTTTGAGAATGCCGTCAACTTGAAACTGAATCGTGCGATCAATAGTCGTTGTCAGTTGACCACCAGACTGTGGTTCGAGCACTTCACCTGCACCCGCAGCAATTGATTTGCCACTGCTATTTACTTCTCTGACGATTCGGCCATCTACCCCAGTAAGCAAATCGTGATACTTCAGCTCAAGGCCCGAGATACCAACGCCATCAATATCGGTACGACCGACAACAGCCTGCAGACTTGCGCTCGAAAGTGCGCGACCCGTCTCACGATATGAAGAAACACCCTTCAACCCGAGCGCCAAAATCGCATCAGCAACTTCTTTGTCGGCCTGACGGGCAATGTAAACAAAACTTGACGCCTTATTTTGCAACTTGGTCGCCAGATCAACTTCGGCTTGCGGGTCAAGCTGCAATACACCAGCAACCACACGCGCCACACCAACCGGGTCAACCACAGAACGAGGATCAGCAAAAACAGTTCGAGTTGGCACGGGAAGCGCCAACTCTCTACCGCTGCGATCAAGGATCGAGCCTCGCTCGGCGCGAATAACCTGCACGCGGGTTCGTTGCGAAACACTCGCCTCGCGATAGTCGCTGGCCCAAATTGTTTGCAAAAGTGCGACTCGCACGCCAAGCAGCGAGAGCAAAATTGCGACAACCATGAACATCGAGACAATGCGCTTGTGCATGTTGCCACCGCGCAGGTCTTTTGTAAAAAAGTCTCTACTATTTGCAGTTACTGACCACGCTCGATATGAAATCTCAGAGTTGCGCACACGGTTTGCATCAATGTGTCGCCCACCACGTGATTGACCCCGTGATTGACCACGTGATCGAGAACCGGTGTTGTCTCGGCCAGCTATTGTGCTCATGGCATCACGCTCTTTATTGTTTTTGAAACCAAATCTTCGAGCATCGGTGGATTCAAAATCTCTTTATCCATACCGCCGGTGGCAGCAATAACACTCGCCACTACATCAGCGGGAATCTCTTCAAATTGTGCCGATAGTCCCTGCGACATTCCGAGCATCATCGCCTGCTCGCGCAAATAATCGGGCGCCCGAAGTTCGGCGCGTTGCTGGCGAAGTTCGTCATAGTGAAAACGAGCAAGTCGAACATCTGTGGTGACTTTGTCTAGACGCAATTGTTGTTCGGCAATGACAGTTTGAAAGACAACGATCAAAGTCAACACTGTGGCGATGCCAATGAGCGCAGTCGTCACGATCGAGAACTTTCTAACTTGAACGGTTTCGACAACTCGCAGATCTGGGCGTTCACCTGGTTCAAATTGCTCTTGCGAATTCGTGTGCGCACGACCCTGAGAATTGCGAACTGGTCGAACTACCGAACCAGCTGGTCGACGAAGTCGAACTGGGGCTGGTCGTGTTGCCACTGCAGTTGCCATTTAGTTACCAACCCCGACAAGAGTTTTTTCGATTACACGCAGTCGTGCTGATTTAGCCCGGCGATTAAGCGTCTGCTCTTTGCTTGACGGATACTTTGGTGCTCGAACGCGACGAGTGCGGCGCACACCCGATTGTGATTCATGAACATACGGCGATGCATGGGTCAATTCGTTTGCATCACGCTCAGAATCAGAGAACACGCGCTTGACAATGCGATTTTCACCTGAGTGATATGTCAACACGGCGACTCGACCGGCGGTCTTTGTCGCGTCGATAGCGATCTGCAATGCACGCTCGAGAATCTCGAGTTCTTTGTTGACTTCAATTCGAATCGCTTGAAAAGTTCGCTTGGCTGGATGCCCGCCAGTGCGACGTGCCGGCGCGGGAATTGCCGCGACTACCACTTCTGCAAGCTGCGTGGTTGTGGCAATCGGTCGAGCAGCCACGATTGCCTTGGCAATTCGACGAGCAAACTTCTCATCGGCGTTTTCGGCAATCAGTCTTGAAAGTTCTGACTCGTCATAATTATTGACGACTTCAGCAGCACTCAGTTGACTGCGCTGATCCATGCGCATGTCGAGAGGACCTTCGTGACGATATGAAAAACCTCGTTCAGCAATATCTAACTGCGGCGAAGAAACACCCAAGTCAAACAATGCACCCGAAATCTGACTAATCGAAAGTTCTTCGAGAACTTCATCGAGCGAATCGAATCTCACACGACGAACTGTGAGACGCCCTTGGATACTTGGGTCTTCGGCGATCAGTCTTTCGGCATTGGCAATCGCATCGGCGTCTTGATCAAGTCCGAGGATTTGCAAGTTCGGATAAGCATTGAGTATCGCCACGGCATGACCGCCGAGACCAAATGTTGCATCAACGACGACGCCTTCTGGCACCGAAGCGAAGCACTCAACGATTTCATCGATCATTACTGGCAGATGCGAACTGACGTGTGAATTTTGATTTGTCATATATATTGCGCAACTTGCAAACCGTCACTACTTGAGGCCTCGCTTATCAGCAGCCCCCCGGCCAACGGTGCCTCCGGGATTTCTCCCCGGATAGCGAGATGGAAAGCGGGCGGAGTTGGGGGCTATCCATCTTGTTAACCGGGAGACTGCTGATAAGCGAAACTCGTGCAACTTGTGACAGTTGCGAAAAGTTTGTTGCTTGGCCCCCTTTCGCTCTACTCGGTGCCGGCTAGTTCTTGCGTGCCAGAGTCGCTGATGCGCTGGTGGCGCTCTGGATCCCAAATTTCAACCCGATCGAACGAACCGCTGACAATCACGCGCGAATTCAGTTCGAGGCCCGCGTATTGACGCAATTTTTCGTCCACATTGATGCGACCTTGTGCATCAACGGATACTTCGACCATGTTCGACGACAACGCTCGCTGTTCTTTGCGATCCATTTCGCCGCGACGGACTTTTTCCATAACATCGTTGGCGACTGCCAAGAAAGTCTCAGTTGTTAAGACATCAACGCACTTATCTCGGCCAAGCGCCAAATAACATTTAGGTTCAAATTTTGGTCGAAAGGTGGCGGGCAGGGCGATGCGACCCTTTGGGTCCAACTGCCGCTCATGCGCACCTACAAACACTGTTCCTCCGCCTTGTCCCAAAACCCCATTAGTTACTGGGTTTTAGAGCTCCCCCTAATACCCAACAATGACTATATCCCCACTAACCCCCACTGTCAAACACCTTTCACCACTTTTCCCCACTTTTTTTGGATATTTTTGGGCAGCCAAAAATCACTGTTGATTAACGGGTTAGACGCCGGGTTCAGCGACTAAATAAACGAAGCGAGTTCGACTATCGCTTCGGCGATCTGGTTCAAACCAGACACCTCGGCGACGGCAATATTCGAAATCTCGGCGTCAAGCGAGATTGATCGGCTACTTACGTGCTGTTCAATTTTGTCAAACAGCAAATATTCTCGATAAAGATTTGGCGACCAGCGCTGGTGCACGACACATTGAAAACGGGCCATCTCACGAGTGCGACGCTGCGAGATGCCGACGAGTTTCTGACCGTGCAAAGTGACCTCGCCTGGGCCGAGCCCACCAAAACAAATCAAGTCAGAGAGCGTTGATCGCTCGAGACCGCCACGATGCACACGCAGTTGATCGCGGTCTGCGATTTCGCATTTTGCCAAAGCATCTGCCCAAAGTTCACCCACCCACCACATTGATTCGCCGACATCGTCTCGCCAAAGTTCGTCGTCACGCGGCACCACAAAATCGATCCATAAATGCGCATCGGCATTCAATACGACAACCCCGCCGCCACTTCGTCGTCGCACGGCTGCAATGCCGTCTCGTTGGCAAGCGGCTTGATTAACGATGTCTAGGTTTTGTTTCGAGCCCAATACGACAGCCGACTCGATAATTGAGGCACGCCAGATTGCGCGCTCTGCCGGCAGTTCACGACCGTGAATGGATTCTGCAGAATCTCGCAGATGATTAAACCGCCATTCACTCATCCAAGATTAAGAGGCGAACGCCAAGTATTGCTTCCACTCTTCGGGCACTCGCCCCACAGAAACCGTCACCCATGCGAGTTCACGAGGCGTATGAGGCTGATTAGCAAGAGCCATGCCTGCTTCTTGCGGGGTTCGATCTCGCTTTTTCAGATTGCAACCTCGGCACGCAGCGGTGACGTTCTCCCAGACGTGCATGCCGCCACGAGAACGCGGCATCACATGATCGATGCTGTCGGCGTGCGCACCACAATATTGGCAACGGTGATTATCGCGAGCAAAAATTGCGCGTCTCGACATTGCTGTGCGTCGGTGATACGGCACCTTGACGACATAGCGCAGCCTGATAACTAAAGGCCCGGGCATGACAAAAGTTTCTGCTCTAATCTGTGTGCCATCTTCTTCGATGATTTCGGCTTTGTCTGACAGCACCAAACAAATTGCTCGTCGCGCAGGCACAATCGACAGCGGTTCAAATGTGGCATTCAAGACAAGTGCGCTTCTCATCGAAGATCTCGAAGCCAGTTTAAGTAACTGAGAACATCTTTGACTTCAATTTGATGTGCATCGCCGCCATATTGAGTTTGCGTGCGAAACCTCAAATAATGTTTGTTCGGTATCGGCAAGAACGGCGACCGCCGCCACCAACTTCGCGGAGCGAGACGAAATAGTTGAGTCGCAGCGACAGTCCAAAGTTGCGGGCGCTTTGCAACTGCGCAGACAATCGACGCACCAGATTTCATGGTCGAAAGTGTCGCCATGAGTCAGTTAGGTTTTGGCTCTTTGGGTAGCCCAAGCACCATCTCGCCAATGATATTGCGCTGCACTTGCGAAGAGCCTGCGTAGATCGTGCCAGCGCGAGCATTCAAAAAAGTCATCGCCCAACTCATCGTGCTGTTCTTCGCACCTGCCTCGTCAGTCTGAAAAGTCGTCATCGGTTTGCGACCCACGGGCACCAAACCGTCGGCGCCGAGGATATCCATTGCCAATTCGGTGACCGTCTTGTGATACTCGCTCCAATAAAGTTTCGAGATTGCACCGTCCGGCCCGGGATGATGACCGGCGACAAATTTTGTCAGCGTGCGCAAGCCGAGATATTTCATGATTTGAACTTTGCCATAACAATCACTTAGGCGCTGACGAATTCGTGGGTCGTTGGCTACACCGCGTTCTTGGGCCAATTCGATCAATCGCTCGATTTCGGCTTGATACTTGATTGAAAGTGTCGCCGCTGCCTCACCGCGTTCGTAGCCGAGCAACGACATCGCCACTGCCCAGCCATTGTTCAGCCCACCGACGATGTTGTCTTTCGGACATGTCGCATCTGTATAAAACACTTCGTTGAATTCGCTCTCACCCGAAAGCATCTTGATCGGTCGAACTTCGATGCCTGGTTGACGCATATCAACCAACATGAACGAAATACCTTTGTGCTTCGGCGCATCTGGGTTGGTGCGCGCGAGAGTAAAAATATGAGTTGCATACTGCCCAGCTGATGTCCAAATCTTTTGCCCATTCAAAATGAATTGGTCACCGTCGAGAGTTGCCTTCAAAGCAACATTGCCGAGGTCTGAGCCGGCGTTTGGCTCGCTGTAACCCTGGCACCAAACATCTTGACCCGAGATAATTCTTGGCAAGTAATGGCGCTTTTGTTCTTCGGTGCCCCAAATCAACAAAGTGTTGCCGAGCATCTGAATGCCGAATGTGTCGTTGAAAGAACCAGTCGGCACACCGGCGCGCGCAAACTCTTCGGCGACGATTACTTGTTCGAGCGCTGAAAGACCACCACCGCCGTATTCAACGGGCCAACCAGGCGCGAGATATGGACTCGTCGCCAAAGTGTTTCGCCACTGAGCAACAAACTCTTCGACTGCCTTGCCTTCCATTGAGCCGATGCCCTGCCAATTTGATGGAAGTTTTTCCGCCAAAAATGCTTGAACCTTTTCGCGGTACTCTTCGGCTTGAAGTTCATAGACGGGTTTCATGTTTCACAGCCTAGATTGCGAGCCACTGCTGCTGCCCCAACGAGCGGCGAAAGCGGGCCAAGTCCCGCAGGGCAAACAGTGAAACCCTGAACAAAGCCGATTTTTGCCGAACGATCCAACTCGTTTTGCACTGAGTCAAAAAATGGTTTGCCAAAGCCAAAGGCAACCGAACCGGCAATAACCGCACTGCGCAAATCGACTGCGGCCCCGACACTGACCAAAGCTCGAGCCACAAGCCGGCCCGTTTCGGCGATGACTTGCGCACTCGCTTGCGCCGAAGGTTTGCCGGTTATCGCTTCAATCGATCGACCAGAAGCATGTGCCTCGAGACAACCGCGCGAACCACAGGCACACAATCTGCCGTCGGGCACGACGATCACATGACCGATGTGTCCGGCGTTGCCACTTCGCCCGTCTAGAACTTTTCCCTGCGAAATGATTCCGCCACCTACGCCTGTTGAAACAACCATGCCGATCACGTCTGTTTGACCAACCACCGCGCCACACCAAACTTCGCCTTGCACCAAAGCTTTGGCGTCGCCGTCTATATATACGGGCATCTGTAATAAGTGTTGCAACTTTGCACGCAATGGAAAGTCGCGCCACTCGGGGATGTGCAACGTCGAAACCAGTTCGCCGAGCGGCGAAATCGGCCCACCACACCCAACACCACAAGCCACTAAGTCAACACTTGATTCGGCGACTTGCGATTTAATCAGATCTTGCAGTGCTTGCCAGACATTGACTTGTGGTGTCAACGCTCGACCGTGCGATAAAACTTCGCCTGTTAACGAAACGACTCCGACAGAAAGTTTGGTGCCACCGATGTCAACTGCAAGATAGCCGCGCTTGCTCACGCGAACTCTTTACCGCTCGCGCGTGAATTTTTCGCGCATACGCTGCGCGTTGGCGCGTTGAGCCCGCAATGACTCAGCAACATCTCGAAGACCGACCTTCGACATTGCCCGCAATTGACGCTCGACGATTAGTGCACAACCCAACATCGCCAAGAACCCCGCGAACGCCAAAAGAAAATGAAACTGAAGACCAACGATTGTCAAACCAAGAGAGGCAACGATGCCGACACCTGCCCACCATGCTGTGCGCGCCGAATGACGATACAGACCTTTTGAAGAAACGGCCTGTGCGAATTTCTCGTCAGTTTTGAGATCTTGCTCAATCTGGCGAAGAATCTGTTGTTCGTTATCTGATAATGGCAAAGTGCCTCCGATGAGAGTATTGCGTGCTATATCTTCTCACGAGTGTAGGCACTTCGCAAGAGAAATTTCTTGCTAGTTGGGGTCGCTTGGCCCCCATTTAGACGAGCCCGGTTTGCGCTTATGACTTAATGCACTTGCCGGTTTGATCGCCGCGTCGCCAAATTTGTCACGGATGCCATCAATCGCCGATGTCGTCGAACTCCATGCAGCGTCAAGTTCATTTGCTGTTGATTTCTCGGACGCATTATCAAACAGACTTAGTTGCATCTCGGGCTCGACCAGATTTCGCGCGCTAATGCCCAGAAGTCGAACACCTCCAGAGATGTCGATTTCTCGCAATAATGGCTCGACAAGACGCATCATCGCCTGCGTAGTCACAACCGGAAACTCGACACTTGCCGCGCGAGTTATGACTTGAAAATCTGCAAACTTGATCTTCAACGAAATCGTCCTTGCGCCGACACCTGCATTTCGGCATCGCGCCGAAACGGCGTCAGCAAGTCGCAACAATTGCACCTGAGCAACAGCAAGATCTTTGATGTCTGTTGAAAAAGTCTCTTCGTGGCCAATTGATTTTGCATCACGATCTGGCTCGACCGATCTGTCGTCGATGCCTTGTGAAAGTTCGAACAAGTGTTCACCAAGAGAATTGCCAAGTACTGTGAGCAAGATCTTGCGATCAAACTTGGCGACATCACCTACCGTCTTGATTGACAGCGCCGCAAGCTTTTCGAGCGTCACAGGGCCAACCCCCCACAGCGACTCGACTGCCAGTGGGTGAAGAAATTCAAGTTCACGACCAAACTGCACTTCATAAACACCGTGCCCTGGTTCAATCCCATCGCGATTCGCCCGCGGTTTTGCAAAGACAGACGCAAGTTTCGCCAGAAACTTATTCGGTGCGACCCCGACACTGCATGTCAATTGAGTCGCCTGCTTAACTCGAACTCGAATCTCTTCGGCTATTTTTGTGCCTTCACCCAACAGGCGACGCGCACCAGTGACATCAAGAAATGCTTCGTCCAGAGATAGCCCTTCGACTAGCGGCGTGATCGTATGAAACACTTCGAACACTTCGGCACTTACTTGCGAGTAAAGATCGTGATCGCCAGGCAGAAAAATTGCTTGCGGACAAAGTCTTTTGGCCTGAGCCGAGGACATTGCCGAGAACACTCCGAACCTACGAGCCTCATATGAAGCAGCCGCCACTACACCGCGCGACCCGTCGCCACCAACGACTACCGGCAGACCGCGCAATTGCGGATTTCGACGCAGTTCAACGGCGACATAAAACATGTCCATATCGACATGCAGAATCGTTTTAACGGTTGCAGGTCGTGAAATCTCCACGATTCAGACGCTAGTCATAAACTCATACCCATGAATCAACAAGACCGTCGGTTGTCGGCCCTGCCATCTGTTTTGGCTCGCGTGGTCGCTTTCGTTTCGATAATTGTTGCGGGTGTCGCCGGAGCGTTGATTGGGTTCACACTCGTCGATTTGCAATGCCAAGGTGACTGCGATGTTCCAAACTCGATTGGTTTAATTATCGGCGCTGTTACTGGTGCCTTTGGCATGGGCGTGGTCGCCGTTTTGGTCTTGCGTGCAACAGGAGAATGGAAAGAACTTGAGGATCGTAAGTGAGCAAAACCAATGATCCGCAATTAGCGAACGAACTTCTAGAAATTTGCAAGACACTTGCCATGACCGGTGGAAAGAATGCCCTGGCGGGCCGTCTTGCTGGTCTGACTCAAGTTGAAACTAAAAGCACGAGCACCGATATGGTCACCGAATTTGATCGTGCCACCGAAAAATATATCGTTGGCGAAATTCGCAGTCGTCGACCAAAAGATGCGATCGTCGGCGAAGAAGGCGCCTCAATCTCAGGCACGAGCGGCATCACTTGGTGCATCGATCCGATTGATGGTACGACGAATTTTCTGTATGCCCTGCCAGGTTGGAGCGTCTCAATTGGTGTCAGCGATGAGAACGGCCCATTAGTTGGTGCGGTTTATATCGCCGCACTTGATGAAATGTTTCATGCCGTTCGCGGGCAGGGTGCGTTCTTGAACAACAACCAGATTTTTTGCAACACGACTAGCGACGTTTCGAAAGCGCTCGTTTGCACCGGCTTTAGCTATTCGCCCGAACAGCGAACAATTCAGTCGAAGCGCGTGGCGAAATTTATTCATCAGGTTCGCGACATTCGGCGCTTCGGCGCAGCGAGTATCGACATCTGTTTTGTGGCTTGCGGCCGACTCGATGCATACTTCGAAGAAAATTTGCACCAGTGGGATATCGCAGCGGCTGAACTAATCGCGGTTGAATCTGGCGCGAAGTCTGGCAATTTTTCTGGCGGCAAATCTTCACCCAAAGAATTTATGGTCACCTGCCCAGATATTTTCAGTCAGCTCAGTCAACTAGTGATCTCAAGTTCTTCGACAGATTAGGGTTTCGTTAAATGGGTGTTGTAATTGCGATCGACGCCGGCACAACTGGTGTTCGATCTCGGGTCGTTCGTGCGTCTGGACCATCTGAATTAAGTTCATATCGCGAGTTCACGCAATTCTTTCCACGGCCTGGTTGGGTCGAGCACGATGCCGAAGAAATTTGGCAAGCAGTGCTGGTCACGTTGCAAGAAGTGATCGGTCAGTTGAGCGAGCCAATCTCGGCGATCGGCATAACGAACCAACGCGAAACTGTCGTCGCCTGGAGTCGTAAATCTGGCGCGCCATATGGCTCGGCGATTGTCTGGCAAGATCGGCGTACCGCTGACCGTTGCGAGCAACTCACCAATCATCTGACAACGGTTCGACAGCAAACTGGTCTGGTACTTGACCCATATTTCTCGGGCACCAAATTCGAGTGGTTGATTAGAAATCGTGAAATAAAAGTCGATGATGATTTATGCCTCGGCACTATTGACGCGTGGCTTATCTTCAAACTGTCGGGTCACAAATCGTTCGTAACTGATGTAACGAACGCAAGTCGCACGATGTTGTTCAATATCAACAAAATGTGCTGGAGCGAAGAACTCTGCGAACTGCTGAACGTGCCGATAAAAAACCTGCCGACTGTTTTGCCATCGAGCAGCAGATTCGGTTTGACAGTTAAACACGGTGCATTACCCGACTCAATTCCGATTTCTGGCGTCGCTGGTGACCAGCAAGCCGCGCTTTTCGGTCAGGCTTGTTTTACGACAGGCGCCACAAAAAATACATATGGCACCGGCAGTTTTGTGCTGATGAATGTCGGCACAAAGTGTCCTGAGCCACAAAATGGCATCTTGACAACCGTTGCTTGGCAGATTGAATCGCAAAAACCCGTGTACGCCCTGGAAGGCGCAATTTTTGTAACCGGCGCGGCAATTCAGTGGCTGCGTGACGGTCTAAACATTATTGATCACGCCAGAGAGATCGGCCCTCTTGCCCAGTCGGTCGCAGATTCTGGTGGCGTTGTTTTGGTGCCAGCATTCGCAGGTCTTGGCAGCCCGTGGTGGGACCCATACGCACGAGGTTCAATTTTTGGCATCACTCGTGGCACGACCCGCGCTCACATCGCTCGTGCAACAATCGAGTCAATAGTTTTTCAAACTCGCGACGTCGTCGAGTCAATGAGCGCGGCTTCTGGCGTAGAAATCAAAGACCTTCGAGTTGATGGCGGTGCCGCAGTTGTTGACTTTATGCTTCAACTTCAAGCCGATCATTTGAATTGCACGGTGCTGCGACCCAAACAACTCGAAACAACCGCGATGGGCGCCGCCTTCTTGGCCGGGCTATGCGAAAAAGTCTGGAGCTCGACCGATGAGATTTCAGCAGCGTGGCAACTCGATCAAAAGTTTGAACCAAAATCTGTCGCTCTCGGCTACGAGGCTTGGCAAACGGCGATTCAGCGCTCGATGAATTGGATTAACTAAACACCCGCACCCAAAAGCGCCGCGCCAATTGCGCCTGCATGTTCGCCGAGTTGCGCCACACGCAAATCTGGATGATCACGATTATCAGGGGCGTAGAGCAATTCTTTGAACCATTTTTTTATATACGGCATCAAAGTGTCGGCTGCTTCAGCCATGCCACCACCGATGACGATCACATTCGGGTCGGTAATGTTTGTCAGATTGACCAAACCAACCGCGACCCAACGACCAAAAACATCTAGGTAGCCAAGCGCCTGCTTGTCACCAGCAACCGCGCGGGCGATGACATCTTCGCCACGTTCACCGCCGGCAATAGTCGCCAAACCCGAACCCGATGCGTAACGCTCCCAGCAACCGCGTTGACCACACGGACACAAGATGCCCTGCGACTCGACGACCATATGTCCGATCTCTCCCGCAAAACCGTGACTACCCCGTTGCAATTTTGAACCAGATACAAAACCGCCGCCGATGCCAGTGCCCAAAGTGACTAACCACATGTCGGTCGCCCCGCGACCAGCACCAAACTTCCACTCTGAATGCGCCGCACATGTCGCATCATTTTCGACATCGATTGGGTGACCCAATTCTTTTTCTAGTCGCGTGCGCAAATCAAGTTCGATAGCGCCAGTTAAATTGGGCGACTCGCGTACTACGCCTTGGGGTGTAATCAAGCCAGGCACACCAATGCCCAAAGATTTATAGTCGCCAAGTTCACGGGCGATTTCTACGAGTGTTGCTACAAGCTCATCAGCGTGAGGCGTCGGGCGACGAACAGTGCCAACAATTTGTCCGCCCTCGAACAACACCCCAAGACACTTAGTTCCGCCGACATCAATGCCGGCAACAGCGGTCACGACTCGCAGCGAACCTTTAGTTCTTTCAGTGTGTGCAAAATGCGACCTTCAGCCCTGCGCTTAATGAAACCGGGAAGTGGCACAATCAACTCAACCGACAGCGAATAAGTAACTTTCGTATTCGCATCTGATTGCTCGAACTCATATGAACCATCAATTGACCGCATGATGTCACCTTGCGAGAGGTGCCAAGTGATCTGCTGTGGCGCATTGGCGTAGTCGTACTTAAGGGTGTAGTGGGTGCTGCGACCCAAAGCGGAAGCGCGATATTCGACTAGCACTGGGCGATTTTGCGAATCTCGCTCGCGCACAACGGCCTCTTTGATATCTGGCGCCCATTCTGGATATCGCTCGACGTCAATCGCGACACCAAAACACTTGTCGGCAGAGGCAGCGATTACTTCTGTTTCAAATGCTGAATCAACCACACATATATTAAACCACTATTTTGCGAACTTTCTATAACGACTGGTCAACGCCCAATAATTGCCCCAGATCTAGGGCAAGTTTGTCGTAGTCGAACAGGTTCTCGGCACGCAGTCGCGAAGCCTGCCCCATTTGCACGCGCTGCGGCTTGTCGGTAAGCAGCCCCCGCAAAGCCGAGACGACATCATCGACTCGTGTTGGATTTTCAACGATCAAACCTGTTTTCGTGTGTTCGACCGCGTCGGCAGCCCCACCGCTTCGACCGGCGATCTGCGGCACGCCACATGCTGCAGCTTCGGCGAACACGATGCCGAAGCCCTCTTGCTCGAGACCCATCCATCGCCTACGACACAACATTGCGTTGACGTCAGCACAGCCATAAAGTTTCGGCAAGTCATCTTCGGTAACTCGCCCCAAAAAAGTAGTCGGCGATCGCAACTCGCGCGCAATTCTCTCGAGTCGCGCACGATCACGACCCTCGCCGCCAATGATCAACCGCAATTTGGGATGCTCGGTCGCAAGATGTGCAACGGCGCGAATCAACACATCAAACCCTTTGCGCGGCACTAGTCGGCTGACGCCAACGATCAGTTCTGCGTCGTCGGCGACGCCGAATCGATTGCGTGCTTCGATCTTTTGTTCGGGCGTTAGAACTTTGAATCTCTGGGTATCTACACCTGGCGTAATGATTTTAACTTTGTCAGCAGAGACACAAACACGTGACGCCTCTGCCGCCGGATAACTGCCTGACGCAATAATAATTTCAGCGCCATTTAAAACTCTCTTCAGCAATCGCGAGGCAACAGGTAGTCGCCCAGGCACTGTTATCTCGGCGCCGTGCAAAACAACTGCGTAAGGCAAACTTAAATGCGGCCCAACTAAACCGAGTGGCAATGCAGGATCTAAAACAACAAGATCAGCACCAACCTCTGCCGCCATTTTGTTGATCTTGCGAACCAATAGCGGATGTGGCAATAAAACCGGCTCACGGGTGCGACGAATTTCAAAATCTTGCGCCGCGTCGAATGTTTTGCTGCCCGAGTATGGGCTGGTCAAAACTGCAAAACTTTCGGGTGGCAATCGTCGCCACCACTCAAAAAGCAGATTTTGAATGCCACCAATTTTTGGCGGAAAATCATTTGTGACCAAAAGATGTTTCATGGCTATTCACTTTACGCTTGGCAAAGACTGCAATTCTTCTTGCACAAGTTGATCGTCGTCATCTCTATTAATTAAGTGATCGAGCCCCAAGCGAGCCGCAGCCCAAACGGCGTGGGCGCGAAGCACTGGGTCTGCATGACTTAAATATTGCTTCAACAATTTGAGCACTAGCGCATCTTTAGCGTCACCAATATTGCCGAGAATGATCAGGGCGTTGCGTCGCAACCATTTTGGGTCGCGATTGGCGAGATACCAAGCGCCAAACTCTTTGATCAGCGATTCATCGTCGCTAGTCAAAATTTTTGCAACTGAAACCCACGCCGTAGGTTGCTTAACCGATATCGCAACCGTCGAAATGTTTGATTTTTTCTCGAACCGAATTGTCGGCGGACAAACTTCTTGACAGTCGTCGCAACCGTAAATTCGATCGCCGAGGGCAACGCGGTAGTTGCGGTCAAATACGCCAGGTTTTTGCAACAACCACGCCAGACATTTATTGGCATCGATCACACCTGGTGCAACTATTGCGTTTGTTGGGCAGTTGTCGAGGCATCGCCGACAAGACGCGCAGCCATCTTCGACCTGCTGAGTTGCCACCGACAGTTCGGCGTTCGTAATAATGCATCCAAGAACAAAATAACTTCCTGCCCCAGAAATCAACAGGTTTGAATTTTTTCCGAACCAACCTAAACCTGCTTGATATGCAACTTCACGATCGACCATCGCATTGTCGTCTGCAAGCACCACAGCGCGATGACCATCGAGTTCGAGTTGACGCGCGATTTGACCGAGCGACTGGCGCAACTGCGCGTAATAGTCAGACCATACATATCGGGCGACTCGCGCCGAAAGTTCGTTCGCTTTTTCGGGAGTTCGCGAAGAAGAATGTGAATACGAATATGCACCGACAATCACCGACCTTGCCGAAGGCAAAGTCTTGGTTGGGTCGGTGCTGCGCTCTGGGTTGCGATAGGTGAACTGCATTTGGTTGTGCAGACCTTGCTCTTTGCGATGATTGATCGCCTCTCGTGCGCGATGCAAGACTTCGGCGCTGGCCACGCCAACTTCAGCGAGCCCCGCCTTGCGACCAAGACTCAAAAGTTGGGATGTATAACTTGAGTTGTGGGTTGAACCTGATTCGTCAGCTAACTGCACGATGCCGAAGCGTAGGCACTAAACCGGCATTTGCCAGCATTCGCAGAGTTCTTTGCTCTTCGAGGTCTAAAACAACGGCCTGGGCGCCTGAATCTTCGCAGAAAAACGAGACGACACAATCGTCACAGGCTGCAGTGGCCCGCATCACGCAATCGTCGCAACTGATTGATAGAACATCGACCAATGAGTCGGTATTGCCAGACGCAGTGTTGTTAGTTGCTTTGATTGCGGGGAAATCTTGCACGAACTTTGCTCCTTGACTTGGGTCTTGTTGATGTTGCTTTACATCAACAACATTGCCCGAAGCGTGTTGCACAGTTAGATTGCGAAAAGTTCAGCCCCTTGTGGCGCAACACCTAAAACCATTTTTGCACCGTTGGCTGGTAACGCCTCGTCAATTCGTTGCGCAGAACCGTGATCAACCATCGCCGCAATCGTTGGCCCCGAACCAGACAACCAGGCGCACCACGCACCAGCATTGACGGCGGCTTGAAGCGCCAATTTTGACTCAGGCGCTTTGGTGAATCGCAAATCTTGGTGCAGACGGTCTCCGGTCGCAATCGATAACGCACGAATGTCGCCTGCAGCCAGTGCCGCAACCAAAAGCGCAGTGCGCCCGACATTGAAAACTGCGTCTTCGAACTTAATGTTCGCTGGCAATTTTGTCCGTGATTCTTTGGTCGAAGTTAGCTGACGCTGAGGCACCCAAACGATAATCGCCGGATCGAGCGGTGTAGGTATGCGTACAACGAAACCATCGACGCTGGCGACAAAGCCGCCGAACATCGACGCCGCGGCGTTGTCGGGATGACCTTCAAGTTCGCTGGCAATGCGCAAGATTTCGAGTTTGGCTTCGTCGAATTCTTTTTCACCTGCACCGTGTTTTTCGGCATGAGCCAAAATGCAACCTGCAACTCGTGCAGCGCCACTAAAACCCAAACCCTTGCCCATCGGCATTTGTGAACGCACCCACAAATCTTGCGTGCCACCGCAATGACGAAACGCGACTGTTAGCGGATGATTTTCATCGGCGTCGTTCGATTCAGCGGGAGCATTGCCGAACCCCGCTTCGAGATGCAAGTCAAGTGCCAACCCCAAGACATCAAAACCAGGGCCAAGGTTTGCCGAACTCGCGGGCACGCGAACAGCAACTGGTTTTTGATTGACACTCATGGCTTTTATTGTGCCATCTGTTTGGCAGCATCAACACTGACTCGAATTAACTCATCGAGAACATCTCGTGCCGCGCCAGAATCAATTGAGTCGAATGCAATTTCGAGACCTTGACGCATGTCGTCGGCTTTGCCGGCGACGACAATGCCCGCAGCAGCATTGAGCGCGACAATATTTCTGACTGCGCCTTGTTTACCGTCTAACAGATCGCGAAAAATCTTGGCGTTATCTTTCGGCGAGCCACCACGCACTGCTGCGACATCGGCATGCTCAAGCCCGAGTGAAGTTGCGTTAATTTCGAATTCACGCATTTTTCCGGAGTTCACTTCAACCACGGGACATGGGCCGCTGAGCGAAAGTTCGTCCATTGAGCCGTGTCCGTGCACGACCCAAGCACGCTTCACGCCACGTGTAGCTAACGCCTTGGCCATCACATTGGCAGCCGCCGGGTCACCGACACCGACGACCATGTAAGAAATTGGCGCAGGGTTGGCCATTGGCCCGAGCAAGTTAAAAACAGTCGGCACGCCGATTTCGCGACGCGACGGCCCTGTAAATCTGAAGGCCGGATGAAACCTCTGGGCGAAACAAAAACCAAAACCAGTTTCTTCGACGCACTTGGTCACGCCGACGCCGTCTAATTCGATCGCTACGCCGAGCGCCTCGAGTACATCGGCGGCACCACTCTTTGACGACGACGCGCGACTGCCGTGTTTGCAAACCGGAATCTTCGCACCCGCCACAACGAGACCCGCCATCGTCGAAACGTTTACCGAGTGACTGTGATCGCCGCCAGTGCCGACGATGTCTAGTGCGCGTTGCGCAATTTCGTCTGGCAAGAAGACGCGCTCGGCGGCGCGACGAACCTCGGCCAACATGCCCTCGAGTTCGATTTCAGTTTCACCTTTGGCGCGAAGTGCGACGATGAATGCAGTTATCTGCGACGGTGTCGCCTCACCCGAAAGCACCGAGCGCATCGCCGCGCCAGCATGGCTCGCGCTTAAATCTTTGCCAGCCAGAAGTTGCGAGATAACTTGCGGCCAAGAACCAGCAACCTCGATCTCGCTCATCTGAAAAGTCTCTTAAGCGGTGCGGCGAGTACGCAACAACTTGCGGCGTTCACGGGCAGATGTGCCACCCCAAACGCCTTGCTTTTCACGACTGTCAAGCGCATACGTCAAACACGCTATGCGCACTTTGCACTCACTACAGACTGATTTTGCCTGGCTGCAGTTTTCTTCGTTGTCTGGGTAGAAAATCTGGGGGTCGAGACCTTGGCAGGCACCGCTGCTGCGCCAACTTAAATCGATTTCAGGCACGCGAACCCCCTTGTTCTCGTCGCGCACAGACTAGAACTTGGGTGTAACACCGCGCCAATCGGCTATTTTGCGTGTCTCTATTCGTCGCAGCGACTGCTGGGGTTCGCGAGTGAGTTTTTAGTCGCGCAAATCTGTGAGCAATTCGGCCACAGTGAAGTCAGCGAGTTGAACTACTTCGAGATAATTCGACAAAGTCGAGACAATCTGCACATCGCCTTTTGCGAACTCTTCGACCTGTTGAGGTGTGAATTCAAAGCGGATGTAATGCACTGCAGCTGTCACGGTCTCGCGCGTCAATTGTTCGGCATGCGCCTCATCGACAATAGATTTCACGACTTCGCCATTGGCCAATTTGATCACGATCGACTTTTCGATGTCGACAAGTTTTGTCAACCATTCGCGCATCTGGTCGTCGGTGACCAGTTCGATAAACACTGTTGCGCATAGTTGACCCGCCTCTGGGATCAAAGGGTTATAGGCCTTCAACTCTTCGAGCACACCCTCATCGCTGACGACTCGCTCGACTCGCAACATCTCTTGAATTTGAGACTGCATCGTCGCACGATTTTCGAACATCACTGTGACGATCGTGCCGAGCGCAATTCGACGGCGACGCTTCAGTTCGATGACTTCAGCGCGACGTGTCTCGCGAATTCGTTCGTAAGCGCGTTGCTCTAAAATATCGCTGAGCACTAATTTTCGGTTGCTGTTTGTTTGGGTCATTGTTGTCATAGTTGTCATAGTTATTTTCTTTCTGGTTTGATTCCGTAGGCGCGAGCCACAACTTCAAGTGGATGAAGCGGTGTCTCGCCTGTTTGTTCTGTAATTGCAGTATTTGCAAGGTGACAGTCGCCCGCCACAACTTCTGAAGCGGCTTCGCGCACCATCTCACCGAGTTTTGCGGCGATCGGCAACGAGAGTTCGGCGTTTTCTGCACGCAATCCCCACATGCCGTCGATACCCGAACATTGCTGCACAAGTTTTATCTTTGTGCCGGTCAGTTTCATTAGATCGCGACTCTTCAAACCGATGTTCTGCGCGCGCAAGTGACACGGCGTGTGATAAGTAACAGACTCGGGCACTTCGCCGACAAAATTTATATCGAGCGAAGAGCCTTCAGTCTTGTGAACCTTCATCAGATATTCGGCTGCATCGTATGTGTGCTCGGCAACGAGTTTTGCGTCTGGTCCACCGACATAGTCGAGATAATCTTTTTTCAAGACATAACCACATGTTGGTTGCGGCACGACGATGTCGGTGCCTTTGCGCACTTCTGCTGCCAGCGTTGCTACATTTTTGACGGCAACCTTTGTGAACTGAGCCATGTCACCGCTGTGCAAGAACGGCGCACCGCAACAACCTGCGTCACTGAGACTGCACTCGATGCCATTGCGCTCGTAAACATTGACCAGTGCGTGGCCAATTTTTGGTTCTTGATATTCGACAAGACAGGTCGGATAGACGGTGACTTTGCCCTGCAACTTTTCGATTACCGCTTTGGGCCGGCGATTGAACCAAGTCGAAAAACGTTGACGAGCAAAAGCCGGCAACAATCTGACGCTAGACACGCCTGCAGTTTTTTCGACGAGTTTGCGCACAATTGAACCAGTTTTCGCGCCCATCACCATGTTGGCAATTGGTCCAGAAGAAGTTGCCGCCATGCCCAACGCATCTGTGCGACCGAGCATTGCAGTCGTCACTTTATTGCGCACCGACACGTGGCCGTTGGCGCGGCGCATCGAATCAACTCGCAACATCAATCGCGGAAAGTCAAGCGCCCATTCGTGTTGACCCGGTGTATACGGACAATTGACGTAACAAAGCTTGCACTGAAAACACTCGTCGGCAACATGGTCTTGTTGCGCGATAGTCATCTTGCCGGCATCTTGATCTTCGTGTTGATCGATATAACTGAATAGCGTCGGAAAGCTCGGACAAAACTTGAAACACAACCGACAGCCATGGCAAAGGTCGTAGACCCGAGTCAACTCTTCGCGAGTGTCGGCTTCGTTTAAATAAACAGGGTTTAGCGGGTCATATGTAATTGTCATTAACTAAAATCTCTCGTGCCGACATGTTGAAACAAAAATCTGAAATTGAAAAAGATCTCGCTGTTGGTGCCACAAGCCTGAGCCTGTGACACCAACACGAAATAATTGCTCTTACTTCTTAACTAACTGCTACTTGCTTAACCGAGTGCCTTAAGACCCTCACCGAATCGACCAGCGTGGCTCTTCTCTGCTCGCGCAAGAGTTTCGAACCAGTCGGCGATTTCTGTGAAGCCTTCTTCGCGTGCAGTCTTGGAAAAACCTGGATACATCTGCGTGTACTCATATGTTTCACCAGCAACTGATGCTTTGAAGTTGTCTGCGGTCTCGCCGATTGGCTCACCTGAAGCTGGGTCGCCAACTTCTGCGAGATAGTCGAGATGACCGTGTGCGTGACCGGTTTCGCCTTCAGCAACAGATCGGAACAATGCCGCTGCGTCTGGGTAACCCTCGATGTCTGCCTTCTGTGCGAACCACAAGTATCGACGATTTGCTTGGCTCTCGCCGGCAAACGCGTGCTTGAGATTCTCATGTGTTTTTGTGCCATTTAGCTTGGCCATGATTTTCTCCGTTTCTATTTTGGTTGTTGTTTATTTCTTGAATTGCACTTACTTGGTTCTTGCTACTTGCTTTTTCGCCTGATGACCAGGAGATCTCTTGGTTGCTGCACTGCACCGAGTGCACTTGCCGTGAAACACGACGCCTACTTCATTGACTTCGTAGCCAGCACCTTCGCCGCGAATTTTTGGTGTGGATGAGATCTCGACATCGTGAATTGACCCGCACGATTCGCAAACAAAGTGATGATGTTCGCCCATGTTTGGGTCGAAACGTTTTGCGCCATCGCCCACGTCAACCAACTGCAACTCGCCCATTTCGGCAAGTTCGCCCAATGTCTGATAAACCGTGCGCAACGAAATGCCGGGCATTTGCTTGCTGGCAACTTCGAACAGGTTCTCGGCCGACGGATGGGCATTGTTTTCATGCAATAGACCGAAAAGCAGCTGCCGCTGGGGGGTGAGCTTCAGCTGCTTTTCGCGAAATATTTGGGCTAATTCAGTTGGCGAATGCACGCCTTTGAAACTAGTCGTTTCAATTCTAATTTGCAAGTCTTGCTAACTAACAATCAATGTGACTTTGGCTACTTCGTCAGGTTGTACAAACGATTTGCGACCACCACGAGCCGAACAAAATTGCATTGCTCGTTTAGGCTAAAACAATGCCTGATATTGATGTCGTCGCCCAGCGTCGTCGCGCCCTAGACCAATTGCAGCAGCAGCAATTTGATGTGTTGGTTATCGGCGGTGGCATCACTGGCCTCGGCGTCGCCGTTGACGCAGCCACCCGCGGGTTAAAAGTTGCGCTTGTCGAGCGCGACGACTTCGCGTCGGGTACATCCTCGAAAAGCAGCAAGCTGATTCACGGTGGAGTCAGATATTTACAACAAGGTGAAGTCGCACTCGTCTACGAGGCACTGCACGAACGACACCGACTCAAGCGCAACGCACCACACTTGGTGCAAACGCTGCCATTCATGATTCCGATTTTGAAGCGCGATGGCGTTGTGTCACGCAAAATCGCTCGCGCACTTGGCACTGCTTTATGGATGTATGACCTGACCGGTGGTTGGCGAATCGGCAAATTTCATCGTCGACTCAAAGCCGACAAAGCCTTCGCTCACTTACCGACGATGGATCGCAAACGAATTGGCTCGGCCTATTTATATTTTGATGCGATGGCCGACGACGCAAGAGTTTGCATCGCACTCGCCCGCACGGCTGAAAATCACGGCGCTTCGGTTCTGAATTACACGCAGGTCGATAAAATTCTGCACGACGAGCAAGGCCGTGCATCTGGCGCGATCGTCAAACCTCATGATCGCGACGCTTTCACCGTCAACGCGCGAGTTGTCGTCAACGCCGCTGGTGTTTGGTCTGACGAAGTGATGACAACCGATGCAGGCAAAAACCCCGAATCGATTCGCCCCGCGAAGGGCGTGCACTTGACAGTGCCATGGAAACTCGTTCGCAACGACATCGCCGTCGTTATTCCGGTGCCGGGCGATAAACGCAGTTTGTTTTTGGTGCCATGGATTTCGAACTACGACGGCACCTATCAATACACATATATAGGTACGACAGATACCGACTATCAAGGCTCGATTGACGACCCGCAGTGCACCAGCGTTGATATCAATTATGTGCTCAAGGCGCTTAATGCTGCCGTGACTACTAATGTGACCGCCGATGATGTGACCGCGGTGTGGTCAGGGTTGCGACCACTAGTTAAAAGCGTGAGTGGCGAAAAGATCAGTTCGCGAACGGCCGACTTGTCACGACGTCACAAAGTTTCGAAGTCGCAGTCTGGTGTGATCACGATCGCCGGCGGCAAACTTACGACTTACCGCAAAATGGCACAAGACACGGTCGACCAAGTTCTTGAAACTCTCGGCACTTCGGCACGATGTAAGACCAAGAGCCTCAAGTTGATTGGTGCTGATAACAGTGCGCCAAAACTGAAGGATAAAAACGCAATACATCTTCGTGACCGTTTCGGGCGCGAAGCAGAAATTCTCACCGCGATGATTGATCAAAACACAAGTCTGGGCGAACCTTTGATTGCCGGCCTGCCATATTTGCGAGCCGAGGCTGTTTTTGCGGTGCAGCACGAAATGGCCCGAACTCTTGACGACATTCTTTCGCGACGCACACGAGCCAGAATCATCAACCGACGCGCGAGCGTGGCCAGCGCCCGAATTGTCGCCGAACTCATCGCGCCATATCTCGGCTGGAGCGAGCAAGAGATCAACAATCAGGTTCTGAGTTACTGTGATTCGTGTGCAGATGAAGACCACGCGGCGCTCGCATTGCAATAATTCATGACGATCAAGCCGACATCGCCGATTGAGTTTGCTAAGGCGGTTGATGATCTCACCGATCGAATTAAAACAGTCGCCACAGAGTTATCACCTGAGTTCTTGAGCTCGCTGAGCAAAGTTTGCCCAAGTTCAACTTCGACAAGCGACCTCGTCGAACATGCGCGCGACTGGTGGCCATTGGCGATGCATTGGTCATTGAACGGTATGACGACGCGACGACCAAGCGCTGTCTGTCGACCGACTTCAACCAGACAAGTCAGTGAAGTTGTTTCGCTTTGCGCAGAACACTCGGTGCCCGTCACAGTGTCAGGCGGTCGTTCTGGCGTGTGCGGTGCGGCGGTGCCACTTTTTTCTGGTGTCGTAATCGACACGACAGATCTGCACGGCGTCGTCAGCGTTGATCAACTCTCTGGTCTGATTGAAGTGCTGCCCGGCACATTTGGGCCAGATCTAGAAAACGAAATCAATGCTAAATACGAACTCACAGTCGGGCACTTTCCGCAGTCTTTTGATATTTCTACTGTCGGCGGATGGATTGGTTCGCGTGGCGCAGGTCAGTTCTCAACTCGCTACGGAAAAATCGACGACATGGTTGCCGGCCTCGAGGTCGTGCTCGCCGATGGTTCGATTATTCTGACCGGCACAGAACCCGCGGGTGCCGCGGGGCCGAATTTAACATCGCTGTTCATCGGTAGCGAAGGCACGCTAGGCATCATCACCAAAGTTTGGTTGCGCGCGCATCCACTGCCTACATGCACAAGAAAAACTGCGTTTCGATTCGCAAATTTCGCTGCTGCAGTCGAAACAATGCGCACTGCGATTAGGCAGGGCGCTACGCCTGCTGTGTTGAGACTTTATGACGAACGCGAGAGCAAGCGCAGTCACGGTGGCGATGGCACGACCTGCACGCTGTTGGTTCTCGATGAAGGCGTTGAAATTTTGGTTGACGCGACACTAAAAATAGTCAGTCAGGCAGCGCTTGAAAATCGTGGCGAAGTTGCCGACGCCAAACTCGTAGACAACTGGCTTAGCCATCGCAACGACACAAGCGGATTGCAAATTCTTTCGAAGAAGGGCTTTGTCATCGACACGATGGAAGTTGCCGTTGCTTGGTCACGCGTAAACCAAGTTGCCGATGCGGTGAAATCTTCGATCATGCAAGTGACCGGCGCACGCAGCGCAACTTGCCATATTTCGCACAGTTATTCAGACGGTGCTTGCATCTATTTCACTTTCGTTGCCGAACCGCTAGACAAAGAACTTGCCTCAATCGAACTCGCCTATTCACAGATTTGGGATGCTGCACAGAATTCGGCCCTGCAAGCAGGCGCGAATCTCACACACCACCACGGGGTCGGCATCAACCGCGCCAAATATATAAAGCAAGCGCTCGGCTC
Organism: Acidimicrobium ferrooxidans DSM 10331; assembly: GCA_945865395.1. GTDB lineage: Bacteria > Actinomycetota > Acidimicrobiia > Acidimicrobiales > Ilumatobacteraceae > BACL27. Next base: position 2,708 of record CAMBDT010000002.1, on the reverse strand, counting down.
GGCTCACGGCATTTTGACATCGATAAAAAATGTTCTTGACCCACAAGACATTTTGAACCCCGGCAAGTTCGGCATCGCCTCTAAGCGCGGCGAATACAAAATTTAAGCAAGCGATTAAATACGGGAGGTTGAACTTTGAGCGTTCTGGTCATTGACATTGGCACGAGTGGCTTGCGCGCCGCAGTTGTGCGACATGACGGCTCGCTGCACTTTTTAAACTACGAAGCTTGTCGACCGAATACTCCAGCGCCCGGAATGGTCGAGTTCGATGCACAACAAATGGCCGACTCGGTATTGCGAGTCTGTTTAAAGACAATCGAACAGGCACGAGCGTCAGACAAGATCGTCAGTGTCGGCATCACCAATCAGCGAGCGTCGACCGTGATCTGGAGCAAGTCAACCGGCAAACCTTTTGGCCCTGCATTGGGTTGGCAAGATCTGCGTACAGTCGGCGAATGCATGACGGCCGCGGCCGAACACAACATCAAACTCGCGCCAAATCAGACGGCAACAAAAGCAGCGTGGATGTTGCGGCATTACATTGACGCGAACAAAATTGACGTTCGCGATGTTCGCATCGGCACCGTCGACTCGTTTATCTCGGCCGTGCTTTCAAACAATCAACTACACACGACCGATTCAAGCAACGCGGCAGTTACCGGTCTATGCGAACTTAACGCGTCGTCATGGTCACCGCGACTTTGCGAACTGCTGGGTGTCGACATCAACACACTGCCAAAGATCGTTGCTTCAACTGGTGTTATCGGCAACGCCACTGCACTGCCTGGTTCGCCACCGATTGCGGCGCTAATCGGCGATCAGCAATCATCATTAATTGGTCAGGCTTGCATCACAAGCGGCGCAACGAAAATTACATTCGGCACTGGTGGCATGCTCAACACTTTCACCGGTCAGCAAAGCCCGACAAAGTTTGCGCGCAATGAACACGGCACCTACCCGATTGTCGCCTATCGAGATGCAACACAAACACATTGGGCGTCTGAGGCGATAATGCTTGCTGCTGGCACGAACATTGATTGGCTTCGAGATGATATGCAATTGGTCAACTCGCCCGAAGAAACTCACGAACTTGCCGCTCAAGTTTCCGATAGTGCGGGCGTCGTATTTGTGCCCGCACTTTTTGGTTTGGGCACCCCGAATTGGGATTACGGGGCGCGCGGCACTTTGCTCGGCATCACACGTGGCACGTCTCGCAACCATGTTGTTCGCGCCGTTTTAGAAGGCATCGCTCACCGCGGCGCCGACATGGTCGAGTCGGTTGTGGCCGCGACGCAACTCGAGGTCAACTCGATTCGCATCGACGGCGGCATGAGTCGCAACCCAACTTTTGTGCAGGCGCTGGCCAATGCAACTGGGCTAGATATCGAGGTTTCACCAGTTACCGAAGCCACGACGCTCGGTGCGGCATTTTTGGCGGGCGTTGCAGTTAATTTCTGGTCATCGCTCGAGCAAGCAACGAGCACATGGACTCCGGCAAAAATCGTCAGCCCCACCGACCGACTCGATCGTGCACAATGGCACGAGGCAGTTTCTCGCGCACGCAATTGGATCCCCGCGCTGTCGAGTCTCGACTTCTAAATTCGTCTAGATTTATCAAATGCTTTCAGACAACGACATCAACCTTCTCGTTGCCGCCCAGGCACTCGAACTGGCCGCACGCGATATTTATGCAAGCGCCCTTTCGCGAAAATCGAAGTCTGACGATGAACAGGGGCTGCTCGCATTGATGCACAGTCACCATGCCGCTTATGAGCAAACCCTCAATGGTGTGCTCGGCAAGCGTGCTGCAACCGAGCGCAACAACGAGGCATACACCAAATTTTTTGCGTTGCTGTCAGATGCAAACAATTTTTGGGCGACACTGCTCGAACTCGAAAACACCGCAATCGCGACTCACACGGCGATCATCGAAAAACTTGCATCTGCCAAAAATGCGGCGCTGCTCGCCTCAATCACCACAGTCGAGGCACGACATGCAGCGATGCTCGCCACACGCATCTCTACAAATTTAGATCTTGCACTTGAAAACACGGCGCAGTCGTTGGTGACACAATGAACCAACTAAATAAACTCAGTCGTCGCGAATTGTTGCGCATCAGCGGCTTGTCACTGGCTTCAGGTCTGGTTTTGGCTGCATGCGGCAAACAAGCAGGCGTTGTTGATGACGGCGCAATCGCGCGTCTTGGCGAAGCGCCATCTACTACCGCATTGGCGGAGGCCGAAGTTACGGATGAAGTACTTTTGCGCACGGCAGCATCCCTTGAATACAACGCAATAGATACGTATACGGCGGCGCTCGGTCTTGGCGTGTTCACCGGCGACCTGGCTGGTGCAACCGAAATTGCCAAACGATTTCGTGATGATCACCAAGCCCACGCGGACGCCGTAAATAGTTTGGTTCGTGCGTTGGGCGGCAAAGAACATCGCTGCGCAAATGTGCGCATCAACGATCTATACATCACTCCGGCGTTGGCGTTGATCACCGACGACAAAAACCCAAATGTCGGCATTGATGTCGTCGCACTCGCCCACGCCCTCGAGAATCTTGCAGCACAGACTTATCAAGGTGTTGTCGAACTAATTTCTGATCCGAAATTGCGCGCCGACGCAATTCGAATCGGTCAACAAGAGTCGCGACATGCCGCGCTGTTGGCCCAAGTGCTCAATCCGGGTATCGCCTCGATGGG
>CAMBDT010000001.1 GCA_945865395.1 Acidimicrobium ferrooxidans DSM 10331 | reverse complement strand
CGTGCACCACTCACACGCGCACCTTGCACCGAGTTCAACCCGACCCCGCCAGCGCCAATCACGACGACATGGCTGCCGGCTTCGACTTTTGCCGTGTTCGTCACTGCACCAAAACCCGTAATCACACCACATGCCAGCAACGATGCGCTTGCTGATTTGATGTCTTTCGAAATCACAACAACCTGTGATTCATGCACGACGACATATTCGGCGAAACTTCCCGTACGCATCGCTTGCACAATCGACTCGCCCGATTTCGAAGTCAGCGGGCTTTTGGCATCAAGCGGAAACGAAGTTTCGCAAGTCACCGGCTTGCCACGCGAACAACCGCGGCAGTGTCCACATGAACGAATCAGAGTTACTACGACGCGGTCGCCAACTTTCACCTGGGTTACACCTGAACCAGTTTCTTCGACAATGCCGACACTTTCATGACCATAAATTGCTGGCAGTGTGCCGCCCCACGCCCCATCGGCATATGAAATGTCACTATGACAAATCGCAGTTGCCGAAATTTTAACTCGCAACTCGCTGGCTTGGGGCTTAGCCAAATTGACTTCTTCAATTACTAGTGGCTTACCGAACTCACGACAAACTGCAGCTTTCACTAATTGCACCTTTCAGAATTTTTAGTTTCGAAAATCGCAAGATTCTTGGTCAAGAATCTCGGTCAACGCCGCGAGGTGATACTCGGCAGCACTCGGATACTCTAGCCATTGTTTGCAGACCATCGCGGCAGTCTCATTGGGTATCAGCTCAAGTTCGCGTCTAGTCGAAAGTGCGAGCACCTGCAGTTGTGATGCTTTTTCAAGATAATAAAGTTCGTCAAACGCTTCGGCCACTGTCTTACCTACAACGATGACTCCGTGATTTGCCAAAAACAAGACGCTGCGTGACCGGCCCAAAAGTTTGGCGACTCGCTCACCTTCGCTGACCTCAAGTGCCATGCCTGCATAATCTCGGTCATATGCGATGCGATTATAAAAACGGCACGCGTTTTGGTCGAGCATCAAGAATTCAAAACCTCGCAAACATGCCAATGCAGTCGTATAAGGCATATGCGTATGCAGCACGCACCGCGCATCAGGCACCAACTTATGTAGTTGCCCATGCAGGTTGATCGCCGTCGGGTCGACAACCTGACCGGCACCCATACCAAACTCTTTTGCATCCATATCAACCAGCAACAAATCACTCGCTCGCATTCGTGAAAAGTGCCGACCCGCAGGATTAATCAAAAACTTCTGACCATCACCAGAAACTGCGACACTGAAATGATTGGCAACCGCTTCATGCATGTTCAATCGCGCCGCCGTGCGAAACGCAACTGCTAAATCTAAACGAGCCTGTTGCTCGATCGCCATGGCTTAAATGCTATTGCAATCTGGCCGGAAACCCAGGTGCGCGCAAGTCTGTGCCGAGCGCATCTTCAAGCAACTTGACGACCTGAGTCGACCACACTTCTCCGCCGTATTGAGACTTGGCGCGCACAAATGCTTGTTGCACTGTGCTCGCCACATCAAGCGGCACACCGAACTTGCGACCGTATTCCATGGCGAATCCCATGTCTTTCAAAGCAAGATCCATGGTGAAGCCGATGTCATAACTTCCGTTGAGAATCACTTGACCTTCGGTTTCGTGAACGAAACTGTTGCCCGAGCTGTTTTTTATTACTTCGTATGCAATGCCGAGATCAATGCCACCTTTTTTCGCGAGCATCAATGCCTCGCCACACGCAGCAAGGTGAATGAATGCCAGCATGTTGGTAATCACTTTGATTACCGCTGCACTGCCAAGTTCGCCAACATAGATAACTGGTTTACCCATTGCTTCAAGCAACTCTTTGTGCGCGGCAAAAACTTTTTCGTCTCCGCCGACCAACACCGTGATATCGCCTTCAGCCGCCTTGTGCACGCCACCTGTGACGGGCGATTCAAGCGTGTTGAAGCCCAACTTTGTCGCGATTTCACCGAGCCGTAAAGTTTCAGTGCGGTCGTTAGTGCTCATGTCGATCCATGTTGCACCTTTTGCCAAACCCGAAAATACGCCGTTATCGCCGTTGACGACAGATTCGATCGCGCGCGGTGACGGCAAACATGTGAACACAACTTCGGATGCTTGAGCGACTTCTTTGGCATTGTTCGCCCACTTTGCACCCTTGGCGATCAAACTTTCGCCAAGCGATTTGTTCAGATCATTGATTGTCACATTGTGTCCGGCGCGCAACAAACTTGCCGCCAAGTAAACACCGAGATGTCCGAGACCGATGAAACCGCAATTTCGTGGTGTTGCTTTGCTCATAATTGAATCCATGTCGTCTTGAGGTTTGTGTATCCCTCTATTGAATGCATCGAGCGATCACGACCCGTGCCAGATTGTTTGAATCCGCCGAACGGTGTCGTGATTGAACCCTTGTCAAAAGTATTCACCCAAACGGTGCCTGTGCGCAATTTGCGCGCGATGCGATGGGCTTTCGTGATATCGCGAGTCCACACTGCCGAGGCCAAACCGTATTGCGTGTCGTTGGCGACTCGCACAGCTTCATCAGCGCTTTCAACTGCAATTGAAGCCAAAACCGGCCCAAAGATCTCTTCGCGTTCAATACGCATGCCAGGTTTGACATTTTGAAACACGGTTGGCTTGATATAAACGCCACCCTTAACTGGTTCGGCCTTTTCGCCACCCGAGAAAACTTTCGCGCCTTCGTTTTTGCCGATATCGATATAACCGAGCACGCGCTCGAATTGTGTTTTGTCAACAATTGTGCCCATAGCCGTCGTCGGGTCATATGGGTCGCCGGGTTGAATCGACTTGCCAACGTTTGTGATCTTTTCAAGCAACTCATCTTCAACTGCTTTTTCAACAACCAACCGAGTGCCGGCATGACATGTTTGCCCTGAGTTATAGAAAACGCCCCAAGCGATCGACGATGCGGCCGCATCGAGATCGGCGCAGTCGCTCAACACAATTTGAGGCGTCTTGCCACCAAGTTCAAGAGAAACAGATTTGCCGTTGCTCTCGGCCGCATAGGTCAAGAAATATCTGCCGACCTCCGTCGAACCAGTGAATGCAAGTTTGTCGACATCCATATGTCGACCGAGTGCCGCACCAGCAGTCGGCCCAAAACCAGGCACGACATTCAATACGCCGTCTGGCAAACCTGCTTGCGAACCAAGTTCAGCAAAAAACAACGCCGACAATGGCGACTGCTCGGCTGGTTTAAGCACAACCGAGTTACCGCCAGCCAACGCGGCGCCGACTTTCCATGACGAAATAATCAATGGATAATTCCAAGGCACCACAGCGCCGACAACGCCGAGCGGTTCACGCTCGATCAACGCGACTGCATCGCGTGGCACCGGTGCGACTTGGCCATACATCTTGTCGATTGTTTCGGCGAACCACTGCAAATTGTTGGCAGCAGACGCAATGTCAACATTCACCGAGTCACCAATCGGCTTGCCGACATCCATCGTCTCAAGCAACGCAAGTTCGAAGACGTTCTCGCGCATCAACTGAACCCAACGCAACATAATATTCTTCCGCTCAAGCGGTGCCATTTCACTCCACACGCCATTGCTAAACGACTTACGCGCAGCAGTCACTGCCAGATCAATGTCTTGCTTGTCGCCTTCGGCAATGTTTGCCACAACAGTGTTGTCGCGCGGATTAATCGACTCGAATGTCTTGCCGCTCGCTGCATCTACGAATTTGCCGTCAATAAAAAGTTGTGTGCGTGACACTTTCTTCGCTGCACGCGTTGTCCATTCTTCACGACTAAGTAGATCGGTCATCTTTTCACTCCATTGCTTTCTTGGCTGATAGTCAAGCCACGACGCTATCAGTGCGACCTGCCAGAATATAAGCGTGCCATCAGATCAAACGTCGACTACCCCGACGACTTGTCTATTGGCAATCGCCTCGGTGCATCGCACCGGCTCGACATTGCTCTGTTCAATTCTGCGCGCAACTCGCTTGGCCGGTATGCCGATGGAATACCTGAATATCCACACCAAAAATTTCACTAATTTTCGCAACGAAAATAATTTGCCAAAACTCAACTTGCGTGGTGCTTTAATCGGTGCAATTCGCAAAATCACCGGGCGCAACGCCTGGCGCAATATCGAATATTTCTCTGACTCGTCTTGGCGCGCATATCTAAATCGCGCGGCCGAACTAAATACGACGCCCAACGGCGTATTCGGCATCAAGATGCACTACAACCAATACGAAGAGCACATGCTGCAGCGCGGCATTGACGCCAATTTTTGGAATGCACCCATCAAATGGATTCGCATCACTCGCGACAACGAGGTTCGCCAAGCTATTTCACTCGTGCGAGCCGAACAATCAAATCAATGGAATAGCAACATGTCGGCAGTTCGCGAACCTATTTATGACGAGCAGGCCATCGTCGAAGCACTTGAAACAATTTCTGTTGCCAACAAAAACTGGGACGCATATTTCGCCAAGCATTCGATCACCCCGTTGTTCGTCACTTACGAACAACTGACTCGCGACATGGATGCGACAGTTCGTCGAATAATGAATCACATCAACACGCCGATCGACGCAGTGCCAGAGCCTCAAACCAAGCGACAATCAGATGGCGCAAGCGCACAGTGGGAGCAACAATTCTTGAACTCGCGACCCGAATTTGCCTCTCGCGCTGCCACAATATAAGAGTGAGCGTTTCGGCAATATTTGACACAACTAAATGGACTGAAGTCAAAGATTTTTCTTTCCGTGATATCACCTACCACCGCGCCAAAGATCAAGGCACCGTTCGCATCGCGTTCAACCGCCCCGAGGTACGCAACGCCTTTCGCCCAAGCACGGTCGACGAGCTTTATCGCGCCCTAGATCACGCACGTCAGACAGTTGATGTCGGGTGTGTGTTGTTAACTGGCAACGGTCCATCACCCAAAGATGGTGGTTGGGCATTTTGCAGTGGCGGAGACCAGCGCATTCGTGGTCGAGATGGCTATCAATACGATTCTGGTGACGAAAACAAATCAAGCACGGGTCGACTGCACATTCTCGAAGTGCAACGACTAATTCGCTTCATGCCAAAAATTGTGATCTGCGTCGTACCCGGTTGGGCTGCTGGGGGCGGACACAGTCTGCACGTTGTCAGCGACTTAACTTTGGCCAGCAGAGAGCACGCCAAGTTCAAACAAACAGATGCCGATGTTGCAAGTTTTGACGGTGGCTTCGGCTCGGCTTATCTCGCCCGTCAAGTCGGACAAAAGTTCGCCCGCGAAATTTTCTTTTTGGGCCGCGAATATTCTGCCGAAGATGCTCACCGCATGGGCATGGTCAACGCCGTAGTTGATCACGCCGACCTCGAAAGAGTCGCTCTCGAATGGGCAAAAGAAATCAACGCAAAAAGCCCGATGGCCCAACGCATGTTGAAGTTCGCGTTCAACGCGATAGACGACGGCCTTGTCGGTCAACAAATTTTTGCCGGCGAAGCAACTCGACTCGCATACATGACCGAAGAAGCCACCGAGGGTCGCGATTCTTTCGTCGAAAAACGCGACCCTGACTGGTCGAAATACCCCTGGCATTTTTAATCTTGCGACACTTGCGCTAGAACTCGCAATGATCACGACGATTACCTCAAGCCAAGACCCGCGACTCGACCCACTGCGTCTCAACGAGCGCCAATTAACGACTATCGCCGAGCGTCGATCAACACTTGCCGCCGGTCGGTTCATCGCCGAGGGTGATCTCGTCGTCGCGCGCGCACTTAATAGTGGCTACAAACCTGAAGTCGTGCTGTGCGATGCCGAACAAGCCGAGCGATTGCATCTGCAGGTTTCTCAACTCGGTGGCTTGTGTCTGACTGCCGACATCGAAATTCGTCGTCAAGCAACAGGTCTCGGCGTGCCGCTCAGTGCGCTCGGAGTTTTCTTTCGCCTCGAACCCCAAACAGTCGACCAAGTTATTGCGCAAGCCAACCGAATAATTGTTGTCGAAGCAGTTGACAACCCCAGCAATATCGGGGCGATCGTGCGCTGCGCAACTGGTTTGGGTTGGGATGGTTTGATCTGCGACACGACAAGTGCCGACCCACTTTCTCGCCGTAGTCTGCGGGTTTCTATGGGGTCTGCTTTTAACCTGAGTTTTGCGCGCACAGCCGACATCGTTCAGACGCTTGAAACATTGCGCGCTCAAGATTTTAAAGTCTTTGCCCTTACCCCGGGCAGCGACTCGGTCGACATTGACCAAATCGAAATTGACCCGATGCAAAAACGAGCAATAGTTTTTGGTTCAGAGCGCGCGGGTCTCAGTCAACAAGCGCTCGCCTGTGCCGATGCTCGCGTCAAAATTGCTATGAACCCAAATGTTGATTCGCTAAATGTCGCTGCTGCCGCAGCAATCAGTTGCTACGTGCTTCGCTGACGCAAGCTGACGCAAGCTGACGCAAGCCAATTATCTCGGATATTCAGCCGAAGAAATCGGCAAGCCCGTATCGTTGCGCAGATGCTCAGCGGCTTTAACAAAATATTCGGTCATCGCACTACGAATCTCGTTGTCACTGACGAGTTCATTTACCGCTGTCAGCATGTGCACCAGCCACCGATCTCGCTCTAGATTGCCGATACGAAACGGCATGTGTCGCATTCGCAATTGTGGGTGTCCGCGATTCTCATTGAACAACATCGGCCCGCCCCAGTATTGAGCGAGAAACCAAGTCAAGTGCTGGCGTGCCTTGACTAAATTTAGTGGGTCTTCATACAGCACGATCAAGACTTGATCGGTTGCCACACCTTCATAAAAACGGTCGACGAGCCTTTCGAAAAACGAAAGGCCACCAACCTGCTCGAAGATCGAACTATCTGAACTCAGGGTCTTGCCAATCTGGAAACAAATTTGGCATGTCGTTTGAAACTTTCATCGTGAAGTTTGCCGCACGCTTTTCAAGAAAACTCATTACACCTTCGCGTGCATCAGCAGACTTACCGCGTTGCAAAATGCCGCGCGATTCAGCCCGATGGGCTTCCATTGGGTGCGAAGCACCGAGCATTCGCCACAACATCTGTCGCGATAGCGCAACAGAAACTGGCGCCGTATTATCGACGATTTCTTTGGCTAGCGCGCGTGCCGTGCCAAGCAGATCGCTCGCACCATGAACACTTCGCACGAGACCGGCTTCACGAGCTTCATCTGGCAAAATCATTCGGCCAGTGAACACCCACTCAGTTGCGCGCGAGATGCCAACTACGCGGGGCAAAAACCAAGAAGAGCATGCCTCGGTGATGATGCCCCGTCGAGCAAAAACAAAACCGAACTTTGCACTATCGCTCGCCAAACGAATGTCCATCGGCAAAGTCATCGTCACGCCAACACCGACAGCCGCACCATTAATTGCCCCGATTACCGGTTTCAAACTTTCAAAAATACGCAGAGACACCAATCCGCCGCCATCGCGAGGCAAACGTGCATCGACATCGCTAACACCACTTTTAGCCGTCACATCACTGCCACCTCGACTAAAAGTTTCGCCACCCGCAGAGAGATCGGCACCGGCACAAAATGCTCGACCAGCACCAGTCACGATCACTGCTCGCACATTGTCGTCGGCATCAGACAAGTCGAATGCGGCGACGATCTCATGCAGCATTGTGTTTGTAAACGCATTAAGTTTCTCTGGGCGATTCAACGTGATCGTCGCGATATTCTCGCTCACTTCATAGTTGATTTGACTAAACATCAAGAAAACGCGTCGCCGCAATCGCCGAACCGACAGCGCCAACAAAGGCGCCGATACCCAGCAAAATAAACATCACCGAAGTTAAATAACTATCGGGCACGACAAGCGAACTGATGCCCGTGCCAGGTTTAAAACTAGTGACGCCACTAGTCCACGCCGAATTCAAGACCCACAAACCACCACAAGAAACGACGCCACCGATTAGGCCTTGCAACAAGCCTTCTAACATGAACGGAATTCGAATAAACCAGTTGGTTGCGCCAACTAGTTTCATCACTTCTATTTCACGACGCCGTGCAAACATCGCCGTGCGAATCGTGTTCCAGATCAAACCCACGGCTACAAGTAACAGCACTAATGAAGTAATCAGCGTCACGACACGAATGAAGTTAGACAAAGTAGAAATGACTTCGAACTCGTCTTCGGCCAGTGCTACCGCTTCAACCCCAGGCAAAGTGCGATATTGATCGCTCAGCGATCGAACAAGAGTCGGATCATCAGAAAGCGGCACGACTTTGAATTGCGTCGGTATCGTCTCTGGCGTCAACAAACCAAGGGTCACGGGGTCACCAGCGAAAATTCGCTTGGCTTCTTCGTAACTTTCGGTCTTGTTCAAATAACGCAACTTTTCGACGTCAATAATTGTTGGCGAGGCACGCAAAACCGAGTCAATCAACGTGACTTGTTCTGCCGATGCGTCACTTCGCACGAAGACAATCATTTCTACGTCGCCGCGCCACTGCACCAACAAGTTCTCGAACGCGCGTTGAATCAAAAATGTTGCGCCGACGAGAAGCAACGAAACAGCCGAAGTCAACACCGCCGCGGCAGTCAGAGTCAAGTTTCGTCGAAAACTCTCCCAAGTTTCGCGAAAGGCGTATGCAATGCGTGAGAACATCTACTCGTAAACCCCGCGTTCTTGGTCTCGCACAATTACGCCACGATCGAGTTGAATCACTCGCCTGCGCATCGCGTTCACGACTCGATGATCGTGAGTCGCCATTATTACGGTCGTGCCCGTCTGATTAATTTCGTCAAGCAAACCCATGATGCCTTCGCTGGTAGTCGGGTCAAGATTGCCTGTCGGTTCGTCGGCCAACATGATTAACGGCCGATTAACGAAGGCTCGGGCAATTGAAACTCGCTGTTGCTCACCGCCTGAAAGCTGATTCGGAAATCTGTCTTGTTTGTCGGCCAAGCCGACCAAGTCGAGCACGATTGGCACCTGACGGGCTATCACATGTCGCGGTTTGCCGATTACTTCGAGGGCGAACGCCACATTTTCGAAAACAGTTTTGTTGAGCAGCAATTTATAATCTTGAAACACATTGCCCATGCTGCGACGAAGATGAGGCACTCGAGATGCTGGCAACTCATTTATATTTTGACCCGCAACCCAAACATCGCCGCGTTCTGGTTGTTCTTGGCGGTTTATCAAGCGCAACAGCGTCGATTTGCCCGAACCCGATGGCCCAACCAAAAAAACAAACTGACTTTTGGGGATATCAAAAGAAGCATCTCGTACGGCAACTGTTTCGGTTCCGTAGATTTTCGTCACATTTTCAAGACGAATCATTGCGACAAACTTACCATCGTCGAACCGAACCGCCGATCACGCTTACTCGCTGTCAGAACGCCGCCAACGCAGAAAGCCTTCCATGAATTCATCTAAATCACCGTCAAGAACTGCAGTGACGTTGCTACTTTCAACACTCGACCTGAGATCTTTGACCATTTGATATGGCTGCAAAACATACGAGCGAATTTGGCTGCCCCATCCGACTTGGGCTTGCTTGCCGGCAATCTGCGAAAGCGCTGCGGCCTTCTCTTCTTCGTCTTGGGCGATGATCATCGCCTTCAAACGTTTCATCGCGCTCTCACGATTTTGCAATTGGCTGCGTTCTTGCTGCGATGAAGCGACCAGACCAGTCGGCTCGTGAATCAAGCGCACCGCCGACGACGTCTTGTTGACATGTTGACCACCTGCGCCCGACGCACGAAAAACTTCCATGCGAATGTCGCTTTCGTTAATTTCGAGTTCAGCCTGATCGAGAATCGGCCAAATCTGCACCAACGCAAAACTTGTCTGCCGACGACCTTGGTTGTCAAATGGACTAATTCGCACCAGGCGATGTGTTCCGCGCTCGCTTGTTAATAGTCCGTATGCGTACCGACCGCGAATCGTCACATCAGCCGACAAAATACCGGCCTCGGTGCCGATTGAAACATCCCCAATTTCAAACGCAAACCCACGACGCTCGGCCCAGCGTCGATACATTCGCAGCAGCATTTCGCTCCAGTCTTGGGCGTCGACACCACCGTCTTTGGCGTTAATCTGCAAAATTACATCGCACTCGTCGTGCTCGCCCGTAAACATGCTGCGCATTTCAAGCGAGTCAAGTTGACTGCGACACGATGCAACGCCTTTCTCAAGCTCTGGTTCTTGAGTTGCGTCATCTTCCGCACGAGCAAGTTCGTGCAAAACGCATAAATCATCAATGGTGGCTGAAAGCAAATTGAATTGGTCGATGTCGGCTTTCAATGACGCGTATTGCGAGTTAACTTTCTTCGCATGTTCTTGGTCGTTCCACAAATCTGGCTTGGCAACTTCACCTTCGAGTTCGACGAGTAGCCCACGCGAAGTTTCAATGTTCAAATACTGCGCCGCTTCACCAATGCGGCGGCGCAATTCGGCAAGGTCGCTCGAAAAATCTTTCATGATGCAAGACTCGCTTTAACTGACGCGGCCGTGACACATCTTGTATTTTTTGCCGCTGCCACATGGGCACGGCGAATTGCGCGGAGTTTTCGACCAATCTGGTTGACCGAAAACACTGCTGCTGGTGCTCGCCTTTGCGCTCGGTGCTTGATCTACGTTTTCATCCGAGGTTTCTTGAATGTTGCTCAATTTGCTGGCCGGCGCCGAATTATTGATCACCTGCACATGCATCACATATTTGACGAAGTCTTGGGCAATGCCCTTCATCAACGCGCCGAACATTTCAAAGCCCTCGCGTTGCCACTCGATCAACGGATCTTTTTGACCAATCGCCCGCAAATTGATGCCCTCTTGCAGATAATCCATTTCTTCAAGGTGTTCGCGCCACCGTTGGTCGATGATCTTGAGCATCACTTGACGCTCGACCTCGCGCATCACCGGCGCGGTCATTTCAACTTCTCGTTTGGCGTAGAAAGCACTCGCGTCGGCCATCACAAGGTCGTAGATCTCATCTGTTGAATCGCATTGGGCAACTTGAGGTGCGCTTATTTCAGAAGGCCAGAAAGTTCGCAGCTCAAGAACCAAACCGTCGACATCCCATTCGTCGTCAGCCTCGGCGACGCAATGCGATTCGATCAACGCATCAACAGCTTCAGCCAAATATTCCATTGCCGCTGACTTGAGGTCGAGTCCTTGCAAAATTTGATCACGACGTAGATAAATAATCTTGCGCTGTTCGTTCATTACCTCGTCATATTTAAGAACGTTTTTGCGAATCTCGCCGTTGCGCTGCTCGACGGTGCTCTGTGCACGCTCAATCGCCTTGGTCACCATCTTTGCTTCGATCGCCTCGTCATCTGGCAATGCGCGACCCATCACCCATGAAAGTGCGCCGGTGGCAAACAATCGCATCAATTCGTCGTCGAGACTTAAATAAAATCGACTTTCGCCGAGGTCACCTTGTCGACCGGCGCGACCACGCAACTGATTGTCGATGCGTCGACTTTCGTGGCGCTCGGTGCCCAAGACATAGAGACCACCGATTTGACGAACTTTGTCACCCTCAACTTTGCAACTCTCTATATATTTGGCCAACAACTCGCGATATCGGCTTTGTGCTTTTTCGCGGGCCGTCAAAAAATCAGGTGGCATAGAATCAAGCGGCACAGGCAAAGCGAACTCGTCAAGCAGAGTCATCGGATCAAAGCCCTCTTTGAGAACATCTTGTCGAGCCAAACCCTCTGGGTTGCCACCCAACAAAATGTCGACACCACGACCTGCCATGTTCGTGGCAACGGTGATCGCCCCAAGGCGACCGGCCTGGGTCACAACCATCGCTTCACGAGTGTGCTGCTTGGCGTTCAAAACTTCGTGGCGAATGCCGCGTTGTTGCAACTTCTTTGATAACTGTTCGCTCTTTTCAACGCTCACGGTGCCGACCAAAACAGGCTGACCTTTGATGTGCTTTTCTTCGATGTCCCGCACGACAGCATCAAACTTTGCCGCTTCTGATTTATAAATCTGGTCGGCCTGATCAGTACGCACCATCTCTCGATTCGTCGGAATCGGCACAACTTGCAGGTTGTAAGTGTTCATTAATTCGGCGGCCTCGGTTTGTGCCGTACCTGTCATGCCCGAAAGCTTTTCGTACATTCTGAAATAGTTCTGCAGCGTGATCGTGGCCAAAGTTTGGTTTTCTTCTTTGATGTTCACACCTTCTTTGGCTTCAACCGCCTGGTGTATGCCTTCACTCCAGCGACGGCCTTCGAGAATGCGGCCCGTGAATTCATCCACGATTTTCACTTCGCCGTCTTGAATGATGTAGTCCTTGTCGCGCTGATATAGAACCGCTGCTTTGAGCGCGACCTGAAGTTGGTGCACGAGATTTTGTTGAACTTCGTCGTAGAGATTTTCGATGCCCAACTGCTTTTCGACTTTCTCGATGCCCGACTCTGTCGGCACAACGATGCGCTTGGCTTCTTCGACGTCGTAATCGACATCTCGAACGAGCGTGCGCACAATCGCCGCAAACTGATAATAAAGTTTCGCGGCATCGGCGACACGACCAGAAATAATCAATGGCGTTCGTGCTTCGTCGATCAGAATCGAGTCAACTTCGTCGACGATCGCAAAATTGAAACCGCGTTGCACCTTGTCTTCAAGTGTTGAAGCCATGTTGTCGCGCAAATAATCAAAACCAAACTCGTTGTTCGTGCCGAATGTAATGTCGCTCGCATAGTCGATGCGCTTTTCTACAGAACTTGTACGCCGACCGGGCACAACCAGACCCACCGACAAACCGAGCCACCTGTGAATTTGTCCCATCCACTCGGCGTCGCGCTGGGCGAGATAGTCGTTCGTCGTGATTTGATGCACGCCTTTGCCCGACAAAGCATTCAGATATGCGGGAAGTGTCGAAACAAGCGTCTTGCCCTCACCGGTTTTCATTTCGGCGACCCAACCCGCGTGCAACGCGGCACCGCCCATTAACTGAACGTCATAGTGGCGCTGACCAATGACGCGAGTTGCTGCCTCGCGCACGACGGCAAAAGCCTCGATCAGCAGATCATCAAGCATCTCGCCACGCTCAAGACGCGACTTAAATTCAGCCGTCTTGCCTCGCAATGCAGCATCATTTAGAGCCAAATATTCGGCCGACAATGCATTGATTTCCGGCAAAATGGCGGCGAGAGCCTTTACTTTCTTGCCTTCGCCAGCGCGTAAGACTCGGTCGAGGATTGCCATAAGACAGTTGATGCTACAGCCACGCAAGTAACCAGACCAGCCCCTGCTTGATAAAGCGCGTGAGATGCGCTGTTTAGTGTTGCACCAGTAGTCACTACATCGTCGACAAGCAAGAGATGTTTCAAATCTAAATTTCGTGCCGAAAACGAAGGACCGACAAGTCTCGCCTCTCGCGACTTTCCCGTTTGAGGCCGATCTGACAACCGAACTAAAACTTTTTCGCATGGCACGTGCAATCGTTTGGCGACATATTTTGCGATCAACTCTGCGTGGTCATAGCCGCGTTCGACGATGCGTTTTTGTGTTGTCGGAGCCCATGTCACGATGTCGATCTTCTCGAGCGATCGAGACTGCTCAATACGCACGCGACAAATCAATGCGTCACCCAGAAAGCGCAGGCTTGATCTTTGATTTCGATACTTAAATGCCAAGATTGCTTTTCGAACATTCGAGTTGTATTCAAATGCAACGAGCACATCGCCGTGATATTCGGTCGACGAAGTCTTCTCGGCATCACTACTGACAACAGATTCACGACAAGAGTTGCAGAGTGTTGTCGCCATACGACCACATGCAGGGCAAGTAGCACCAACAATAAAACCGAAAAGCTCTGCCAGCATTGCCACAGCTTGATCGAATACTTTGATCATCACCCCAACCGTGTGTGCCGACTAGTGATGCCCTGGCTAGCGTGTATTCGTGCAAGGCCTTGAGCAACTCGAATTTCGCGACAGACTCGGTCGCCGCCTCGTCAGATGTCTAGTCGGTTTGGCGCTTTTCGCTGTCGGCATCTCGTTGCAAATGAACGCGAATATTGGCGCGCCACCGTGGGATGTTTTTCATCAAGGTGTGGCTAAACAAACCGAAATCTCAATCGGCAAAATCATTGTGATGACTGGTTTCGCGTTGCTTACGCTCTGGATACCACTCAAACAAAAGCCAGGACTCGGCACAATTCTCAATGCCCTTGAAATCGGATTGGTCGCCGATATTGCACTTGAAATTATTCCTGAGCCGAACAATATCTTGATTCGCATCATCATGGTCGTGGTCGGCATTGTCACTGTTGCGATCGGCACCGGCCTGTACATCGGCAGCGCACTTGGGCCAGGACCACGCGACGGACTAATGACCGGTCTCGCCAAGCGCGGCATTCCGATTCGTGTGGGTCGCACCGCAATTGAAATCACGGTTCTAATCGTCGGCATGATTCTCGGCGGTCAAGTTGGCATCGCAACTTTTGCCTTCGCTTTTGGCGTCGGCCCGCTAGTGCATTTCTTCTTGCCCCGTTTGGCAGTTAGTAGCGGTACCGCTCAGCCTTAAATGGTCCGCTTGGTGCCACACCCAAATATTCTGACTGCTCGTCTGAGAGTTTCGTCAACTTGGCCCCAAGAGCATCTAGATGCAACGAAGCAACTTTTTCATCGAGATGTTTCGGTAAGACATAAACGCCCAACGGATAATTCTTGGTGTTGTTGAACAGTTCGATTTGGGCGATCACTTGGTTGGTGAACGAGCAACTCATCACAAAACTTGGGTGACCAGTGGCGCAACCTAAATTGACCAAACGCCCTTCAGCCAACACGATTACTGCGTGGCCGTCACTGAACGTCCAAAGATCGGTGCCGGGTTTGAGTTCATCACGCGTTGCGTTGCTTCGCGAAAGGCCTGCCATATCAATCTCGTTATCGAAGTGTCCGATGTTGCAGACGATCGCATTGTGTTTCATCTTTGACATATGTTCGGCCGTAACGATGGCTTCATTGCCGGTTGCAGTTACAAAAATGTCGGCAACTTTCAGCACATTTTCAAGCGTGTCAACGATGTAGCCCTCCATCGCGGCTTGTAGTGCATTGATCGGGTCGATCTCAGTCACTACAACTCGTGCGCCTTGTCCGCGCAAACTCTGCGCACAACCTTTGCCCACGTCGCCATAGCCGCAAACAACAGCCATCTTGCCGGCGATCATCACATCTGTGGCACGATTCAGTGCATCGATGAGTGAGTGTCGACAACCGTAGAGATTGTCGAACTTACTTTTAGTGACACTGTCATTGACATTGATCGCCGGAAACAAAAGTTCTTTGTCTTGGGCCATCTTGTAGAGACGCTTGACGCCAGTTGTCGTTTCTT
Source organism: Acidimicrobium ferrooxidans DSM 10331 (assembly GCA_945865395.1). GTDB lineage: Bacteria > Actinomycetota > Acidimicrobiia > Acidimicrobiales > Ilumatobacteraceae > BACL27. Next base: position 33,524 of record CAMBDT010000001.1, on the reverse strand, counting down.
CGGTAACGCCTTTGATTAGTTTCGACATTTTCGTCCAACGATTCGGACTAGTTTTCAAACCGCGTTGCAACAGCCCGAGCACAATCGCCAACTCTGGGTTTGACGCCGTCGTCGGATCAGGAACCGCGCCTGTTTTTTCATATTCAACACCTTTGTGCAACAACATCGTCGCATCTCCGCCGTCATCCAAAATCATGTTCGGGCCGTCACCGTCTGGCCAAGTCATCATTTGATCTGTCGCCCACCAATACTCTTCGAGAGTTTCACCCTTCCATGCATAAACCGGCACACCTTGCGGATTTTCTTGCGTGCCCTCAGGGCCAACTACAACGGCGGCAGCCGCATGATCTTGAGTCGAGAAAATATTGCAACTCGCCCAACGCACTTCGGCACCGAGGTGAATGAGAGTCTCGATCAATACAGCCGTCTGAATCGTCATGTGCAGCGAACCAGAGATTCGCGCACCCTTCAGCGGTTTGGATGCACCAAACTCTTTGCGCAATGCGCGCAAGCCTGGCATCTCGTGCTCGGCGAGGTGAATTTCTTTTCTGCCAAAAGGCGCAAGTGATAAATCTGCAACTCGATAATCTTTGCGAGCCGCCAGTGATGATGATGCCATGATTCTCCTGTTTAATTGAATTTCTGTACTAAAAAGTTGGTTTCAAATTCATCTGTGCGGCTTTAGCCATGATTCTCTCGTGCTCGACTTGATTAACGGTCGTCGCCTCGTCGATCAACATCACCGGAATACCCTGACGCACTTGGTAGCGCATCTGCAGGCGCGGGTTATAGAGCATCTCTTCGTCTTCAAAGTAGACCAGATTGCCTTTGTCTTTTGGGCAAGCCAAGATTTCAAGCAGCCGTGGATTAATCAATGAACTTGCTTCTGGCACGGCTAACACGATAACACTTACTGCACTTACGCCGTGATCAACATCAGCAACTCGGCTACGTGCTCGTCGCACTCTTCGCGTGTTGCGGCTTCAAGATTCAATCGCAAAAGTGGCTCGGTGTTTGATGGTCGAACATTGAACCACCACGAGCCGCAATCAACTGTCAAACCGTCCAGGTGATCTTGTGGATATTTTGCGAACTGCTTGGTTACTCGATCAATCACTTCTTGAATATCGCCGACCTGCATATTTATCTCGCCACTATTGGCGTATTTTTCAAATGGTTCGCGCAATTCGGAGAGCGACTTTCCGGTGCGACACATTTCGCCAAGTACGACCATCGTGGCGATCAACCCACTGTCGGCTCGATAGTTGTCGGCGAAGTAATAGTGCCCTGAATGTTCGCCCGCAAATACCGCGCCAGTTTGCGCCATGACTTGCTTCATATAACTGTGGCCGTTTTTCGTGCGAATCGGTTTGCCGCCGAGTGCCGTAATCGTCTCTGGCACGATTCGCGAGCAGATCAAGTTGTACAAAATCGTCGCGCTCGGGTTCTCGCGCAAAAATACAGAAGCTAACAACGCAGTCGTCGTGCTGCCAGAAACACTCTTGCCGGTCTCGTCAACCAAAAATACGCGGTCAGCATCACCATCAAATGCAAGACCAACATCGAACTTGCCGGCCACGACGCGGGCTTGCAGATCACGCTGGTTAGCAGGCTGAATTGGGTCTGCAGGATGATTAGGAAACGTGCCGTCGAGTTCGCCGTACATGATTTCAATCTCAAACTTTTTGAGTCGATCAAAAACTGCAGGCGCCACCAAACCACCCATGCCGTTTGCCGTGTCAGCCACGACTCGCAACTTTGAGATATTCTCGACATCGATAAAACCGACTACATGGTCGACGAACTCTGCGAGCATGTTCTTTTTTGTAACCTCGCCTCGAGTCTTGGCGGGCGACGGACCGTTGGCGTTCAAAACATCTTGCGCGATCGCCTTCATCTCACGCAAACCGTTATCTATACCGATTGAACGCGCCCCAGACAAACAACATTTGATGCCGTTGTATTGAGCCGGGTTATGCGAGGCCGTAAACATCGCCCCCGGCGCATTCAACTTGCCCGAAGCAAAATAAAGCATGTCGGTGCTCGCCAGACCGAGATTGATGACATCAACTCCCTGCTCAGTCAGCCCATTTTGAAACGCCTCGACAAGATCTATCCCACTCGGACGCATGTCATGTGCGACGACAATAGTCTTCGCCTCCGAGAATTTTGCGAACGCCACGCCGAGCGCGTGAGCGAGAGTTGCATCAAGTTGATCGGGCACCGTGCCCCGAATGTCGTAAGCCTTGACGACTGCTTCTAGATTCGGCACGACCGTAAAGACTAGCGGCTCAACAATTTGCGTCTTCGCGCAACTTGACGACCACGCCAGCGCACAGCCAATGTGCCAATGCCGACGAGCGTCATGAAATAGGCAAGAAAATCTACGGCGCTGTAACCGTAATGTAACCGAACGTTCTTCTCAGACGGAATCACAACCATCATGTTCGGTGCAACACGAAACGGACCTCGAGCATTGTCGACTTTCCAATTCGGAAAGTAACTCATCCGCACAAGCACTGGCACGCCAACTTTGTCGACCGTAAAACTAATCGCCTCGTCTTCGAGCACAGTGTTGCTGATTTGCACAGGTGACAACTCGACTGCATTTATAGCCTCTGATGATTTGACAATATCAACCCTGCGCGATGGGTCAGCAGGCTCGCCTTGACGACGATTCAAGTCGATGACTGCGTCAACTTTCTGCCACTCATCTGGGCCGTCACTAACGGGCATTGCTGCCCAATCTTCTGGGTGCTGAAACCAACTTGTTCCAATTTCGAGCCAACGCTCTTTTGGGTCACCACTATTGCTCGAAACAATCACAGGCTGCACCGTCAGCGGCACGACTAAATCGCTGTCTGCAACTTCATAGATCACCCAAGGCCCGCTTTGGGCGATCTTGGTTAGCGCAGCTTGCATGTTGGCTTGATTAATTGCTTCTGCGGTGAACGCCATGAAATAACGCACGCCAAGTTCTTGCAAATAACGCACACCGAGACCGGCGTTGTTGTCGTCATAACGCAACTCGCGCACAGGGTTGCTACTTTGTTTCGACATCGCGGCGGCGGCGATGAAGTGATATGGCGTCGTACCCGCTGCTTCGAAATTGAGACCTTCCATTGAACCGATACAACCTTTTGTCCAATGCGGCAAAAGCATCAGCGACATCGTCGTGCCATATTTATTCAGTTCGCTGTTGTTCTCCCAGAGCGCCCGACCACAACCCAGATTTGGGTCTTGCCCAATGTTCTTCATCGTTTCAACAACATCCCGATATTCGGCATAGGCACTCTTGCCCTCATAGCCAGTGAAGTTCCACCGCGCCCACCCGTCCACAAAGCCGTCGTTGGTCGCTTTGGTCGAGATGAATCCCCACCTATATATAGTCTCGCCCGCATCATTGGTCGTGAGTTTGCCGAGAGGCATTTCTTGAAATCGAAAGCCAATTATTCCGACAACCAAAACGGTGAACGCCGTTATCCACGACAAATTAAATTTTGGGTTACTGCTGATCGCTTCGACAGGTTTTATGTCTTCAACAGATTGCTGCACCAACGCTTTACGACCAAGCTGCTGCAAATTATAAAACGCCACCAGCCAAACTGCAGTTTGATAAATACCGATGATCATCATGTAGTAACGCAACAAGTAAAGAAACGGCAACAACCGTGGATTCCATAGCAGGCCGATCACGGGCAGACTCTCGCGACCTACATAAACACCGAATACCAACACCACGCAATACACGCCCATCCAAATGCCGGCGCGGTTTCGAGTCTTAATGAAATGCACAAACGCAATGACCGCAAAACCGGTTATCACTACATCCCAAAAAGTCGTTAACGGAAAGTACATGCTCCAGAACGAATCGCTCGCACCACTCGGTCGAGGTTCGTATTTCATGTCGGTCATATATGCATGACCAGTCAAAAAAGGCAAAACCCAGAACGACGAAAGCAGCACCGCCGTAATCGAAACTGTCGTCGCCGTAATTGTGCTTCGGCGCTCATACCAAACTGCCGCAAGCAACACGACGCCACCAAAAACGAACAACAGCACGATGCCGTGACTCAGCGCACTCAAGGCGATGACAACAGCAGTGATCATTTTGCCGCGATGTTCTCTGAATGCGCGAATCAAAAGACCGAAACCCAAAACCGCCAACGACAACGAAATCGAGAACGAAAACTCACCCGCCATGGTCGATGCGATGTTGCCACCGTAGATCGTGAAACTCTCGTCATATAAAAAAACGACCGATGCAAGAGTCAACAATTCAGGAATCGGAAACAAAAATTTTGCGAACTTGCCGAACAGCCAAGTGCAAACAGGCAAAGTCAAGATGCCCAAGACCGCAATCATCTTGAGCGCGATGCCGTAAGGCAAAATCAGATCGACAAGCAAAACTGCGATTGCCGGAACAACCATATAGAAGCGATACATCGGAAACCCCGAGTACCAGTCGTTACTCCAACCGGTGAGTCGAAAATGCGGCAGCAAAAAATCTCGCAAATACGCAGGGCCATATACATGTGCGCCCATGTCGCCACCTGTTGGCGTGTTGTTGCGCAAAATCAACTCGGGGTGCAGCGTCATCAGCAACATCAGTGTTGAGCCAGCGACTACTGCTGCTGAAGTAATTTGCTCAGCAGACCAACGCCTAGAAAAAAATTGTTTCACTGCAGAGAAACTCTACCTGTGGGCAACTGACGAGTTTCTAGAGTGTCGCAACAAGCAATAGGCCTGTTGCGTTGAACGCGACGTGGGCAATTACCGACATGCCGAGTCGCTTCGTGCGATAAAAGCAGTACCCCAAAACAAGGGCGAACGCCAACAGTCCCGGAAACTCGACAAGTTGCAGATGCACCGCAGCAAACCAAACTGCAGTTATCACCATTGCAACGATTCCGCTAAAACGACCGCCCAAACTCGACTGAATCAATCCGCGATAAACCAACTCTTCGACGAATGGCGCACCAAAAACCACAACAATGATCAAAACGATCAGCCAACCACCAGTGGCGTTGTCAAACAAATCTCGCGCTCTTTTTTCGACAAGCTCGGGCGCAAACTTTTCGGGAAACGCCAAGCGAAATGGCCAAGTCACCAACCCAACCAACAGCAACTGACTAGCCACACCAATCGGCACACCCCAGAGATCGATTTTGCGAAAAATCAAGAAATAGTCTTTCGAAAAAACTCCACTGCCAAACTTTTTCGAAATTAAATATAAACCAATCGCGTACGGCAACCAGAGAGCGAGCGCCGAAACACCAAGAAACCATTTTGGTTCTTGGCCAGCAACCAGATCTGAGTTGTCGGTCGCAACCAAAATCGCCGAACTTATAACTAGCGCGACCGCATAACTTGCACTCCATGCGAATACCGCAACTTTTATCGAAAACTTCTTTAAACCTGCCGGCTCCTGACCATACGGCGGAGCCCAAGGCGATGGGTTCATCCCGCTAGGCGGTTTGGCATCACAACTCTAAATCGGTTGCGGCGATCTTCAAGCCTCCAACCAGACGGAGCCGTGATTTTTACACCGTGTCGATCACACAGGTCGTATGCATGCGGATCTCGCTCAGCAGTCAGGTCGTCTATCCACACAAGTGCGCGACTGTATTGGTAAGTCAAAGTTATTGAAGCAAGTTCATTGCATGTGCAACGTGAACAACGACGAACCATGACAATTACATTAATTGATGAGACGACTGCCACAGTGGATTTCGAAGCGTGCAACTGTCAAACAATCACCTTGTGCACTCTGAGTATCGGGTCGTATCATTGAAACCGTGACCAAACTCCCACCTCCACCACCACCAGCAAAGCCTTCGTCATCAAAACGCAAGCCTGTTGCGCGCAAGAAGCCCGTAAAATTTCTCGGCAAAAAATCAAAAAAGACCTCAAAAACTAAATCAAATGTCAAGAGCGAAACCGACAAGCCGAGCATGCCCCGTTGGGCAACTTGGGCGATCGTCGCCGTCGTCGTTCTGTTGATCGCCGGCCCCCGAATTTGGCCAACCTCAACGGCAACAAAATTTACCTACACCGAATTTCTAGAACTCGTCAAACAAGGTCAAATCAAACAAGTCGAGATCAACAACCTGTCGAACCAAATTAGCGGCACGCTCAAAGATGGTGGCGAGTTCGTCACGACTGGTGCAGTCGCTCTATCTGACGCGGATGAAACTTTGCTCAAAGAAAAAGGCGTCGACTACGACTACTCGACCCCGCAGGGCAACTTCTTCACAAATTTGATTCCGCTGTTGTTGCCATTCATTTTGATCATGGGCTTTTTCTTTTGGATGCAAAAGCGTGCAATGGGCCAAGCCGGCAGCATCATGTCGATTGGTCGAAGTCGCGCCAAAGACTACAACGCTGACAAACCTGCAACTACTTTCGCCGACGTCGCCGGCTACGAAGGTGTAAAGCAAGAGATTCGAGAAGTCGTCGATTTCTTAAAGATGCCAGAAAGCTTCAAAGAAATCGGCGCTCGCGTGCCAAAGGGTGTGCTCTTGGTCGGCCCTCCTGGCACTGGTAAAACGCTTTTCGCTCGTGCGGTTGCCGGTGAGGCCGGTGTGGGTTTCTTGTCAGTCACTGGTTCTGACTTCATGGAGATGTTCGTTGGCGTCGGTGCAAGCCGAGTTCGTGACCTGTTCCAACAGGCACGAAAAATGGGTCGAGCAATTATCTTCGTCGACGAAATTGACTCAATTGGTCGCAAGCGCGGTGCCGGCCTTGGTGGCGGTCACGACGAGCGTGAGCAAACTCTCAATCAGTTGCTCGCCGAAATGGACGGCTTTGAAACTACCGAAGGCGTCATCGTGATGGCGGCAACAAACCGCCCCGACATTTTGGATGCCGCGCTGTTGCGCCCGGGTCGATTCGATCGCCAAGTAATCATGCCGTTGCCAGAATGCGAAGAGCGTCTTGCAATTCTCACCGTGCATTCAAAAGGCAAGCGAATGGGTACCGATGTCGTACTCGACACGATGGCCAAGGCGACGCCTGGCATGAGTGGTGCCGATCTCGCAAACCTGGTCAATGAATCGGCGTTGCTCGCTGTTCGACGCGGATCAAAAGTGATCGAACACATCGATTTCGAAAACGCTCGAGATCGAGTGATCATGGGTGCCCGTCGTGAAAGTTTGATTCTCAACGCCGAAGAAAAGCGAGCAACTGCATATCACGAAGGTGGTCATGCTGTGCTTGCAACTGTTCTGCCCCACAGCGACCCGCTACACAAAGTCACGATTTTGCCGCGTGGTATGGCACTCGGTGTCACATGGACACTTCCAGAAGAACGCCATACATATTCACGCGACTATTTCAAAGACATGATCTGCAAAGCAATGGGCGGTCGTGTCGCCGAAATGATCGTCTTTGGACATCTGAATAGTGGCGCGGCCAACGACCTTGAACAAGCAACTTCGATCGCCCGCCGCATGGTGCGCGAATGGGGCATGAGCGATGCCGTCGGACCTATGGCCTGGAGTTCGCAACAACAAGTTTTTCTGGGCGAAGATTTGATGACTAACGGTCGCGAATATTCAGACGAGACTGCACGCATGATCGACTCAGAAATTGGTTTGATCTTGCGCGAACAAGAAGCCCGAGCCAAGGTGTTGCTCGAAAAAAATCGCGCTGGTCTCGACCTCGTCGCCCAAAGTCTGCTCGAGCAAGAGACAATCGACGGCGCAACCGTCTCTCGTTTGGTTCAAGAAGGCCTCGGCCGACCACAAATTGTCGAGCCATCGCCTGGCGTGACGCGAAAAACTAGCGAAACTACCGAAAACTAAATTTGTTAGTGCTCGTGGTCAGCGTCACGACACGAGGGCACATCAACCTGTGGGTCTCGACACTTTGCTAATGCTGCCCAAAGATCAGTTGCCGTAACGGGCCCGATAGTTGCAAACCTGACCACACCGTGAATGTCGGCGATCACGGTTGTCGGCACAGAATCAATTTGATATCGCTTATGCAAATCGCGCTCGTCGAGAAAGTCGATTATTTTTACCGCCACTTCGTTGCTTTCAAGCACTAAAGCCTTCGTCGCGACATCACGACATGCATCGCAAGTCGACGATGTAAATACCGCAACCAACCAACTCTTATCTGCCACCGAAAAGTCATGCCAATTCAACTGATGCGGCACTGCCCCTTGCACCTGGGCTGGCGCGTCAGAATTGCGGCGGCGCAATAAAAGACTTGTTACGCCAGCGATCAGCAATACCGCAAACGCAATAATCGTGCGCATCACTTGCCCAACACAACGGTGATGCCCGTCGATCGATGCGGCAAGCCGAGCACGCTTGAAACACCTACAAGTTCGTGACCGCGCGTTATCTCTCGCTGCACAACGATTTCGTTGTCCGCCTCAACCACGATTGGCAAGTCGGCACTCGTCGCCGGAATCTTCACTTCTAATATGGCCGCCGCACCTAACTGAATTTGTTCGAAGCCGTCGATCGGCACCGACCCGGCAGGTCCAACTGTCGAGATTTTTATCGTTGTCACTAATGAAGTCGTATTAAGGATAATTATCGAACCACCCGAAACTGGCACCCCGCTTGGCACCGTCCAAATTCGCGAAGGCGCACCAAAAGGTGCACCAAAAGTTGTTGTCGTGCCCGTTTTTTTATCTAACTTACGACTAACGACCTGTTCGACAACCACAAACTCATCTGATGAATCTTGGTCACTGGCTACAAAGTCGTCAGTGATGCTCGAAACAACAATTCCGTATCGACCGTCGGTGATCGCCGGCAACTTTGAAGTTGCCAAAGTCGTCACTCGCCCGGCAGGAATCGTCAATAGAAGCGGCTCGCGAAAAATCTCGTCAGTTACACCAGTTAAAAACGCGACACTGACAGATTGGTCTCTATCAGTTGGGTTAAAAACCACGAGTTGTTCGTCCGTATCGAGATTTTTTTGACCACCAGCAAACCACCACTGACGACTTGTCAACGCAGCACCAAGCGAAGTTGAGTAACCAAGACGACCCCGACCAAGAAAATGCTGAAGTTTGCCTGCCACAAATCGCCCCGATGACGCACGAATCGAAACTGCCAGAACTATTTCATTGCGCGCACCTTGATCGCCCATCGACAGCGAAAAAACGCTCTTGGGCTCGATGATCACCCCCTTCAACGAAGCCGGCTCGCGTTTGCCGTCGCCGGTGACAAAACTTATGTCGACAACCGTTGCATCTGGAAACGGGTTACTCAGCAAGATGTTAAACAAGCTTTCAGAACCGGTGAATCCATCAGCAAAAAACCAACGATCGGAAGGCTTGTTTGCGCACAATGAAACAGAGTCGCCAGCCGGGTGAATTATTCGCTGCTCTACTGCCGCACCACCATTATCAAGTTCAATGATCGCACTGACGTATTTACTCTTGCGACCACCGGTTGCATCGATCACGCTGCGGGTGAACGGCTGAACAACCAATAGTGCCGCGGCCGCAGGTTTATCGCTCGACAAGAAAGTGACTTTGCCGGTGATCGGGATATCTGAAGAGTTTGCGATGATTATTTCACTAGTCACCGTCTTTTCTAGACCGGGCACTCCAGGGCAAAACCATGAAGATGAAACTTGCGAACTGCCCGCAACGCCGGGCATTGAAGACAAACCAAAAATATTTTCAGATCTTTGCTCAGACCTCGTTTGAAGTTCTGCATCGTCAAGTTGATTAATAAAAATTGATGCAACAAAAGCGCTCAGCACCATCAAGAGTGTCAGGGCGAAACGCCAATCAATCTTTTTCATCGGGATGCCATATCTATTTTCTGTTCTGGTCGCGATGAGTCAGACACGAGGGTGACACTTTTGGCTTCAGTTTGCCGAATGCTCCGACGGAACCGCGAAAAGTTGGCTGCAAGCATCAAAAGACATAGCCAGACCAAAGCTTGCAACACTAGATATAGATAGCGCAACGGTGAAGTCTTATATTGCAAGCTGACGACACCTGCAATCGGCGCATCAAAAGCCGTTGAAGACCCAAAAGCCACACGCGGTGAAAGTTGCGCATCGTCGACCACCAGCTGCCAACGCGAATCAAATGGCACAGCAACATGAACTGTTCCACCAGAAAATCTGCTGCTGACACGCTTGGCTGCCACAGAATTCTCGTCAACCAAGATCGGGGTCGTCGACTTCAGTTCTTGGCTCGTCAGAGCAATGTCACTTGCTTGTTCGCTCGCCACAGATGACTCTTCATTAAGCACGCTGACTATCGGCAGCCAAGAAACATTCTCGAAGATCACCAAGTCGCGTGAGAAATAAACTCGGCGTAAGTCAAGTTGATTCGACAAAGACTCGACAAGGTTTGTGTCTGTCGTCGATGGTGAGTTGCCAAGAGGCACAACTAGATAACGAATTGCAAGTGACGAAATCAGGCGACCAATTCGAATCGTGTCGTTTGCGACCAACGAGGTAAGCGCACGCTTTGCAGCAAGATTCATCGCAGTTTCTTGAGGTGCCCAATAAGAACTGAAGTTGACAGCCCCGTCGTCTGCGACACCATACGAAACCTCTTCAGTCACCGAGTTTGTAGCGACCGGCAACAAGTCACGATCGCCGATGTAGAGGGTGCGATAGTTGCCTTCTTTTGGATTGTCGGGCAACTGTTCAAGCAACTGTGGCACCAAAGTTTCGGGTTGATTCCAGCGTCCATCCGTGACACTCAACAACGTCGGAGCAACTGTCAACGCGATAGAGATTGGCACTAGCAAACTCAATGAGCGGCGCCAGTCCGATGTTCGACTCATGTTCGTTTCGGCAAACACGCTGAGACAAGTCGCCACGGCCAAGGCCAAGCCACAAGCAACGAGCGTCAGCATCACCGAAGGCTCTGGAAGCGCAAATGGTAATTCACCCTGATCGTCTAGAACCACAAACAACAAACCAAACACAACGAGCACTGCTGCACGAATTGCCCACAGCCTGCGCCAACTCTCGGCAACGATCAAAGCACAAACAACGCAGAAATAAACAGCTAGTACCAAAAATCCACCACGCGTATTACCGAGATCAAGTCGAGCCAGTGAGCTGAGACCAATTTTTCGATCGGCAACACCTTGATCTCCGGCTAGAAGTTGCCACCAATTGCTTGAGACAAAATGCATCGACCACGGCAGGTTGATAAATACCGAGCCGACAAGCCCCGTCAACCCGACCAACGAAGTCGTTAAGAGCTTTCTGGCAGAAACACCGCCCAAGAACGATGCAAAAACCCAAAGGCAGGCAATAACCAAAAATAAAATCGCGATACTCGGTGTAAACGCAAACACGAGACCAAGAATCAAGAGCAGACCTGACACGAGTTGGGTTCGGCGAACCAAGCTCTGATCTTTGTCATCTTGATATCGATTGAGAATGTCAAACAACCACGGCGCAGCCGCGACACAGATCAGCACCGAGAACCGCCCGCGCGAAATTGCATCATACGAAAGTGGTAAAGCCGCATATACAACTGCAGCACCGAGACGCACCCGAGTGTTGGCAAATGCACCACAAAGTCGCCACATGCCAATTAAGCCGATGAATAGCGACCCGACGATCATCAAAGTTTGCAACAAAGCGAGATTGCCAAGAGACACAAACGATGCCAGTGCGATTAGTCCAAGCCCCGTTGGGTTAGCAGACGCTTCGCCAAAACCACTCGACCACCAACCCGAAAGGAAATTCGTCAAGATTGAACTAGTCGAGACTGATCCATTTTCAAACGGCAACATCTCGCCTACGACTCGCGATGAGTCGGTGATAATTTCTCTGCTGCCGAGAAGTATCAGGACTGTGACGACTAAGAGTGTTGTGCCTGCGGTTCGCGTCGAACTCTGCTTCCAACGTTTTTTGGTTTCAACCAAGGATGCAATCTCTCGCGACGCCAGTGCTCGGCGGCGGCGAATAAACCTCGTGAATCGAGCTGAGCCCCTCACTTGAAGTTTTGCTATTTCGCTCGCAGCCACGCGACGCAAGGGTCGAACTTGTTGTCGTCTTCGCCAAATATATGAAGCATCAACAACTAGTGCAACGGTTGAACGAACACTCGCTAACGATTCACGAAAAGTGCCGGTGAATACACCCAGAATTGTCTCAATAGCCGAAGTCAGCAACATCTGCAGCCAAACAAATGGCAGTCGCCAACGACTCGTCAGCGTCGCCACGGTTCGTGCGCGATTTCTAGCAACACTTGCCCGCGAAACCAAATGTGGCGAACGAGTTTCAAAACTATTCAAGTGCCTCGCTACGGCCGTCGGTGACACAAGAACACGAGCACCACTCAAATGCGCACGCCAACAAAAATCTAGATCCTCGCCAAAAAATGAAATGTCTTGATTGAAACCATTAAGTTCACGGAACAAATCCGAGCGCACGAGCATGCACGCCGAACTGACAAAGAAAACGTCCCGCACCGAGTCATGTTGTTCTTGGTCACGCTCGTTTTGCTCAATGAATGGGTCGATCTCGCCACAACGATCAATGCCGAAACCCACGGACTGTAATATGGTCGTTTTTTCCCACTGCAAAAGTTTCGGTCCAACGACCGCAGCGTTAGAGATGAAAAGTTCTTGAACCAAGGTTCGCACGGTGTTCGGGTTCAAGACGACATCGTCGTGCATGATGCAAAACAACCCACCATCGCCTTCGACGATGCGTTGCAATTCGTTGATCATTCGACCAAAGCCAGGGTTGCCTTCAACGATTCGAACGACCGAGTTTGGCAGCGTGTCGGTAATTCTTGTTGAAAGTAAATTGGCGTTGCTGGTGTCGACGCCAGAGTCAGAAAAGGTGGTCGTCAAGAAAAAAACGTTGCTGATATTCGGATAATCCTGATTTGCCAGCCCCGCAAGAACTTCGTCAAACCATGCGCCCGGCTGGTGCACGACCATCGCCGTCACGACTAGGGGTGCAGAAACCGTTTGGCTTTGCGACTCTTTAATCGACTCATTACTCACGATGCAATAAGACTACTAATTCGAGACAAACTACTAACCTTGATCTCAATGTCGCAGCAATCTGCTAATTCGTCGTTGTCGACAGAACAAAAGCGCGGCGCTATTCCCGAGGGCACTATTTCTATTGGCATAGGACTGCTGATCGCCGGTGTGACGATTTACATATTTTTCAAAATCGGTCAACAAGCATTGGGACAAGAAGAATTCAAACCTCTTGTGTCGCTGTGGTTTGTGATGTTTGCGATTGCGCCCGGTTTCTTCTTGCCTGTCGAGCAAGAACTAAGCCGCGCCATTGCGCACCGCCGAGCACTAGGACAAGGCACGGCACCAGTGGTAAAAAAAGTAGCACTGCTGTGCAGCATGATCGTCGTTTTTTTGGTCGTATTAATTCTCGTTCTCTCACCTGTCATCAATGACAACCTTTTCGAAGGTCATGCAATCATCACCGCAAGTTTGGCGATCGCCATAGTCACATATGGCATGTTGTATTTCACTAAAGGTCTTTCATCTGGTTTGGGCAAATTTTCTGCGTATGGTTTCATCGTCGGGTCAGATGGCGCGATCAGAGTCGTCGCCTGCACGATTTTGTTGATTGCTGGCGTCACACAACTTTCTGCATATTCGATAATCATTGTCATCACGCCAGTTATCGGAGTGATGATCATTGTGCTTGCCGGTCAGCTTCGCACCGACCCCGGTCCACCTGCCGCGTGGTCAGAAATCACCGAGAATCTCGTCTGGCTTCTGGGTGGATCAATCTTTGCAGCCGCACTAGTCAACGCTGGGCCAATCACCGTTGACTTGCTCGGCGACAAATCCGATGCAGTTCGCGTCACCCAATTTGGTAACGCAGTTCTTCTGACCAGAGTGCCGCTGTTTTTATTTCAAGCAGTACAAGCCGCACTTCTACCTCGGCTTACGCGACTTGCCGCCCGCGGCGATTTGGACGAATTCAAAGTCGGGTTTCGCCGACTAGTCATGCTCGTAATTGGCGTCGGAGTGATCGGCACCGTCGGTGCATTCTTGTTTGGCCCATTCTTTTTAGATCTGGTCTATGGCGGTGGCATCGATCGGCGAACGCTCACACTGTTGGCGCTCGCCAGTGGTATCTACATGATGGCCCTTGCTATTGCCCAAGCAGTTATCGCCTTGCGCGGCCATCGACACGTTGCTTTGGGTTGGGTCTTGGCGTTCGTGAGTTACGTCGCCTCTGCTTGGTTCGTCAGCGAAGATCTCTTCTTGCGCGTCGAAGTGGCTCTAGTTGTAAGTTCGGCCGTCGCGCTGATCTATTTCGCTTTTAGTCTCAGGTCGCTATTGCGCTATTTGGCGCGTTTGGTTTCGTAATCGATGTCGTGTCGAACCATCATCTCGATGAGTTCGTTGAACCCAACTTTGGGTTGCCAACCAAGTTTGGTTTTAGCTTTGGTGGCGTCACCGATTAACAAATCAACTTCAGCAGGTCTGAAAAACCGCTGGTCTTGACGCACATACTGGCGCCAATCTTTTAGATCGGCAGCCGCAAAAGCAACTTCAAGTAATTGTTCGATCGAATGACTCTTGCCTGTTGCGACGACAAAATCATCAGGCTTTGGTTGTTGAAGCATCATCCACATCGCTTCGACATAGTCGCCCGCATAGCCCCAGTCACGCTTGGCTTCAAGATTGCCCAGAACTAGTTCGCTTTGTACGCCGAGTTTGATGCGCGCAACAGAATTGGTGATTTTTCTGGTGACAAACTCGAGACCGCGTCGTGGTCCTTCGTGATTAAACAAAATACCTGAACAGGCGAACATGTCGTAACTCTCGCGATAGTTGACGGTGATGTCGTGGGCAAAAACTTTTGCCACGCCATATGGCGACCGCGGATGAAATGGTGTCATCTCTGTCTGCGGGGTTTCGCGCACTTTGCCGAACATTTCAGACGACGACGCCTGATAAAAACGAATCGGGTTCTTGCGCGCACCGCCCACCAAACGAATCGCCTCGAGCATTCTCAGCACGCCAAGTCCGGTGATGTTGCCCGTTAGTTCAGCCTGATTAAACGACATCGCGACGAACGAAATTGCACCCAGGTTGTAAACCTCGTCTGGCTGCGACATTTCGAGCGCGCTGACAAGACTTGAAAAATCGGCAAGATCGCCAGGCACAAGTTGAACAAACGGAAACTCGTCGCGGATCGATTCGGCCTTCGGATTATTTTGTCCCTTGACGAGACCAAAGACTTCGTAACCTTTCGTATGCAAGAATTCGGCAAGATGGCGACCGTCTTGTCCTGTGATGCCGGTGATTAGCGCTCTTGCCATAACGACCATTCAATCTAGTGGCAAACGCGATTGCGAGAGTTCTGTAGCCATACAACTTTCAAAAATGCGCCCATCTACATGAAGCCGTACGCTCAATAGTTGTGAATGCAGAAAAAAGTTCGCTATCAGTTGTTGTTCTTGCAGGTGGTGTGGGCGCGGCGCGCTTTCTTAGCGGCCTCGCCCAAGTTCACTCACCAAAACTTACGACAGCACTGGTCAACACCGGCGATGACACGGTGCTTCACGGTCTAAATATTTCGCCAGACATTGACACGGTGATCTACACGCTCGCCCATGCAATTGACCCACAACGAGGTTGGGGTTTGACAAACGAGTCATGGCGCGCAATGGAGTCTTTGCAGCGCTATGCAAAAGTGCGACCAGCCGATTCGGTCGCGGCCCCCGAGTGGTTCAACCTCGGTGATCAAGATCTCGCGACGCACTTTTATCGAACCGCGCGCAGAAGTGAAGGCGCCGATGCGTGGCAGATCACCCGAGAAATTTCGGCCGCTTGGTCTATCGAGCAACAAATCGTGCCGATGACTAATCAAGTTGTCTCAACGGTCGTTGAACTCGCCCAAGATTGCATCGCCGGAAAGACTGGCGAGCAAATTGGCTTTCAAGAATATTTCGTCAAGTACAAACACGACGTTGCGGTGCGATCGGTGAGATTTGTCGGCATCGAGAACGCCAAGCCGAATGCATTGTCGCAACTAGCAACCGCTGATGCAGTCGTGATTGCGCCTTCCAACCCGATCGTTTCGATCGGGCCGATTCGTGCGCTCAACGGCGTTGATACGACTCTCGGCAAGATCAGAGATCGAGTCGTTGCAATTTCGCCAATCGTCGGTGGTCACGCAATCAAAGGACCTGCCGATCGCATGCTCAAAGAACTTGGCCACGAGTCATCGGCGCTTGGCGTTGCGCGAATGTATTCATCAATCGCCTCAACTCTTATCATTGATGATGTGGACGCAAGCCTGAAGCCCGCAATTGAATCGCTCGGCATGCGCTGCATCGTGACCAACACGATTATGTCTGAACCTAAAATTAGTGCCGCGCTTGCACGAACTGCACTCGCATCTTTGAAAGATCATCAGAAATGAGCCGACTGACAATTTGGGGCGTCGAAGGCATTGGCGAGATCTCGGCCAAAGATCAACTTGGCGAAGTCATCGCCGACATCTGTCGCCAAGAACCAAATGGGCCGTTGTTAGATAACGATGTTTTGGTCGTTACCCAAAAAATAGTCTCAAAGGCCGAAGGTCGGCTTATGCCGATCGATGCTTCTGATCCACTCAGTCACAAGCAACTCGTCGAACAAGAAGCGGTGCGCATCGTACGTCGCCGCGGAGATTTGATAATCACCGAAACAAAACATGGTTTTGTTTGCGCAAATAGCGGCATCGATCTGTCGAATATCGAACGCGGTTACGCGGCTCTCCTGCCGATTGACAGCGATAAATCGGCGCGCCGCATTCGAGACATAATCCGCGCCAAACTCGGCGTCAATGTCGGCGTCATCGTTAGCGACACTTTTGGTAGACCTTGGCGCAAAGGGCTGACTGATGTCGCCATCGGCATCGCTGGCGTTGCCGGCGTCGTCGACTTGCGCGGCACACCCGACTCACTGGGTCGCATTATGCAAGTCACTGAAGTTGCAGTTGCCGATGAGTTGGCAAGCGCCGCCGAACTCGTGATGGGTAAATCATCTGGCATACCAGTAGCAGTAATTCGGGGCGTTGATGCCGAATGGTTTCGTGATTCGAAAATCAGCGAACTCGTGCGTCCACCGCAAGAAGATTTATTTCGCTAGACGGTTCGTCCAAGCAACTCGCTAACTCCTGCTTCAAGGGTTGTCCAATGCGACCAACCAAGTTGAATTCTTGCACGAGTCGTGTTCACTGCGTTTCGTTGCAGATCGGCTGTTCGCGCCGACTCGTATGACTCTTGCAATGTCGTATCACGACCAACGAGATGCCACAGGTCTTTGATGTTTGTTTGCACCCCTGTGCCGATGTTGATTACGAGCCCGCCACCTTTGTTGATTGAACGCGCCAAAGCGTCGACCGCGTCGTCAATGAACAAAAAATCTCGAGTTTGACGACCGTTGCCACAAATAATTGGCGCGCTTTGATTGACGACGGCGCTAGCGAATGCCGCGACGACACCATCTGACGGGCGTTGGCGCGAGCCGTAAACATTGGTCATCGCCAGAGCGGTGAACTCGACATCGTAACTTTCGCGGTAAACCGTCAACAGATCGACCAAAGTATTTGCCATCACATGAGCCACGCCCATCGGGTCTGACTTGCGACCCTCTTTGACAGGCAGTTGTCGCGCTGGCACTTCGCCGTAGAGCAAACCGGCAGGCAACGCCACGACAACTTTTTTCACAGCAAATCTTCGCGCCGCCTCAAGCACCGAGAGCAACAGCGTCGCTGAGCGCAACATTTCGTTTGTGCGAGTTGCCCCCGTTGGCAAAAGTGCGAGGTGATAAATCACCGTTGGTCGGCGCAATGCAATTAAATCTGAAAACTCTGGTGCTGAAATGTCGAGATGGTGAAAGCGCAGCGTGCCACCTGCTGCACGCGCCGCACTGAGGTTGGCAAGCGACCCAACCGAAAGATCGTCAACAACTTCAACGCTGTGGCCATCGGCCAAAAGTCGATCAACCAGGTGCGAGCCGATAAAGCCGGCACCACCACATACAAGCACACCGTTAACTTGTGCCATTAAGTTTTTTTAACTCCCATCAGGAACTTTGGCGCCGCGCAGCACTGCGCCAGATTTGACCTCACCGTCAACACCGATGAGACACTCGTTGACCTGTGCAAACGAGCCAACATGACCCATCACTGCGCTATCGACGACGACGGCATCGTCATCAATAGTTGCGCCTGCAAGCAAAACCGAGCGAACAATCTGAGAGTTCTCGCCCACTTTGCAACCTTGACCAACAACGCTTTGCGAAATGGTCGCAGATTTTGCGATTTGTGACATTGAGCTAATTGCTTCAACTTTATGGATACTCTTGCGCTGCAATAATTCAATATTCGCGCGAACATATGTGTCGGGGCGTCCTGCATCAATCCAATAATCAGATGTCGCATAACCGAACAACTCGCCATCTTTAACCAACTCAGGAAACGTCTCGCGCTCGATCGACATCGGCGCAACTCCAGGCATCCGATCAAGCACCGAAGATTCGAACACGTATGTTCCGCCGTTGACATTGCGCGATGTTGTCTCACCGGGCGACGGCTTTTCAACAAAACGAAGCACCTTGCCTAGCGAGTCTGTCTCGACGACACCGTATTGCGAGGGGTCTTCGACTGGCGTCAAATGAATTGTTGCTTGTGCCCCAGTTGATTTGTGAAACGAAATCAATGCTGCGATATCAAGATCTGTCAGCACATCACCGTTGGCGACAAGAAAAGTCTCACCACGCTTATGAATCTCGGCATGGCGCGCGGCAAAACCAATCGCACCAGCCGTATCTAGTGGTCGATCTTCGACTGCATAAGTCAATTTGACACCCGCACAAACATTCGACGGAAACGCATTCAAGAACGGTTCGGGTTTGAAACCCAGCGACAACACAGCATCGGTTACACCACCGCGAGCCAGCGACGCCATCAGTCGTTCAAGTAGCGGCAGGTTCACAATCGGCAGAAGCGGCT
Source organism: Acidimicrobium ferrooxidans DSM 10331 (assembly GCA_945865395.1). Taxonomy (GTDB): domain Bacteria; phylum Actinomycetota; class Acidimicrobiia; order Acidimicrobiales; family Ilumatobacteraceae; genus BACL27. The sequence goes on along the minus strand of CAMBDT010000001.1, from coordinate 14,573 downwards.
TTGGTGTGGCCATCGTCAACGGTCGCAACCGTGTGCCAAAACCACCAACTAGCACGACTGCGTGCATTTGTAGATTTACCTCAATTTTTTTGGTGTTAACCAGTAATCAACGGATCAAGGTCTGTAATTGTGATTGGCTGTGGCACCTCGACGTCTTTGGCGATAAAAGCCAAAGTAATCGCCATGCCGTTGCCAGTCAGACGCACATTGCCGAGATCAGCAATCGAAATTTTTGGCGATGAAACTTTTGAATCCCAAACGACTACTTGCAAATTCGCAGCCTTATCGCCACACTTCGTATCGGCTTCGCTAATTAGTTCGCCGCCGTTCAACGAGTCTGGAAACTGAATCGAATCATTCGTCACCTTCAAACCGTAAAGTTCAAAAATTGTTTCGAGCTTCGCGCGTCGCTCACCCGACAAAACTTGCGGCTCCCAACGCACGACACCAGCCGACTCGATAAATGCGCCAGGCTTGACACTCGAAATATCGGCAAGGTCGGCTGCGGCTGGCAAATTTTCGATGAACGTATCGCACTTATAAATGCCAAACGCCGTGTAGTAGTTCTGCGTCGCGGTATCGAGCGCGCTAACTCGCTCTTGGCTCTGGCGGGCATAGGCGATTAGTGCAACACCGAGCACACAGACGACGAAAATAACCGTCGGAAACAACGAACCGCCTTGCATCCGAACCTTGCGACCCTTGCGGTTCTTGCTGGCTTGAGCCAAACGGGCGATTTTTTTCGCTGAAGATGAGGTAGCCACGAACAAGAAATGCTACAGGCTTATCGCGTATACAAGGCTTCGTAACGTTGCGCAACCGACTGAGGCGAAGCGTGGCCTTCAACCCATTTTCGCCCGTTCGCCCCCATTTCTTCAAGATTTTTACGGTCAAGAGTCATGGCTTTAATTGCGGATACAAACGCCTGTTGATTATCTGGCTCGACGCAAACTCCGGCCTTCGCCGCTGCCAAAATTCGAGGCACCTCGGTGTCTAGATCAATCGCCGCACAAATCGGTCGCCCCGCAGCAAGTATCGAATATGTTTTCGACGGCACGCTTACCGAGCCGAGTCCGCGACGCAACGGCACAACATGCAGATCGCCGGTTGCCAACACTTCGCTCAGGCGCGAAACATCTTGGTAGTCGCCGAATTTGACGTTGTTAAGCGTGCTCGCCTTAGCTTCGAGAGAATTTCGCGCCGCACCTTCGCCGTTGATCACGAACATGACTTCTGGCAAGACTCGAGCCGCTTCAAGCAACAGTTCTAGCGACTGCGAAAAACCCACGTTTCCGGCATACATCACGACCAATGATTCGTCAATGCCAAGTTCGCGACGATAATTAGTTAGTCGCGACATCGGCACGATGGCCTGCGTGTCGACAAAATTTGGAATCACCTTGATGCGCTTATGAAACTTCTGTTCAAGTTTGCGTTGCACGTTGTTGGCTAGATCATCTGACAACAGCACGACCGAATCAGATCGTTGATAACTGACGCGTTCAAGCCAAGACGCTGCGGCGATCACTCGTTGGTTTGAAATTGCCCCAGTCTCAATTGCCGCGTCAGGAAACACATCTTGAATATTGAACACGAGTTTGCCACCGCGAAAGAGTTTCGTGTGCCAACCGATCAAGCCCAGAGTCAGAGGTGGTGACATTGCCAATACGCCGTCGACTCGCCGCCAGAATCTGCCCGTGAATAGTGCGCGTAAGCCAACGAAGTAGCTAAACAAAACGAAACCAACTGCCCTACGCAATAAATTGCTCTTTGTCTTGCCTGCAAACGGCTGCACTCGACTGATCGAGCCCCAATTGGTTTTCTCGACTCTCCACAAGGCGCCTGCCCAACCAGACTCAACTTGATGCTTGCGATACCACGGCAACGATGTGACGACATGCAACTCGTGTCCACGTGCGGCTAGTTCGTGCACGATTCGTGTCATCACCACACCGGTCGGCGCCATGTCAGGCTCGAAGTGTGGGCACAACACGATCAGTCGCAATTTCTTTGACATCACATCGCCGCTCTATACGCCTGGGCTAGGTCTTTGCCAGAGTTCGCGATCGAAAAATTCGCTGCACGAACTTTGCCCGCCGCAATCAACGTGTCGCGCCTCAACGCAACAGTGTCGAGTGCATTCGACCATAAATTGAGATTGAGCGGCATCACGACCCCTGCGTCGCCGACAATTTCGGGCAATGCGGCACAATCGCTGGCAATCACTGGTGTCTCAAGTTGCATCGCTTCAATAACCGGGGCACCAAACCCTTCATACAAACTCGGAAACACCAACGCCTTGGCAAGTTTCAGCAGACCGTCTCGATCTTCGTCGACAACTCTGTCAAGACGCACAACGCGGTCGTCCAAATTTAGGCGACGAACTTCACGCATGAATTCGATTTCGCCACGGCCCTTGCCTCCAGCACAAACCAGAACAAGATTCTTGTCGACCCAATGCAATTTCATCAGTTGCAACAAGAACCTGTGGTTTTTGTGCGGATGTGTGACGGCCGGCAAGAACAATACATCTTTGTTCTCAAGTCGCAATCTACGACGCAACTCTTGCTCGCTCGTAGCCGACTTGCCAAGTTGGCCGTCAATGCCATGGCTCACAACTTTGACTTTGGCTGGCGAAATCACGAACTTGTTGATCAGCGTTTGTCGAACATATTCGCTTGGCGTTGTGATGATTGAGGCTCTTGCCACAGAACGCGGCACAACTCTGCTCAGATAAGTAAGACGAAGGCGACTGAAGTTTTCTGGAAACGACAGATACTGCACATCGTGAATCGTCAACACTGTGCGGCGACCGGCAAATCGCGGCATCGTGCCACCGCCATGGTGCATGAGGTCGAACTTTCGCGCTTTAACAGCCAGCCAAGTTTGCTCGAGCAAAACTCGCAACAAACGCATGCCTCCATGACGCGGCGCTTCAACACATTTATACATTTTTGCTATCTGCATGTGATGTTGCGCAAAATCGGCTTGCACAAACAGCGTCACATCAAATTCGTTGTTGTCGGTTTCATGTAGACCCGTTAATTGACGAAGCAAATACTCTTGCGAGCCACCCACCTGCCCCGTGCGAAGCCACAACAAATTGACACCGACACGAACTGTCATCGCATTGCCTGTTCATAAACTTCAGCTGTTTTTGCCGCGGTTGCTTGCCAGGTCATTTCGCTTGCACGCGCGAGACCAAGACGCGACAACTCAGACTTATGCTTCAGCGCCTGCAACACTCCATTGGCGATGCTGTCAATGTCGAGCGGGTCAACCAACACCGCGGCGTTGCCCGCAACTTCTTGGGTTGAAGAACCTTTACTAGTTACAACAGGCGTGCCATAACTCATTGCCTCGAGAATCGGCAGACCGAAGCCTTCCATCAGCGATGGATAACAAAGCGCTTCGGCCGATGCATAGATCGCCCCGAGATCACCCGGTTGCACGAACCCAGCAAAATGCACCCGAGATTTGACGCCGTTCGACATGCTTACATTTTCAGATACATCACCCCAACCCGTTGCACCAACCACCACTAGATCGGGCACCGAATCGCCGAGAGTTTCAAGAGCGGCTATCAACTGTGACAAATTTTTGCGTGGCTCTAGCGTGCCCACAAACAGCAAGTAATTTTCTGGCAAGTTATAACGAGTTTTGATCTGCTCGCGGGTGGTCATCACCATCGGTGCCAAAACCCCCAACGGAACATGGCGCAATCGGTCGCCCGAAAAACCAAACTCGCTGCAATCTTCGAGAGTCGACTGCGAAGAACAGAGCAACATATCGGCGCGCTTCAACAAAATTTTGAGACTGCGTCGAAACACCGAATTACCTCGACGGCTAAAAAAATGTGGATATTTCAAAAATGCCAGATCATGAATCGTCGCGACCATTTTTGCGTTCGTCGCAAACGGAATTATCGAAGTGCAGTGCAGCAAATCAACCGTGCCCGTCGCGCTCTCGACTTTCGGCAAGCCAAACCGCATCGAAGTCTCATAAAGAATTGGCCCGCCTAACGACAGTTGCTGCACAGGTATCGGCGGCTGATAGGCACCTTGCGGTTCAGCATTATGGCGACCCGCAAAACCCACGAGTTCAATGTCGCGGCGTAAACCTGGCAGAACTCGCGCGACTTCAATCGCTGCGGTCGCAGTACCCCCAGGCACGCGATGCCAGCACTGTTCCAAAGAGTAGGCCACACGCATTCCTTCTATTCTGCCCGCGTCGGCTTGATAATTGGTGCAAAGCCTTTGCGGCTGTGCACGACTCCAGCATGGGGCTCTGGGTCGTACGATATAAATAGCAATATGAGCGTGAAAACTTCGTCACCGACATTTTGGAAAAACCGCACCGTGTTAGTTACGGGTGGCAATGGTTTTCTCGGTCGCAATGTGGTCGAAGCATTTACAAGCACAGGCGCAACGGTTATCACCCCAACTCACAAGCAAGCCGACCTGACAATTCCTGGTGTTGCTCTCGAACTATTTAAAAAACACAAACCAAGCCACGTCGTGCATTTGGCGGCACGAGTCGGTGGCATCGGCTACAACCAAGTTGCACCAGCGCCTCTCTACCTCGACAACCTGTTGATGGGCACTCAGACGATTGAAGCCGCGCGACTCGCCGGAGTTGAAAAAACAATTTTGCTCGGCACTGTTTGCAGCTATCCGAAGTTCACACCTGTGCCATTTCGCGAAGAATCAATCTGGGACGGCTACCCCGAAGAAACGAATGCGCCATACGGCATCGCCAAAAAAGCCCTGCTGGTGCATGCTCAAGTAAACGCCCAACAATATGGTCAGAAGTTTGCATTCTTGATACCGACAAATTTGTTTGGCCCAGGCGACAAGTTTCATCCTGATGTCTCGCATGTAATTCCGGCGCTGATCAAAAAATGTGTCGAAGCCAAAGAACAAGGGCTCGACAAGATCGATGTTTGGGGCACGGGTTCGGCCAGTCGCGACTATTTATTTGTCAAAGATGCCGCACGCGCAATTTTGCTCGCCAGCGAATTACACGACTCAACCGAGCCTCTCAATTTGGGCAACAATCGCGAAATCACAATTCGTGAAACCGCCGAATCGATTGCTCGCATCGTTGGGTTTTCGGGCAGACTCGTTTGGGACTCTTCTCGCCCAGATGGCCAACCTCGCCGCCGAGTAGATGCCTCTCGTGCCGAGCGTGAACTTGGGTGGCACGCATCAACCGACTTCGAAGACGGCCTGCACGAAACCGTGAAATGGTTTCTTGCCAACCGCCAAGAAGCTCTAACTTTGCCCGCATAATTTCGTGAGTTTTCCACCGCCACAACTTCCGCCACCGTTGCCTCGCGCGCAACAATCGGCGCCGCAATCAGCATCACAATCAGCACCGCAACGATCACGTCGCTTGCGACCAGACAAACCCACTCGACCAAACTTCCGTCGATCAGGCAACAAGACACCAGTCACAAACGCAATCGTGTCGATCAATGTCGGGCTGTATCTCTGGATGTCGCTTTCGGGTTTCGAACAGACATCAATAAATTTCGTCATCTCGCGACAATTTTTAGAACAAGGCGAATGGTACCGACTCATCAGTTGCGGCTTCGTGCACTTTGGCCTCTTTCATGTGGCGATGAACATGCTTTTGGCATTTCAACTCGGACAGTTATTTGAGCAAAAAATCGGCTCGCTGCGATTTGGCTTGCTTTATCTGACATCTTTATTGGGCGGATCAATCGGTGCGCTGGTAATCAGCCCCGATGCAATAACGGGCGGCGCATCTGGTGCCGTATTTGGTCTCATGGCAGCAGCAGTCGTTGGACTTCGACACGACCGAATCAACCCGATGCGAACGGGCATCGGCACGACTTTCGTGCTGAACATCGTGATCACTCTCGTAATACCAGGCATCTCAGTTGGTGGCCATTTCGGCGGCGCCATCACTGGCGCGATCTGCAGTTTGTTCTTGTTGAACCCGAGCAACAAAATTGTTTCGAAGTTTCTTGAAATCGTCGGACCAATTGCAATTTGTCTCGGGTTGATTTATCTGGCGGTGACTTTCGTAAACGCGTAACACCCACTAGTTACTGTGAGCACATGCTTCACACAATCACACCTCTATCAGATGTGCCAAGAGCACAACTCGACCCAATCACGACCCTTTCAGAGAAAATCAGCGTGTTCGCACTTGCACTTTCGCGGCCCCTGCGCCACGAAACAATTGCGATGTGCTGCGATCAGCGGCAACGTGGCGTCGGCATTTTTGCGTTCGACTCAAAACTCAAACTCACCCAAATAATCGAACGCATCATCGGTGCGGCAATCAGCATCGACTCGGCGACAAAAATTTGTCTGCTCAGCTCGCGACAAGGCGCCGGTCGAGATGCAACCGACGCATCACAGTTTTTTATGGCCAAGAACCGCTGTCAAGATGCTGGTCTCGAACTTACAGATTGGTTCCTCGTCGCCCATGGCGAGACATGTATCTTGCAATAACGCATCTAGCGCGTAGTCGCAGTTAACTGTGGCAACCGCAGCCAGAGCCGCACCCGCCCATTTTTGGTGCGGGCATTGCTGGCGCTGCCGAGGCATTGCTGCCACCACCAACCGAGGCGAAAACAGAAAGCAGTCGCACTGCGTTTTCGTGACCCTGTGAGCACTTGGCAGGCTCGTTAGCGGCCGACATCGCGCGTCGTTCTTCAAACACTTCGTCGCATGTGCGACAACGAAACTCATACATCGGCATAGTTTGCAGTCTAGATGTTGCTATCCGACCAGCGCTAGGGCGATGAATCTGTTCAATTAATGATTAAATTAAGTGTGTTCTCAGCGCAATCGTCGACGACTCAGACCGCGCCCGGCACAATTGTCGAACAACAAACAGAACATGTTTTGCAGACCGGCAAGCCACTCGTCGCCCACATCGTCAAAACCGAGAAAGACGAATCAGCGGCCGCCAAAGTGCTCGAAGCACGCATCAACGGCACACCATTAGAAGCATTGTGTGGTCATGTTTGGGTGCCATCGCGCGACCCGAAACAGCTGCCGATGTGTCAAGCATGCAAAGAAATCTACGAGATGTATCGCGGCTTCAACGACGAACTAAACGAACAGCCAGCCGAATAGCACACAGAAAATGCCCGACTTCAACTCGTTATTTTCGTTCGCGATCGCATCGGTCGCGTTGCTGGTGATACCGGGGCCAGCCGTCATCTACATCGTCAATCGCAGCGTGGCCAACGGTCGATCAATTGGTCTTGCCTCTGTGCTTGGTCTTGAACTCGGCACCTTTATGCATGTCTTGGCGGCGACCGTCGGCCTCTCGGCAATTTTGGCGACATCAGAAAATGCATTCAACATTGTCAAATATCTTGGTGCTTCGTATCTAGTGCTCGTTGGCTTGCGCACGATTTCGCGTCAACCCCAGGCAATGAGCGCATCGGCAGATTCGATGACAAAAATGCAGGCATTTCGGCAAGGTTTCATTATCAACACTCTCAACCCGAAAGTTGCGTTGTTCTTTCTTTCGTTTCTGCCGCAGTTCATTGACCCAGATAAATCTTCGAATGCTCTGCAGTCTTTGATGCTTGGCGCCGTATTCGTGGCGTGTGGTTTTATTACAGACGGCATTTACGCGCTGACCGCCAGTTCATTGCGTGAAACTTTGGTCAAAGGCAAGGCTTTGCCATTTATTCAGCGATATGTAGCCGGCGTCGTATTCGTGTTGCTCGGCATCGTGGCTGGGTCAGCAAAAATCTCTTGAACTAACACCGCGCGTCGCAATTTTTAGTTCGCTCAGATGCTCGGCGATGATGTTGACCACCCCTTGCGAAGATTCGATTCTGCCGCGCACAAGCAGCGCTGAAGCATTGATCGCCTCATGGCGAAATCTTTTAAAACAGCCTTGTGAAACTATGACGTTGATCAAACCGGTTTCGTCTTCAAGGCTAAAAAATGTGACGCCCCGCGAAGTAGACGGGCGTTGGCGATGCGTGATCACCCCGCCGACGAATATTTTTGAGCCGTTCTCAACTTTTGCCAGATCGTTTGCAGTGACGACACCGAGTTGGCTCAACTGACTGCGCACAAATTGAGTGGGATGACCGTCAATAGAAATGCCGGTCGACCAAAGATCGCAGATTGATTTTTCGATCGGTTGCATGCCCGGCAATTGTGGCGAATCACTGCCGGTTGTCACGCCAGCCAAGCGCTCGGGTCGACTTTGAATGACAGCACCTGCCGACCAGAGTGCATCTCTGCGCGATATTTCAAAGCATTGCGAATAGGCACCGGCTGTTGCCAATGTTTCAATTTGCGACAAACTGAGTTGAGGCACACGACGAACGAGGTCTTCCATGGTCACAAACGGTCGCGCGGCTTCGATTGTTTTTGCGAGTTCGTCGCCGATACCGCGCACACTAGAAATGCCGAGGCGCAACGCGAAGCCCCCGGCTGAGTTGTCGCACGGCTCTAAAGTCGCCGTGGCTTTTGATGCGTTTAAATCTGGGCCCAACACGACCACACCGTGTCGTTGTGCATCTTGCACCAGCGAATGCGGCGACCAGAAACCCATCGGCTGGGCGTTCAACAACGCGGCATAAAACGCCGTCGGCTCGTGAAACTTAATATACGAAGACGCATAGACGAGATAAGCAAACGAAACCGAGTGACTCTCTGGAAACCCATAACTAGCGAACGCCTGCATCTTTTCAAAAATTTCGTCGGCGACTGCGCCAACGATTTTATTTTGCGCCATGCCGTCATAAAGTCGCTGACGAAGTCGTTGCATGCGCGCATGCGAGCGTTTTGAACCCATGGCTTGGCGCAACTCATCGGCTTGATTGGGTGTGAAGCCGGCGATATCGATCGCCATTTGCATTAACTGCTCTTGAAACAACGGCACGCCCAATGTTTTGCCCAAACTGTTTTCTAAAAGCGGATGCAGATACGTGACAGGTTCTTCACCGTTGCGCCGACGAATATATGGATGAACCGAACCACCCTGAATTGGGCCGGGGCGAATCAAAGCGACTTCGACAACCAAGTCATAGAACCTTCGCGGTTTGAGTCGTGGCAGTGTGGCCATTTGAGCGCGTGACTCAATTTGAAAAACGCCCACCGTGTCGGCGCGACACAACATTGCATAAACCTCGTCTTCTTGCGGAATCATCGCCAGATCAATTTGTTTGTCGCGAAACTCGGCGATTAGATCGACCGAGTTGTGCAGGGCCGAAAGCATGCCCAAACCCAAAAGATCGAACTTGACGAGACCGATTGCGGCGCAATCGTCTTTGTCCCATTGCAAGACACTGCGATCTTTCATGCGACCCCACTCGACTGGGCAGACTTCACTGACTGGTCGATCACAAATCACCATGCCACCAGAGTGAATGCCCAAATGTCGCGGAGCGTCTAAAACTTGGCGTGCAAGATCTAAAACTTGAGCGGGTATTTCGTGTTGTGTGCTGTCAGGGTTCGACAACGAGCCGTGCATGCCAACTTGCTTGCTCCAGGCGTCTTGCTGACCTGGGGCAAAACCCAATGCTCGAGCCATATCGCGAACAGCCGAACGCGAACGATATGTAATTACATTGGCGACTTGTGCCGCATGATGACGGTCGTAGCGATTGAAAACATATTGAATCACTTCTTCGCGACGACCACTTTCGATGTCGATATCAATGTCTGGTGGCCCGTCGCGTTCTGTCGACAAGAAGCGCTCGAACAACAACCCCAAAGAAACAGCATCAGCCTTGGTGATGTCTAACGCAAAGCAAACCGCACTATTGGCCGCGCTGCCCCGACCTTGACAATAAATGTTTGAGCGCTGACAAAACTGCACGATGTCGAAAACGACCAAGAAATAACCGGCAAAGCCAAGTTGCTCGATGATTTTAAGTTCGTGATCGATCGTCTTCCAGGCTCGAGCGCGCAGCGAAAGATCTTCGAGACTGTTTGCAGGTCGAGCACCATATCTGCGAGTTGCGCCTTGTTCTGCCAAGCGACGCAAATATGAAATTTCGTCAAGACCGTCTGGGCAAACAAACGGCGGCAGCCTTGGCGCAACCAACGACAAGTCGAACGCCGAAGACTCGGCGATTTGCGTTGTCAGTTCGACAACACCTGGGTAACGACCAAATCGGCGAAGTTGTTCTTTGCCGTTGCGAATATAGGCACTCGGCGCCGGTGGCAAGAGCGCATCAATCTCGTCGAGACTTGATCGTTGTCTGACAGCGGCAAGCGCAACGGCCAGACGGTGTTCGCGCAAAGATGCATAACTCACATCGTTGGTTGCAATGCACTGCAAGTCGTGGCGCATTGCCAATTGCACGAGAGCATCGTTGCGAGTCGAGTCGAGTGGGTCGCCATGGTCGCACAGTTCAACCAAAACTCGATCGCGACCGAATTCGCTAACCAGTTTTTGCAATTGACGCGATGCAACTTGCGGGCCGTGTCGCTCGAGTGCTTGATTGACAATGCCAGTGCTCGCACCAGTGAGCACCCAGCAACTATCGGCCAGATCTTCGGCAATCTTGGCCGTGTCAAAAACTGGCGCAGACTTTGAACCCGCCAATTGGCCGAGCGTTATCGCGTGAGAAAGTCGCGAATAACCAGATGGTCCATCGGCAATCAAAACGATTTGTGCATCGCCATCACGACTGTCGTGACTCGAACATGTGAGCTCGGCGCCAAACAAAGTTGGCAAACCAAATGTTCGTGCCGCTTGGGCAAACTTGACCACGCCATAAAGGCCGTTGCGATCTGTTAGAGCGAGCGCCGCCAGTTGATTGTGCACCGCGGCTTCGACAAGTTGCTCGGGATGTGAGGCCCCGTATAAAAACGAAAAATTCGATCGACAATGCAACTCTGCATAATCACCCATTTGGCTAAGCGTAGCGAACATATGTTCGCCCTAGTCATGATGTTTTTGCGCTCTATATTTACGTCTTATTATTCACGTCTCGTTCTGCGTCTTGCCCTGCAAAGCTTCGCCGACGATTCGCTCTGCGACGCGAATCGCACCACGAGCCCCATCTTCTGAAACCCGCAATGCATCGGCATAACTAAACCACTTCACTTGCTGGCTCTCGCCTGCTGCTGGGGCGAAAATTTCGTTCGTTGCCCACAACAAAAACCGCACATCAAGATGTGTGTGACCGCGTGGACCGGGGTGAACATCGAGATGAATAAATCTTGCGTTTGTTTTGTCTGCGCCAAAATGTTGCAGATCTAAACCAGTTTCTTCTCGTGCCTCGCGCAATGCAGCATCGTGAATCGACTCGCCAGAGTCGATATGCCCGCCAGGTTGCAGCCACATATTTAGTCGTTTGTGCAGATGCAAGACAACACCGGGCTTGCCAACGACTATCGCCGAAGCGGTGACATGAGTCGGGTCGCTGTGTTCGTCGAATGGGGCTCGAAGACTTGGTGCGAGTTCGCAAAAAGTTTTTATTGACTCGCGTTCGCGATCATCAATCGGTTCGTGGCTCGCTAGTTGCAGACAAAAAGTCTTGACAAATTCGAGACCAGAATCAAAAATCACTAGCTGAACAATACTCGCTCGCCTGACTGATGAATTATCGAGATTGCGAACTAGCCGTAGATTGCGACGATGCTCCATTCGCCGTGCTCAAGTGCAACCAATAATGCTTGCACTTGTTGCGAACCGTCTGGTAGAAGTTTTTCGATTACGACTTGCAATCGAACCAGGCGTCGACTGCGAGCGGTGTCCCACCATTTTTCTTCTATCGGCCAGGGGCCAGCCCAAGAAATAACTTTGTAGCTTTGTTTGCTGATTATTAGTTGCACTGGCTCGGCGCTTAACTCATGACGCGCGCTAACACGCAGCAGGTTTTTATCTTTATCAACGACTTGCACTAACTGAGGCTCAGAATAGACAACACTCGGTGACGGCGTCGGCAACGAACCTCGCCACTTTGGCTTTTCGGTTGAAGCATTTAACTCGCTTTGTCTAGTTTGAAAATGCGAAGCAGAAACAAGTTGAAAATTGTCTTGCAGATCTCGACCGCCCTGCCATTTGACAAGATGAACCGCAGTTGAGCCCAACAACTCGGTCAGCCGACCAATAGCTCTAGTAGCTGTCTCATCGACTTGAGTGACGCCACCCCACAATTTGAGTTGGCGCGCTGTGTCTGTGCGCACTTCGTCGGCAATCAACTGCACGCGAACCAGCGCGCTGTTGTGCGACCAACTTTCGATTTGCCACTTGGCGCTCTCGATTATCGCTCTAGCGGTTAAACCTTGAGGTCGATACCACAAGCGTTCTGAATGTGCGCCTGTTTCTGATTCGAATTTAAGAATCAAGCGAACACAAATCGCGCCGTGTTTGACGAAATAATCGCTGAACTCTTCGGCCATTATCTGCACATTGTTGAGCAGTGTTTGTTGATCTGTGATTGGCTCTTCGAATGCCCGCGAACACAGGTGCTCTGGGGGTGGCGCAACTGCCGCCAACGGGTGTTGTTCGTCGCCACGAGCAAGCCGATGCAACTCGACGCCCAGTTCGCCGAATCGTCCGGCTAACACCGACTCACCAAGTTTGCAGACATCTTGCAGGGTGTTTAACCCAAGTCGCTCGAGCAATGAGACTGTTTCGCCACTGATGTTGGCGAACTCGCTCAAAACCCTGACAGATTGTTTTGCAAGCCACACTTTTGTTTGATCTGGCTCGACAATGAACGGCGTTTTGGCTGTGTTTTTAGCTGTGTTTTTAGCTGTGTTTTGCGCCGAAATGTGCGCAGCAATGTGGGCCGCCAGACGACTGTCGGCGATGCCGACGCCAAATTGCGAATCAGCGACTATTGAACTACGCAAAACCTGAACGATCTTGCTCGCCATCGGTTCGTCGCCGCCAAAATAACGAGACGGGCCGCGAGTAGCGAACACGATCACACCTGGTTCGCTGACTTCAATTAACGGAACTATCTCATTAATAGTTCTCACGACCGTATTGAACGCTCGACGATCACGATCTGGTTGATAAGTAGCAATCTCAAGATCTGGACAAAGTCCTTGAGCATGACGACGACGCATGCCGACTTGAACGCCATAATGCATCGCCGCCACTGATCGCGAGATAACTCGTTGCCCGTGCACGACGACACACGGGCTGTTCGAAGTTTTCGCCGCCACAACTGCCGACCAGTCGAGGCAACGCAACACCGCTAAGCGTTTTGATGCAAGCAATTTAGTAGTTGCAGGTGACTAAATGTTCTTGTGCGCGCGCAACTCGACGACCGCTGACTTTGATCGCGACTTGGCGTTGCTGCAAGTAGCCGGCGCCGTTGTTGATGCCACTCCAACTTTTTGTTGCGGTGTCTAAAACAACATCAGCATGAAATGGGTGCGCATTGTTTGAAAAATTTGGCTGAGAAAGCGTCGCAGTATCGACGATGATCATCACCGAACGCCGTGACTGCAACCGCGCCTGCACTCGCCTCGCATCAGAAACCGAGAGCGCTTCTGGCACTGCAACTATCAACAAATCGAAGCCGTCGATTACGGCGGCCACGGTTGTCGACCAATCGCGAGACGACTCTGGTGGATGCACAAAAACCATGCGCTCAAGTGCCACGCCGTGTTCGACGGCGCAAGAAATGCCGAGATGACTGACGCCAACAACGCCCAACCATGAACCTTGCTGTGATGCACGGGCGCAAAGTGAAAGCGCTAGCGATGCGGCGGCGTCACCGCAGCAACGCACGATGCGTCCACGAACCAAACCTGCGTCGGGCAACAACTGGCGAACTTGATCAGAGACGGCGAAGTTTTCGAGAACTTGTTTTTCAAAAAATGAATGTTTAGCAACGAGGGTTTTTGGCACCAATAACTTCATGCCTGCACTGTAGCGAACATATGTTCGCAGTAGTCAAAAGTTATTTAGCTTGAGCCTTGCTTCGCGCGGCTATGACTTTTGAGCCTTGCTTCGCGCGGCTCTGCTGCGCTCTAACAAATGGGCTGGGACGAGTTTTTCGGCGGCGCTTAATTCTGGCGCTGAACCATCGGCGCTTGGCGCGGTTGTCGCAGCCGGGGCGGCAACTTGAGCCATTAATTCTTCGACACTTGGCGGCTTCATGCCCGGCTTCCAATATTGATGCAGGTCAGTCACGATTTGAGCCAAATCACTGTCGCGCGAGCCAGGCACAAGATCGATAGTCACGATGTTGGCGAAAACATGCACGCCAAGAACTGCTCCACTATTAAATAGTCGTCGGGCCAACTCGGCTGCTGGGCGCGGGCCAATTGCCTGGCTGGCGCTGGTGAACTTTTCGTGACCCTGACCGGTCAGCGTGCGATTCAATTCAAAACGAATGCGACCAGCAACCCCAGCGGTTGTTTGCTTGACATCTACGGGCTGACCCACCCGAGGCAGGCTAGTCAAAACTTTCGCTTTCACCAAACACCTCATTGACGGGTACGGTTATTTGTCATGGCCAGCGAAACAAGCACAAATATAACCATTGAACAATTCACGGCTGAAGCCCACAAGTTTTTGGCGGCCAACGCCGAACCGCGCGAGTCGAAGAAGGCATTCGTCTGGGGTGAAGGCTCTGACAATGTGTC